>NZ_JAMOKS010000072.1:0-9859 GCF_023656785.1 Parabacteroides caecihominis
GGTCGATTTCAGCCAAAATTTGAGAACAAGAACTTTTTCCAGAACTAATTTTCTTTCTATTTACTATACAAAATGTCAAAGATCTTTTTGAGATATGTTTTTACACAGTCTCTTGAGAGGGGATAAGGGGTGTGTAAAAGCCTGTTATAGGACCGAACTATAACGTACGTCTCATGACAGTGGGAATTTTTCCCCATTGCAATGGGGATCATTCCCCTCCAGTGGGGGAAAATTCCCCACATAAATAAAGAATGTGGGGAATTTCTAACAAGAAAAAAACATTCCTCGGCTAACAAAGTCTCAAAATACAGCCTGAAGACACCGTCACTAATTGATTCATATCTTTCTATAGAAAATCCTTTCTTACCGGATTGAACGTGTCAATCAGAACACCGGCTTCCACACACTCGCAACCATGCAAAACTCCCGGTTTCATATAAACGCCATCCCCAGTCCGGACAACCTTGGTTTCCCCATCCGTCGTAAACTTAAAAACGCCGCTTGCCACATAAGTAACCTGCGTATGGGGATGCGTATGAGGTGCACCGACCGCTCCCGCTTCAAATTTCACCTTCACCATCATCAGATCACCATTATATCCCATGATCTGACGTTGCACACCTCCACCGAGATCCTGCCATCCTATTTCTTTTTCAAACTGAAAATTAGTACTTTCGTGATTCATAAATTCTTATTTATTAATTCCTGTTCAGGCTGTAAAGATAGACGATAATGTAGTTTTTTCAAATATTCATAGGGTATCCGGTGCTTTTATACGTCAATTATTCGACATTCAGATACTTTGCTTAGTAATTACACATGAAAAACATTATAAATACTAAATTAATATTTTACCAAATGAAATTAAGATTGATTGTATGTTGCCTATTACTTTCCATAGGCAGTATATGGGCTAAAGACGATGCACGCAAGGCTTCGGAAGCCCTTATCAAAAGGGTCATTCCCGAAAGAGCCTCTTCGTTCAAAGTGGAAATGCTCCAGGCGAAAGATGGAAAAGATTGTTTTGAAATTGAATCGAAAGGTCATAAGATCATATTACGCGGTAACAACGGAGTATCTGTGGCCTCCGCTTTATACCATTATCTGAAATACTACTGCAACGCCCATATTTCCTGGAACGGAGATAACCTGAATCTTCCGTCGCGATTGCCTGAAGTGCCGGAAAAGGTGGCCTGCCCCACCGCTTTCGACCACCGCGTTTATCTGAATTACTGCACAGTCAGTTACACGATGGCCTGGTGGGACTGGGAACGTTGGCAACGTGAAATAGACTGGATGGCAATGCACGGAATCAATATGCCTTTGGCAGTGATCGGACAGGAAGCAGTCTGGCAAAACACCTTACGCCGGTTTAAAATGAATGACGATGAAATCCGTACATTCTTAGTCGGTCCGGCTTTCCAGGCATGGCAATGGATGACAAACATCGAAACATACGGAGGCCCGTTGCCCCAATCATGGATCGATTCTCACCAGATACTCGGACAACAGATACTTGAACGCCAGCGTGAACTGGGAATGACACCGATCCTGCAAAGTTTTACTGGTTTTGTCCCCATCAAATTGAAAGAAAAATATCCGGACGCCCGCATCAAAGACAAAAATCGTTGGTGCAACGCATTCACAGCAACCGTTCAGTTAGATCCTCTCGATCCTTTATTCAAAGAAATGGGACAAGCCTTTCTGGAAGAACAACAGAAATTATACGGAACCAATCATATATATGCAGCCGATCCCTTCCATGAAGGAGCAGCTCCCAGCAACGAAAAGTCATATCTCGAAGCGGTAGGGAAAGTGATATGGGAAGTCGCATCCGGTTTCGATCCTGAAGCTGTTATTGCCATGCAAACCTGGTCGTTACGTGAAGCTATTGCACGCACATTCCCTCAGGACCGTTTGTTATTACTGGATTTAGGAGGCTGGAATGTGGAAAAATTCAATAGCTTCTGGAACTATCCGTATGTGGCCGGCGTACTGCATAACTATGGCGGACGTGTTTACATGGGTGGTAACCTGGCCTTATACGCCCAAAATGCACACGAACTGAAGCAAAGCCCCAAAGGAGGCAATATACAAGGCATTGGCCTCTTCCCGGAAGCAATCGAACATAATCCGGTCGTTTACGAACTGTCTACCGAAATAACCTGGATGCAGGATGCACCGGACTTGGAAAAATGGATTACCGATTATGCACGTGCCCGCTACGGAAAACTACCAGCCGGTGCAGAACAGGGGTGGAAAGTCTTACTGGAAACAGTCTATGGAAGTAAAGCTGGTAGACTACCCAGCACAGAAAGTGTCATGTGCGCCCGTCCAGCTTTGACCATCCAGAAAGTTGCCGCTAATGGAGATTTGAGTCGCCCTTATTCTACCGTTCGTTTATGGGATGCGGTCGATCATTTCCTTCAGGCTTCCAACGATCTGAAAAAAAGCGACACCTACCGTTATGACCTGGTGGATGTGATGCGCCAGTGTCTTTCCGACCTGTCTTTGCCTTTACAAAAACAAATCACAGAAGCCTATCTGGCCGGAGATAACGAAAAGTTACAACAAGCCGGAGAGCAGTTTCTGACATTGATCGATGACTTCGACCGCCTGTTGGGTACCCGCTCTACTTTCCTGCTTGGCAAATGGATTAAAGAAGCACGCCAATGGGGAACGACTGAAGAGGAAAAAGATCTATATGAATGGAATGCCCGTACATTAGTTACAGTATGGGGTCCAAATCATTCTTCCGCTCACCTGTTTGAATATTCAAACCGTCAATGGGCCGGCTTAATGAAAGGGTATTATAAACCACGTTGGGAGAAATTCATCAGCTACCTGAAAGCCCAGCCCAAAGGAGAATGGCGCTATGACGAACAATATATCCGTAAATCATTAGGAGGACGTCCCGCATTGGATGCCAGCGATTTCTATACTCGTTTAACAAATTGGGAGTATGATTGGGCGTTTAACAAAGACGTTTATCCGGATACTCCGCAGGGAGACGAGATTGAAATCGTAGAAGAATTATATGCCAAATGGCTTCCTGTGATGAAACAGGCTAATAAATAAATCTGAGAACTTTTCGAATCTCACCGGAACAGACAGGTTTACAAAGATGCAATTCCGTTATTCGGATAATGCCAATAACAGAATTGCATCTTTACATAACTTCTAATCGTTAAAAACCATTTTAATAGAAGAATTAAAAGCGGTCGTTTTATTTGAGTTCTTGAAGAACTCGGGTTAAAACCACATCACATAACATTTTGTTTTTCAATCCATAAAACAAAAACCACTCAATAAGTTTATCCTGGATATTACTATATGTATAACTTTTATAATATAAGAATCCTTTTGATTAATGTCAGGTTTTTAACTACTTGTAATAAAAATACCTTATATTTGCATCATGTGGATGCAATAGTTCTTCAAGAACTACGCACTAGCTAAAAATCATATTCCCCCATTGCGATAGATAAAATGAAGGAAAAGGAGAAGGAGATAAGTTCCATTGATAGTTTGTTTTGGAGAATTGCTATAAAAGATGACGAGATAGCATTTCGTACTCTTTTTTTTCAATTTTTCTCTCCTTTATGTGTTTTTGCCCATAGATATATTGACAGATGGGAGACTTGCGAAGACATTGTACAGGAAACTTTTTTCAAAATATGGAAAAACAGAAAGAATATAGAAATCAATACATCTAGCCGTAACTTTCTTATCACAAGTGTAAAAAACACCTGCATAGATTTCCTACGTAAACAGGAAACAGAACAAAACTGGCAGCAAAAAGAGATCGAGAATAATACTTCATGGTATACCTCCGGAGATATCTACTCAACGATAGAACTGGAACAGATGCTTTCGGCAGCACTTGCCAAACTTCCTGACAACATACGGATTGTTTTTGAAAAAAACAGATTCGAAGGTATGACTTATGCTGAGATTGCAGTCGAACATAATATTTCAGTCAAGACAGTAGAGGCCTATATGACAAAAGCGTTAAAACATCTTCGTGTTGAATTGAAAGATTACCTCCCACTTATAATCCTGTTACTCTGGTAATATAAAAACATTCTTTAACATAGGGTATCTTTTATGCTATACGTCTAATTTATAAAAGAGCGAAAGTGGATATTCATACAGAACATATAATAGCATATCTTGAAGGACGTTTATCTAAAGAAGAAAAGAACGCTTTCGAGCAACAGCTACAATCCTCCCCCGACTTCAAAAAGGAAGTAGATGATATTCGTTTTATCTGGGAAACTACGGCAGAACTTAAACTGCATAAGCAAATAAACACCCGGCAGAACTGGGAAAAAGTCTCAAGACAAATCGCTATTGATAAGTACAAAAAGAAAATCCTGAGTTTTATCCGGACTTCAGCAGCAGTACTGCTAATCCCTGTTCTGATCGCGACCTATTCCCTGTTCAATACGCTGAAGGAATGGAATAACCTGCCGGTAGAACAAGTGGAATTGACAACGGCCTATGGTTTGATTTCCAAAATCACCCTTCCCGACGGATCCGAGGTATGGCTAAACTCCGGTTCCTCCATCTCCTATCCCAAACGTTTTACTGACAACAAAAGAAATATACAACTGACGGGAGAAGCATATTTTAAAGTAACTTCTGATAAATCGAACCGCTTCGATGTATTAACGCCCAATGGATTGCAAGTCAGTGCCTACGGTACAGAGTTCAATGTTAAGGCATATGAAGATGAAGATAAAATAGAGGCAACTTTAGCAAAAGGGCATATTGAAGTCACAGAAATAGGCCAGCCGGTTTCCAGGACCTTACGTCCGGGAGAACAGGTCGTATATTATAAAAATACCAGTAGAATGGAAGTTGACAAAGTTAATCTGGCTGTCGAAACTTCATGGAAAGACGGAAAAATGATATTCAGACGAGCTAACATGAATGAAATCGTACAACGACTCGCTCGCCATTTCAATGTCGACATCAAACTGGAAGGTGAAGAATTGTATGACTATAACTATTCTGCTACTTTTACCACAGAGACACTAAGTGAAGTTTTACTCCTACTGGAAAAAACAGCGCCTATAAAATGTACAGTGATAGAACCTAAACAAACAGATGATTTCACCTATTCACAACGCACCGTTATCATAAAAACGATAAAGTAACACACACCATCAAAGAAAAAAGAAAAAAAGTGGATTTTAACATAGGGTGTTTCCCCGCACGTCACGTCTAATATAAAAATAAAAACAAATGTTATAAATGTTAACTTAAAAGAAGTATTATATGAGAACAGACACTTAAAGAAAAAGCAGGAAAACGCTGGTTACATTTTCCTGCTTCAATCAAACAAATTACCAATCCGAAAATCTCACCTGACGAATGGTAATCCCCAATTAAGTTATTTTCAAACCTAATTAAATTTGATAATGTGAAATTATGAAGAATTTATCAAACCTAGAAGGTTTTAAGTCTAATTTTGACTTATTACCAAAAATTCCAATGCGTATGAAACTCGCTGCATTCTGTTTAACCTGCTTTTTAAGTACGGCAAGTGCAAGCACCTTGTACTCACAATCTGCCCGAATTTCTTTGGACATGAGGAATGCTTCTGTTGAACAAGTTTTACAGGAAATTGAAGAAAGTTCCGAATTTTACTTTATGTACAACAGCAAGCTTGTTAATGTTGACCGTAAAGTAAACATCAAAGTTAAAGACAAATCAATTGAAACTATCTTAAATGAAATTTGCAAGGCTGCAAACATTGAATATAGTGTAAATGACAAGCAAATCATCCTGCGCCCGAAAAGCATGGAAGCAAATGCTACTCAGCAAAAAACAAAAACTATCAAAGGTATTGTCAATGACCAGTTAGGTCCTATTACCGGAGCAAACGTTTCTGTAAACGGTACTACTATCGGTACAATCACCGACATGGATGGTCGTTTCACTTTGGAGGTTCCGGAAAATGCGACATTACAAGTATCTTTTATCGGTTACCTGACTCAAAATGTAAAAGTGGAGGGACAAACCGATTTTACAATCTCCATGAAAGAGGATACACAGAAATTGGATGAAGTGGTTGTTATCGGCTACGGTACACAAAAGAAAATGAACCTGACAGGATCTGTAGCTACAATCTCTGCTGAAAACATTGCAACTATTCCGGTTTCCAATATTTCCAATGCGATGGCCGGACGTATGCCAGGTATCTTCTCTTACAATAAATCCGGTATGCCCGGTGTATCTTCCCCGATCACCATCCGTGGTGTCAATACTCCAAATAATACAAATCCGACTTATGTAATCGATGGTGTCGTTCGTGAAAAAGCCGACTTCGATGCGCTGGATCCGAATACAATCGAAAACATCTCCGTACTGAAAGATGCAGCCTCGGCTGCCGTTTATGGTTCGCGTGCAGCAAATGGTGTGATTGTTGTTTCAACAAGACGCGGTAAGAATCAGAAACCACAGTTCAGCTACTCCGGATTGTTCGGTACTGATCGTCCTACCCGTACCCCTGAAGTAATGAACGCTTATGACAGGACTGTTTATCTGAACAATCAGTTTATGTATAACGGAGTTCCGGAAACAGACTCACGTTATTATACTGCCGACGAACAGGAATATTTTAAGACACACAGTACCGATTGGTTCGATCTGGCCTGGAAAAATCCGTTCACAACACAACATAACCTGAGCGTTAACGGTGGTAGCGAACGTATCAACTACTACATGTCGGTAGGTTACTACAACCAGACCGGTACCTTCGACAATTTGGACTTCAAACGCTACAGTTTCCGTTCAAACGTAGACGCCAAAGTGGCGGATAACTTCACAATCGGATTGGATGTAGACGGTAATATGAGCGACCAGCGCACGCCTTACTGGCCTCATGATTCGGACAAAGATCTGATGAACGACATGTATCGTGCTTTATTGAATTTCCCGTCGACAGAACCGGCTTATGTAAATGGACAACCGAATGCGACTATCTATAACTGGAACATTTTGGAAGCAATCAAAAACGGCCATGTATCAAAAAAACATAATACATTGAACACGAAATTGAGTGCTAAATGGGATATTCCATGGGTAGAAGGTTTGACAGCCAATGCCATGTTCAACTACCGCCGGTATTATGAAAACGAAAAACAGGCAGGAAAGAAATATACATTATATATACATGAGACTTCAGGCGGACACAATCATATCATCCGCGACGATGCTCCGGTTGTCGGAACACGTACCCGAACCGAAAACGGTAATTTCGTCAGAAAAGATTTCAATGAAACCAGTGCTTATACACTAAACCTGCAATTGAATTATAACCGTACATTCGGCAAACATGATATCGGAGCCATGTTCCTGTATGAACAATATGAAGAATTTGGAGATAAATTCTGGGCACAACGTAAAGAACTGCTCTCTTCATCGCTGGAACAATTGTTTGCAGGCAGTGCAGACAGCCAGTGGAAAGATGCCGACGGTAATGAATCCGAAATCGGACGTATCGGTTATGTAGGTCGTGTAAACTATGGTTTCGACAATCGTTACCTGCTGGAAGCAAACTTCCGTTATGATTCATCGGTAAAATGGATTCCCGGTAAACGTTGGGGATTCTTCCCTTCAGTATCTGCCGGATGGCGTGTCACAGAAGAAAACTTCTTCAAATCGAATGAAAAGCTGAACTTTATCAATAACCTGAAACTTCGTGCATCATACGGTACACTAGGTAATGACGGTGGTGATGATGTTGCTTACTATCAGTATCTGAATAAATTCATCACACAAACAGATAAAATCAAGACAAATGCCGTGTTCGGTACAGGTGCCACCGGTATTCTTCCGGGTGTCTACCCTAGTTTAGGCATCACATGGGAAACAACGACAACAGCCGATGTCGGTTTCGATTTAGGCTTGTGGAACGGTCTGTTAAGTTTGGAATTTGACTATTTCCATAAAAGAACTTCAGATATCCTGATGGACCGCGTTCGTACAATTCCGGGAACATTCGGGGCTGATCTTCCAAAAGAAAATTATGCAGAAATGGTAAACCAGGGTTGTGAATTCTTAGTACGCCACGATAATAAAATCGGCAATTTCACATACTATGTATCGGGGAACTTCTCTTTCGCACGTAACCATTATACAAAGATCGATGAATCTGCAAATGCTTACGAATGGGAAATCAAAACAGGTCGCCCAATTAAATTCATCACCGGTTATCTGGCTGACGGCATTGCCCGCACGGATGCAGACTTGGTTGGTTTACCTCAATATAACGGTGGATTCGACTGGTCAAAAGGAGATATCATCCTGAAAGATATCAATGGAGCAGGTGGTGTAGGCGGTCCCGACGGAGTTGTTGACGGAAATGATAAAGCTGTCCTTTCCTTATACAGCAAAGACCCTGAAATCATCTATGGTATCAGCCTTGGAGGTGAATGGAAAGGCATTGACTTTACAGCCTTCTTCCAGGGGGTAGGCCACCGTGCAATCATGTTCCCGAACCGGGGTGATACATGGACTGAACAGACAGTTTTAAATATCTGGTCTGATGCTTACTCTCCCGATAATATCGATGGTAAATATCCGCGTGTCGGAGGTACAGGATCAAAAGGAGCCAACGGCCAGGAATCTTCCTTCTGGTTGATGAACGGTAATTATTTCCGTTGTAAGAATATTGAAATCGGCTATACACTGCCAAAACAGTGGTTGGGTACAATCGGTGTAGACCGTTGTCGTGTTTATGTCTCAGGAACTAACCTGTTCGTCTTTGACCACATTGGTATCTACGACCCGGAAAACAGTGGTGATCGTGGTGCTTACCAATATCCGCTGACTAAGAGTTTCAACTTTGGAATTAATGTAAGTTTCTAACAATTTGAGTAATTCGATATGAAAAAGATATTTATTACATGCGCAGCTATTCTGGCATTTTTCTCTTCTTGTTCCAGCATATTGGATAAGGAAGATCTGAGTTCCATCTCAGAAGAACAGGTTTGGGTTGACGAAACTCTGACTACCGCTTTCCTGAACGCACTGTATGTTTCCATCCCGAGTTGGGATACAACAGTGGCAGATGCAAGTGATGAAGCGACAGGTGGTGGAGGTTGGGTAGATGGAACCACGACTCCGGATAATATGAGTGACACACAAGATTCCGCTCCAACCTGGTACTGGCCTTACAAAAACATTCGTAACTGTAACATTTTCATCCAAAATGCACAGAATCCGGATCTTTGTACGATCGATCGCGATCTGGCTAACCGTTTAACTTACGAAGCCCGCTTCATCCGTGCTTATCTGTATTTTGAAATGGTAAAACGCTACGGCGGTGTTCCACTGATTACTGTTCCGCAGGAACTGACAGACGACCTGTTTGTAAAACGTACATCTACCAAAGATTGTTTCGATTTTATTATCAACGAATTAAAAGCATGTGCAGAAGGTCTGCCGGCCTCTTTCTCCGGTGACAATCTGGGACGTGTGACTAAAGGTGCTGCCAAAGCATTCCTCGGCCGTGTCTTGTTATTCCGTGCCAGTCCTCAATTCAATCCAAGCTACAATGCCGAACATTGGCAGACAGCTTATAATTACAATAAAGAAACACTCGACTATCTGATTGGTCAGGGACATGCTCTTTACAGTGATTATGGCAAACTGTTCCTGGAAGAAATGAATCAGGAAGTGATCTTCGCCATCCGTTACGAAAACCCGACACGCACTCATACCAGAGATGCTCTAACTTTGCATAGTTCACCAAAGCAAGATTAATTCAATATATTTGTTGTATGAATAATTGAATTAACCGATCGGTAGAAGTAAACTATCTCGAGATGTAGAGTTGCAATCAGCT
>NZ_JAMOKS010000073.1:0-9511 GCF_023656785.1 Parabacteroides caecihominis
ATAACTCGCGATAGTTCATAACTCATGCTTTTGAATAGCCGAAGTTAATTTCTTTCTACTACTTAACAAAATTTCAAAGAACTTTTTCAAAGACTAGTTTTTACACAGTCTCTCGAGAGGGGAAAAGTTACTTTCTTCACTCTCCACAGAAGGATTTATAACTTTCTCCATTTTTTATATATCTTTGCTAAACGTTAAACCTAAAAACAAACTTAATATCATGAAATTGCAACCAATCGACATCTTTATCATCGGACTCTATCTGGTGGCCATGATCGTCATCGGATTAGTGTTAAAGAAAAAGGCGTCGAAAAACATGGACTCCTACTTCCTGGGAGGAAAAACACTACCTTTTTATATGTTAGGCTTGTCTAACGCATCCGGCCAGTTCGATATATCTGGTACTATGTGGATGGTTACACTAGCCTTTATTTATGGAATTAAAAGTGCCTGGGTGCCCTGGCTCTGGCCTGTATTTAACCAGATCTTCCTGATGGTCTATCTCTCTGTCTGGCTTCGCCGGTCGAATGTGCTGACAGGGGCGGAATGGATACAGACACGGTTCGGAAAGAACAAAGGCGCCAGCCTGTCGCATACGATTGTCGTTATCTACGCCCTGATCGGTGTGCTGGGTTTCCTTAGTTACGGCTTTATCGGCGTGGGTAAATTTATGGAGATATTCTTCCCGTGGGATTTTGTTTCCCAGTATGTCCCGTTTGATATACCGGCTGAATACGTGCCGCATGCTTACGGTATATTCTTTACAGCCATCGCCACGATCTATGTGATGTTGGGCGGTATGCTGAGTATCGTATGGACCGATGTGGTTCAGTTTGCCATTATGACCGTGGCCGGTGTAACGATTGCCGTTATCGCTATGATGAAGGTAAGCCCGGAAACGATTGCCTCCATTGTGCCTGCCGGTTGGGACAGCCTGATGCCCGGATGGAACCTCGACATGAAATGGACCGACATCTTCAGCGATGTCAATGAAAAGATAATGAACGACCAGTTCGGCCTGTTCGGGATCTTTATTATGATGATGCTTTTCAAAGGAGTATTCAATAGTATGGCGGGACCTGCCCCCAACTACGATATGCAGAAGATCCTTTCCTGCCGTAACGGTAAGGAAGCAGCCTTAATGAGCGGTTCTGTTCCTGTCATCCTGCTTATCCCGCGTTATCTGATGATTATGGGATTTACGATCCTGGCGCTGGCTTTCTTCAAAGACCTGGATTTGACGACAAAGACCGGAGCGATCGACTTCGAACTGATCCTGCCGAATGCTATTAACCAGTTCGTGCCCGTTGGAGTATGCGGATTGCTGCTTGCCGGATTGCTTGCCGCCTTTATGTCTACTTTTGCCTCTACGGCCAATGCGGCACCTGCTTATATTGTAAATGACATCTATAAAAAATATATCAACCCGAATGCCAGCAACAAGACGATGATCCGTGCCAGCTATATCGTAACGGTAGCGGTAGTTGTTGTCAGTGTGGTGATCGGTTTCTTCGTGGAAAGCGTAAACTCCGTCCTGCAATGGATCACGTCTGCTTTGTATGGCGGATATATTGCTGCCAACCTGCTGAAATGGCATTGGTGGCGTTTTAACGGGAACGGTTATTTCTGGGGAATGATTACCGGTATCCTGGCCGCTATGGTATGCCCGTTCATCTTCGACGGCTATACGATGGTAGACGGACATTTTGTGGAAAGGGTGGGCGAGTATGCCAACAATGCTCCGATGCTGCCGTTGTTCTACTTCCCGGTTTTGCTGGTTGTTTCTCTGATCGGTTGTATCGTCGGTACTTATGCGGCTCCTCCGGTAGACGACGAAACACTGGAACGCTTCTATATCACCGTACGTCCGTGGGGTTACTGGAAACCTGTTTATAATAAGGTTGTAGCCAAATATCCGCAGGTGAAGGCGAATAAAAACTTCAAACGCGATATGTTCAATGTGGCCATCGGCATTATCTGGCAGATGTGTCTGACCATTATTCCGATGTATATCGTGATCCGTGAAGGCATGCCGTTGATAACCAGCATCCTGATCCTGGCTATCACTACGTTGGTGCTGAAAAAGAACTGGTACGACAAGATGAGCAAGGATGAAGTCGAGTATAATGCTTTGATGGAAGAACTGAAATTGAATGAAAAGAAGTAATTTTGTATTGTCAAATAAAACAAATCAATAAGAAATGGATAAACTGAAAATTATTGGCGAACCGCTGCCCGATATGCCTTGGGAAGACCGCCCGGCTGATTGTAAAGATGTGATCTGGAGATATTCGAATAATCCGGTGATCCCCCGTGATATTATCCCTACATCAAACAGTGTGTTCAACAGTGCTGTCGTTCCGTTCAAGGGAGGTTATGCCGGTGTGTTCCGTTGCGACGATACCAACCGCCGTATGCGTCTGCATGTCGGTTTCAGTGCGGATGCTATCCACTGGAATATTTCTGAGACAAAGCTGGAGTTCGAATGCGAGGACGAAGAGATAGGTAAATTCGTTTATGCGTATGACCCTCGTGTATGCTTCATCGAAGACCGTTATTATATCACCTGGTGTAACGGCTATCATGGCCCGACGATCGGTGTGGCTTATACATTCGATTTCGAAACATTCCACCAGTTGGAAAATGCTTATCTGCCTTTCAACCGTAACGGTGTGATGTTCCCGCGTAAGATCAACGGTAATTTCGCCATGCTGAACCGTCCGAGTGACAATGGCCATACTCCGTTCGGCGACATTTTCTACAGCGAATCGCCTGATATGTGCTTCTGGGGAAAACATCGTCATGTGATGGCTCCGGCTCCGTTTGAAGTGAGTGCCTGGCAATGTCTGAAGATCGGTGCAGGTCCTATTCCTATCGAGACCTCGGAAGGTTGGTTGCTGATCTATCATGGCGTGTTGCAGTCATGCAATGGCTATGTATATAGCTTCGGTGCCGCTTTGTTGGATCTGGATCAGCCCTGGAAAATAAAATACCGTACGGGCCCGTACCTGCTTTCTCCGCAAAAGGATTACGAATGTGTAGGTGACGTGCCTAACGTGACATTCCCGTGTGCCGCCCTGCATGATCCCGAATCTGACCGTATCGCTATCTATTACGGCTGTGCGGATACCGTGACAGGTCTTGCTTTCGGTTATATCAGCGAAATCATCGAGTTTACAAAGAAAAATTCTATTGTATAAATTCGTATATTTCCATTAATAGGAAAATACGTTTTCTAAAAAGGGGGGTGCGTCAAAAGGAAAGAGTCTCAAGAGTCTCATCAGTCTCACCCCCCTTTTTCATTTTCTGCATTTTTGTTCAGATAAAGATTTCTGCACTTATATATCTGAAATATAGCTTATTATATTTATATTCTCTTTTTTCTCTCTTCAATTTATTCCTTTTTTTATTAAAGTTTCGGACGCACTTCTTCTCTTGGAGTATGGTTATTCTGTTATATTGGGTAAGCATAATATGAAAAACGGGTAAGCACCGGAGGAAGAACGGATAGGCACCGGTGAGTTAACGGATAACTACTCATTAAAAATGTCCGAAATAAAGAGAAAAAATGGGTTTTTATGCTTGAATTTAAATCTTAAAATAGGGCGTATATAAATGTATATCAATATATTATATGCGATTTTTGGAAAAAGCGTATTTTCAGAAATGGGGGTGAGACTGATGAGACTCTTGACACTCCTGTTCTTCATGGGATAGTCAGAAACACGAAACGAGATAAAACAAAAAACCTCAGAAATTAAATTCCTGAGGTTCTCTGTGGGCAGTGATGGATTCGAACCACCGAAGTCGAAAGACAGCTGAGTTACAGTCAGCCCCATTTGGCCACTCTGGTAACTGCCCCCTTGTTAATTGAAAATTGAAAATTATAAATTGAAAATTATCAGTAACTCTAATTTTCAATTTCCTGAGCCTCTTGTCGGATTCGAACCAACGACCCCGAGATTACAAATCACGTGCTCTGGCCAACTGAGCTAAAGAGGCATTCAGTATTTCTGTTTTGCGAGTGCAAAGGTAGTTATTATTTCTAATCTCGCAATAGGGGAGGGCGTTTTTCTGTGTACTTTTTTTCATCTTTCTTTTCAAATACAATCTATCTCCCTGATTAATAATAAGAAAAGATTAGATATTTTTTTAAGAAAAATAGTAGAAGTGAAAATAAATTCTTATTTTGCCGACTCATATAATATCACTTAATCTAAAATCTATTATCATGAGCATTAACAGAAGACAATTTTTAAGAAGATCATTGGCGGGAAGTGCTGCTATCGTTGTAGGCAAAGAGATGAATGCTGCCAATACGCCGGTCAGCGGGAGTTCTTTTTCACAGACAGAAGACCTGTCTCCCCCAGCCAAAGGAAAATCCGTTTTAGGACTGCGTTGTAAACCTTTGAGTACCGTCCGTATCGGTGTTGTCGGTCTGGGAAGAGGGGCAGGCGCGGTAAAGCGTATGGCACAGATCGAGGGAACGGAGATTGTGGCTATCTGTGATCTGAATCCCGAACGGATTGAGAATAGCCAGAAAACACTTAAAAACAGTAACCGGAAAGAAGCAGTCGCATATACCGGAGAAGAAGACTGGAAGAAAATGTGCGAACGGGATGATATCGACCTGATTTATAATGCTACCCCTTGGGAGTTGCACGTGCCTATCGCCCTTTATGCAATGGATCATGGAAAACATGTTGCCATCGAAGTGCCGGCTGCGCTAACGGTAAAGGATTGTTGGGCGTTGGTCGACAAGGCCGAAGAAACGCAGCTTCATTGTATGATGCTTGAAAATTGTTGTTACGATTTCTTTGAATTGGCCACATTGAATATGGCCCGCCAGGGATTGCTGGGAGAAATTATTCATACCGAAGGTGCTTATATCCACGACCTGAGAGGCTCGAAGTTTAAAGGTTATTATAAACATTGGCGTCTGGAATACAGTAAATACCATACCGGCAATCCGTATCCCACACATGGGCTCGGCCCGGTTGCCCAGATTCTGGGAATCAACCAGGGAGACCGGATGGATTACCTGTCATCCGTTTCGACCAACCAGTTTGGCCTGGCTCTTTGGGCGAAGGAAAATCTGAAAGATGACGAACGTATCACCCAATCGGAACGTTATGCCCTGGGGGATATGAATACGACCATTATCCATACTGTGAACGGTAAGTCTATCATGATTCAGCATGATACGACATCGCCCCGTCCTTATTCCCGTATCCATCTGGTACAGGGAACGAAAGGGATGGCTGTTAAATATCCGGAGCAGAAGGTGGCTGTACAGCCCGATACCCATTCTTTCCTGAAAGAAGGGCCTCAAAAGGAAGTGATGGCGGATTATGAACACCCGCTGAGCAAATACATCGGCGAACGGGCAAAGAAAGTCGGTGGTCACGGTGGTATGGACTTTATCATGGACTGGCGTCTTATCTACTGTCTGCGTAACGGTTATCCGCTGGATCAGAGTGTGTATGATGCGGCTGCCTGGTCGTGTATCGTCGAGTTGAGCGAACGTTCTGTCCTGAACAAGAGTTGCTCTGTGGCTATTCCTGACTTTACCCGCGGTGCCTGGCGTGATTACAAGCCTTGGCCTGTGATTGACATGAAAGATATTTTACACGGATAAATTGTAGACAAAATAAAACTCCTGAAAGCCGGCTACTCTTTCGATAGCCTGCACTTTCAGGAGTTCCGTAAGTAATATGATTGCATTGTTTATTTCTTCAAAAGAACTTCTTCGATAGCTTTTTTGAAATCAGCCTTGCTCATGGTACCTCTTGCCATCTGCGGTTGTTCGCCCATCGGACAGAACAGGAGGGAAGGAATGCTCCGGATGCCGAAAGAAGCAGCCAGTTCTTCTTCTTTTTCTGTATCGACCTTATAGATATCTATTTTTCCTTCATATTCGCCTGCCAGCTCTTCCAGGATAGGAGCAATCATTTTACAAGGACCGCACCAGGTAGCGAAGAAATCGATGATACAAGGTTTGTCACCCTCGTATATCCATTTATCGGGACTTGCTTCATAATTGGCTACTTTACTTAGAAATTCTTGTTTTGTCAACTCTTTTACTTTCATGATTCTAACTCCTTATTGTTTAGTTATTATTCCTCTTTCTGTTTTACATAACAAAGTTACGACCTTATATGCTTGTAACTGTTTGCTGTATTTCCTTAATAATTGACATTTTTCCCTTTGGGTGATCGGTAAACAAAAAGCCGTTCGGAGAACGTTTCCCCCGGACGGCCTTATCTGGTTTAAATCACACTACTTATTAATATTAATATCTTTCGCCAACGGCATCCCAATCAACGATATTCCATAAGGCATTCAGATGATCGGGACGGCGGTTCTGGTAATCCAGGTAATAAGCATGTTCCCATACATCGAATCCCAGGAGAGGAACCAGTCCGTGTGCAACGGGGTTGCTGCCGTTTGGCTCTTTGGTAATTGAAAGTTTGCCGTCTTTATCTTTTGCCAGCCATACCCATCCGGAACCGAATAGACCGGCGCCTGCTGCGTTGAACTCTTTCTTGAAGTTATCGAACGAACCCCAGGTTGCTTTGATGGCTTCTGCCAACTTTCCTTTAGGTTCGCCGCCGCCTTTGGGTGAGAACTGGGTGAAATACAAGTTATGGTTGAGTATCTGTCCGGCATTATTAAAGATAGCGCCGTCGGATTCTGCTACGATCTGTTCCAGGGGAGCGTTTTCAAACTTTGTACCCGGAATCAGGTTATTCAGGTTGTTTACGTAAGCCTGTAAATGTTTTCCGTGATGGAACTCAATTGTTGCTTGACTGATAACCGGTTCCAATGCATTTGCCGCATAAGGCAATTTAATTAATTCGAATTTCATAATTTCTTCTTTTTTATCTGTTATTTGACTACTACTATTATTACTATTATTAGTTACCAACAATAATAAACTGAGGCATAATGTAAGCATGACTAATAAGTTTTATGTTGTTTCTACTATTCTAACACGGCGGGTTTCTTATTTGTTCACCCGGAAAGCCGGTATTTCCCATCACTTTTGTCAATCGGGCGATAAGTGAAATTTATGGACGTTGGCAGAAGTCTTCGTGACGGCTGATAATTATACCTTATACGATATGCCTTAAAATAAAATGAATAATAATATGTAAAAAGCTGTTTTTTTATCATTTGTAAAGAAAATAATCCCAAAGAAGTTTCTATTTTTGTGCCCTCATATTATTAATTAAGTAAAACATATTTGTAGATGGTAAAGAAAGTTGGGAATTTAATTCCAAACACCTTTTTTATTACAAAGGGTAGTGGTGATTCAGACCTGGAAAAGCATGCAGGTTCTTATCACATGGCTCTTTATGATGCCGGTATTTCAGACTTTAACATTATGACTTATTCGTCTGTTATTCCAGCAACTGCACATCTTGCAACCATGGACGAGATCGATCTTCCTCCATTTGGTACGGAATTGAAAACCATTATGGCGGTATCGCATGGTTATCAGGATGAGTTTGTATCTGCCGGTGTGGTTTACGCCTGGATGTACAAGGACGAAAACTTCGATGAGAAGGTTGGAGCCCTGGTATGCGAGGTCAGCGGCCGTTATCGTATCGAGGAGTTGGAATCACGTCTGATCCGTGTAATCAACGACTTGCACCAGAAGACTTACGGTAAGTATTATCTGGGTGAACTGAACTTCATTACCGAAGGTATTACCATCGAAAAGAGATACGGAACAGCTCTGGCTGCCCTGTGCTTCGTAGATTTCCTGATGCCTGAGATTGAAGATTAAAAGAAAATAAAATATCTGATTATCAGTATGGAACAGAGGTAAGGCCACGGCTCTTATCTCTGTTTTTTTTGTGCCTTCGGGAAAAACGGCATAAGTTTGTTATATTTGTAACCGGCTTATAGTATAAAATTCTCTTTATTTAAGAAACAATCCGTTTAAAGCTGTTGTTGTATGAAAAAGATTATTAATCCCTGGAAAGGGTTGGATGGCTATATGTGCTTCGGGTGTGCACCCGAAAATCCGCAGGGTCTGCACATGGAGTTTTACGAAGATGGTGAAGATATAGTTGCTTTCTGGGAGCCGGAAAGCCATTACCAGGGATGGTTGGAGACATTGCATGGGGGAATCCAGACTACCATGATGGATGAACTGGCTGGTTGGGTGGTATTGAGGAAATTACAGACGTCGGGCGTGACTTCACGGCTGGATGCCCGTTTCCTGAAAAGTATCTCGACCCGGGAACCGCGCTTGATGATACGGGGGCGTATCAAAGAGCAGAAACGGAATGCCATATTCATAGAGACGGAGATATACAATTCGCAGAACGAACTTTGTTCGCGGGCGGACATCGTATATTTTGTCGTCACAAAAGAACAGGCGACGGAGAAGTTTCATTTTGCCGGTTGTAAGACCGAAGATGAAAAAAATGAACAGTAGACAAAAAGAATAAAGTAAACGATTAACAAATGAAGTACATCGGAGCACATGTAAGTGCGTCGGGCGGGGTTGAGAATGCCCCTCTGAACGCGAATGCTATCGGGGCAAAAGCATTCGCCCTCTTTACCCGAAACCAACGTCAGTGGAAATCATCCCCGTTGACGAAGAAAAGTATCTCCTTATTCAAAGAACGTTGTGAGGAGTTCGGTTACGAGGCGAAACATATCCTGCCTCATGACAGTTACCTGATTAACCTCGGACATCCGGACCCGGACGGGTTGCAGAAGTCGCGCGATGCTTTCCTGGACGAAATGCAGCGTTGCGAACAACTGGGGCTGGACCGGCTGAATTTCCATCCGGGAAGCCATCTGAACGAATTGCCGGTCGACGATTGCCTGGCTCGTATTGCCGAGTCGATTAACCGGACGTTGGACCAGACCGCAGGTGTTTGTGCCGTTATAGAGAATACGGCCGGGCAGGGTACAAACCTGGGATATACATTCGAACAAATAGCAGCCATCATCGATCGGGTAGAAGATAAAACGCGCGTCGGTGTCTGTATCGACACGGCTCATACGCTGGCTGCCGGTTATGATATTAAAACGGAGCAAGGCTTTACCGAAACCTTCCGCCACTTCGATGAAGTGATCGGATTTTCCTATTTGCGCGGAATGCATATCAACGATTCGAAGAAAGACTTGGCGACCCGGGTAGACAGGCATGACAGTATCGGAAAAGGGGTGATGGGGATGACAACCTTTAAGATGTTGATGGCCGATCCTCGTTTTGACGACATCCCTCTGATCCTTGAAACCCCTGACGAATCAATCTGGGCGGAAGAGATCAGTTATCTGTACACATTGTGATAGAAGTAGAAAAATGTGAGTCTCAAAGCTAGAAAAAATTGAATCATCTGTTTATTGACTGGTTGTAACTGTCTCCCCTCTCGAGAGACTGTGTAAAAACTAGTCTTTGAAAAAGTTCTTTGAAATTTTGTTAAGTAGTAGAAAGAAATTAACTTCGGCTATTCAAAAGCATGAGTTATGAACTATCGCGAGTTAT
>NZ_JAMOKS010000074.1:0-9216 GCF_023656785.1 Parabacteroides caecihominis
ACATTAATAGACAATGTTTTGGCGAAACAAAAGTCTGTTCTTTATTTTGGATATAACTTTACAAAGCGATTTAGAGCCTGGCGTATATTTAGTTGGCGTTATTACCTTAGTTCTAAAAGAACTATAGTGATTTTTGGATTGTATTATATTGATAATCAAATTGTTTGTGGTTGTAGATTACGATATTTAACTACTTGTATCAGGGTAAAAACTATATTATTTAAAAGCTTTGGAAGCTTTTCTGATGGGTTAATATTGATTAATAGGAGGACAGAGTTCTGATTTGTGGGAGATTTCTCCTTATTTATATAAATTTTAGTAAATCCGGCGTCATATTTCGGTAGAGATATTTTAACAAGTTGTACCATAGGAATATAGGGGTGACGCCATGACAGGAGGACGGCATCACCCGGTTGTTTTATCAGATTTCAATTACATGGTAGTAATTACCTGTTTTCGTATGTTTTTTGGTTACATTATTCTTTAGCAGCAGCCGGCCGAACAGAGCCATGTTGCGGATACCGGATTTTATTTTGCTCCGTTGTTCGATCCGTCTCAATATTTCGGCGGCAGGGAGCAGTTCGCCCTGTTCTCCTGTTTCAGGCAGGCGAAAATACTGGAAGAAGAGTTGCTCTTCAACCGGAATCTGTTGGAACTGGTGGTTGTTCCGGATGATCGCAGTTTCCTCTTCGGAGGTGAACCAATAGCGTTCGTTGTTACGTAGTGCGGTGGCGGCTTGGGCATACAATTGCTTATGGTTTACCCCGGTAGTGTGGTTGATGTTACCGGTCAGTTCGATACAGATGAAACGTCGGCTTCCTGTCGGGTCGTTCAACAAATCTGCATTGTTGGAGGTCGCAATGAAAGATGCATATCTTTTCAGCGGCTGGATACTGCGCTTGTAAGGTTGGCGGGCATTAATGACCGGCTTCTGGAGGATATGTTTCAGGAATGCCTGATGGGAAGGCGATACCGAATCGAACTCATCGATATTGATCAAGGCAAAACGGTTCAGTAACAATTCGGCGTCGCGTTTATTGCTGAAATCGATACTGTCGGTGTAATATTCCAGTAATTCGGGCGGGAGCAGATTCCGGCACCAGGTGGACTTGCCGCATCCCTGTCTGCCGATCAAAAGAGGGGAGACGCTGTTGGCATGCATCCGGTCCAGCCCGTTCCAATGGGCCACCATGCTCAGGAACCAGCGGTAGAACTGGTTTCTCCATTCCGGATTATTGCAGGGCAACGTATCGGCCAGCCGGCGGATATGGTCTGTCCCGTCCCAGTCCGGCAACTCCAGCATATATTCCTCAATAGGCGAATAATGCATCACACGGTTGGAATAGATATAACGTTTCACGTCCCTGTCCCATAGCGGGATACCTTCTTCCTGTGCATTCAGGCTGATACTGTTGAGGACCTGTTCGTTAACAGGAAAGAAATTGAAATAGTACGATTTTCGTTCGCGGTATTCCGCATCTCCCTTCATATTATTATATCTGAATTCATACCGGCGTTTCATAAATTCGTCGGCTTGAAAGGCGAGTACCTGCTCCGGCCGGATACACGGTTTCCGGCCAAAACCGGAGGACAGGCAGTAGACATTGTGTACGGTTGTCCGTATCTCCGCTTCAAAAATCCGGAAATGGGTATGTACCGGCAACCACTTGACCACCTCTTCTTCCGGGATACCACTGCGGAAGCAGTTCTCGGCAAGGCAAGTAAGGAAGGGCTTGATATCTTCATCCCCTTTTCGATAACCGGTCGCATCCATAGCTTGCCGTAATGAATTTTCGAAAAGTAACGAAACGACCCGGCTTCGTTCATAACCGGGAACGAGGCGTTGTAGCGGCTCTGTTACGGCTGGTGACGGTGCAGAAACCGGTAGCTTTTCCGGCATCTCCCAAGGTTGTTCGATCCGGATAGGCAGGGCGTCCGGATTGTAGTAAATATCCGGATCGAATGAAAGTCGGCAGGCTGCATCCAATTCGTTTTCTTCAACAGTGATCTGTTGTTGCAACTCTTCCCGGTAATAGGCTGCCGCTCTGTCATAGGCCCGGGCATGGAAAAAACGAATAAGCGTATCGTTCTGTGGGACAGTATGATCCGATAGTGTAAAAGGAATGATGATTTTTACGCTCTTTCCGCTTGATCCGATAAATGCTGCCATTGTCTGTAATGATCCGGCTGCTTGCCGGCGGACATTTTTTGCCTCGTTGCGGTTGGCGAGATTGTTTATTTTGAGCAGGACCAATCCGTTATATTGGTCTCTGACAAACGTCCCATCCTGCTTTTTTACGGTAGAACAGAAGTAGACGACCGGTAACCGGTTCGCCTCTTTTACCGAAACTCCGGGAATGGTGTAGCGCAATTCTTCGCGCAGGGCTGCCACTTGCTTTTCCTTGTAACCGTCACGGATCAGTCCGACCAGTTTTTCCATCTCGATTGTCTTTTGTGCTTTCTGATTTGCACTGAATAAAGTTGCTTTCATTTGTCTTCTTTTTTTATTGATTTTTTCCAAAGATAAGTACCTGAATGCCGGTTTACAGCATGTAAAGACCGATCATTATCAGGAAGGCTACAACTATTTCATCTATTGAAAATAAAGGAGATAACTATTGTTTATCCACTTATATTTTATATCTTTGGTCGTATATTCTTAACCTTTCGACCTGGGTGAACCTTATAGTTGACCTGGGTCAAATTGAAGTTCGACCTGGGGCGAATATATGGTTGACCTGGGTCAATGCTTACTAAGTCCAGTCTTTAGCCATAAAAGTCTATAGGCCGGATGATAAAAACACATTGGTATGACAGCAATTTACAAGATGGAGCAGAATCCGCCTAAAAAGGGTTCAGGTAAAAAAGTCGTATTGCATCCCCGTATAGTCCCCTGGGATACAGTGAGTACCGATCGTTTAATAGAGGAAGCGTCTTCGCGTTCCACTTATACTGGTGGCGACCTGAAAGGAGCGGTCCGTCTGCTCTCCGACATGCTGAAAGAGAAACTTCGCGATGGATATAATGTTTATCTCGACGGAATCGGCTATTTCAGTGTATCGTTGAAATCGCGCCCGGTACAAGACAAGAAGGAGTTGCGTAGTGAATCCGTTCATTTCAAGAATGTGAATTTCCGTTGTTGTGCCGGACTGAAACATGAACTGAAAACAATGCCGGTGGAACGTTATAAGGAACCAAAGGTAACTGATTTTTCACAGGAGGAAAAAGAAAGCCGATTGTTGCGGTATCTGGAGCGACATGCATATATTACAACCCTGGCTTATCAGGGTTTAAACGGTTGTACCCAATATTTGGCACGTAAAGAACTCAAACAATTTGTGGCCGATGGTATCCTGGTGGAAGACGGGACACGAAGAATGTGCATTTATGTGAAGCGTCCGGAAGCGACGGAATTGCCGGATAGCCTGGTGGTGGATTCGAATATTGGGGAGGAAAAGATGTGAAGGCTAATAAGCAGAAAGGCATTTCATTTTACCTATACTTAAAACTTTATTGATTATTCCGGAAAGTTTTAGTTATACTTAAAACTGAAGGTATAAAAAAGAGGTGACGCTATCTATATCAAACAGCGTCACCTCTTTTTGTTTTGTTTATTAGTCTGTTATCAGAATAAAAAGCCGGTTGACGTTGAATTGCCAACCAACTTTTTATAGGGATATCGATCTTATTTTGCCCAGAATACTTTGTTATAATAGGTATCCGAGTCTTTTACTTCCTGATATTTCGGGTTGTTGTCGCGTTCGATAGTCGGGTAACGCAATCTGTTGGGTACATCTTTACAGATAGAAGATGTTTCATCTGTCGGGAAGTAGAGTGACGGAACACCTGTTCTACGAACCTGATTCCATGCCATAATCGGTTGGAAATATCCGAAACTTAACCATTTTTGTGTCAGGATAACATCCAGTTTATCGCTGGCGTTATTCCACAGTTTTGTTGCAAATGCAGCAATTTCAGCATCAGATGGAGCTGGTGTCGGGTCTGTGTAAGTTGCTTTTGCATTCAGGTTGTAACAGAATTCGATCGCGTCTTTGACTCCTTGTTCGAATGCAGCTTTGGCATCGCCCGAAGCATATCCCTTCTGATAAGCCTCCGCTTTAATAAAGGCTATTTCTGAAGGCATGAGGATAATTCCCGGGTAATAGTCGTTGCGGCTTACTGTTGCTGTGTCGACTGCTGAATAGAAATTACCGCCTTGTGCCAACGGACGTTCCCATAAAGGTTGCTGAACACCATAATTGTCATGTGTATTTACGCCTTCATAATTTCCTTCATGATTAGGAGCATACAAGATTTCCAGACGAGGGTCATCTTTCAACCGGCTGATCACTTCGTAAGAAGCATATCCTCTTCCTGATGTTTCGAAACCGTCACGTACATTCTTTTCTGCTTTAAAGCCATCGTCGTCAGAATCAACGCGGATAAATTCGTCGTTGCTTTCGAGCAAAGGATAAGTGGAAGGATCAGATAAAATTTCACGGATGATGCTTCTTCCTTCATCTGTCATGGTTCCCTGATCAGCAATGGTCAGAGCCATACGGAGACGGAGTGAGTTGGCATATTTTCTCCAGATATTCAAATCTCCCTTATTGATATAATCCTGTGCTTTCAGATAAGTGGAAGTCAGGGTAGATAAAGATGTCATACCTGCCAGTTTGGTATTGATTTCTTTCAGGTCGTCCAACATCATTTTATACAAATCTTCAGCCTTGTCATAAGAAGGATAAGATCCGGCGATATCACCGGTAATACCGAGATATCCGGCTTCTTTGAACGGGATATTTCCCCACATATCGACAAGTTGTTGCATATGGTCGTACATGAATATTTTGGATAAGAGGATAGTAGGCTCATAATCGGTTTTCTCTATTTCACTTAATTCATTGTATGTCTTTTCCAGGATTCTGTAATTAGCAACAATCTTGTAAAAATTATTCCAGCGGTCATTGATATATCCGTCGGAAGCTAAGTAGCGTCCGTCAGCATTGACAAAACCGAGTGTTTGTGCATAACGAGCAATCAGACCATTATCAAAAGTCCACAAGCGGTAGTAAGTTGCGTAAGTGTAATCGTTTCCGGCATAAAAAATACCAGTCATCAGCTTATCACACGCTACGGTTGTTGTTTTGGAGGGGTCGGTATAGCGGTCAGTATAGTCTGAGTCACTACAAGCGGCAAGTGTTAAGAGTGCTGCCCCTGCCATTATAGATAATATATGTTTCATTTTTGTTTTATTTTAAATGTATGTCGCTTTAATCTTATAAATATCCATTAGAAGCTTGCACGCAGTGAGAATCCGAATGTACGGGTTGTTGCAGTTGAACCTCCGATTTGAGCTTGCGATACCCAGCTTGTACCATCTGTTGCTTCAGCATCGAATGCGGGTAAGTTCTTATATAAGTAGAACAGGTTACGACCGAATACGGATACAGTCAGGTTACGGCAAGCAAACTTACTTGTCAGTTCTTTCGGTAATGTATAACCTAAAGATAATTCACGCAATTTGATATAGGTATTGTCGAATACAGAATGTGAGTAATAAGTTGGGTAATCAGTTCCCCAATTGTAAGTCTGATTGTAGTATTTGTCCGCTGGAATAATTATATCATTCTGTGAACCATCCGCTTTTACACCACCCAAAATCATACCGTTATCATATACTTTTTCTCCGTTAGGACCTGCTGTGCCGGTTGCTGCAATACATTTTCCGGTAGTAGGGTTGTTGCCTTCGAAATAATAATTAAGGCCACCATGTTCTGCATCACGATAATCCATAGATTCAACCAAATTACCGCGTCCCATCATATATTCATAAGGAATATTCAAAACGGCGCCTCCAACACGGAAGTCAAATGTTGCATCCAGATAGAAGTTTTTATAACTTACAGAAGTACTGACACCTCCGGTTATCTTCGGCATGGCATTTCCTACTTTTACACGTTCTTCAGTTAATTTATAGAAGCCGTCGCTGTTGACAATTGGATTGCCGTTTTCATCTTCTAGAGGAGCATAGGCATAGATATCACCCATAGGTTCACCGACATGTGACTCGATTGTTGCTGCACCACCGTCAATATTACTGTGCTGCAAAACATCCAAACCGTCCATCAGTTTGGTTACCTTATTACGGTTGATCGAGAAATTACCGCGAATATCCCAACGCCAGTCTTTTGTTTCTATAGGAGTGCCATATAAAGAAAGTTCAAAACCTTTATTTTTCAATTCACCTACATTCTGCAGAATAGATGTACCTCCGGCCGACTGCGGAATAGTCGTTTCCAGGATCTGATCTTTTGTCGTATTGGTATAGTAAGACATTTCGAATCCTAATCGGTTGTTAAAGAATTTACTTTCCAAACCGATTTCAAACTCATGCTTTTCTTCCGGACGTATCTTTTCGTTTCCTAAGGCCTGCGGAATCTGGTTGTAGATATAGCCACTGATACTATTTTGTGTGTAAGCCTGTATTGCTTTATAGATTTCCGGAGCGTTACCTACAATACCGTAAGAGAGACGTACTTTACCATAATCGTACCAGCTAGGCATTTGATCTTTGAATGCTTCCGTATAGATAAAACTACCATTTACAGAAGGATATACGAATGAGTTATTACCTTTAGCCAATGTAGATGTCTTTTCCTGACGTACTGTTCCTTCTAAATAAGCAAAGCTTCCATAAGAAACGCTGGCTGTTGCGAGAAATGCTGTTTTCAGGAAATCCGTTTTCGACATACCTGCAATAGACTTATTTTTACTTGCATTCAGGTAAAACCAGTTTTCAATAGACAAACCGCCATCTGTAAAGGCATTTGCATTATAAAAACTTTCCTGACGGGCCTGCCATCCGGCATTTGCTGTAACATTCCATTTATCAGCAAATGTACGGTCGAACATCAACATAATGTCACCATAATAAATGCTGTATTGTTTGTTTGTAAGACCGTATTTACCTGTGTAAGTACCGAAAGCAATAGGTTTTTCTGTCTTTTCCTGATTTTCAATTTTGTTGACTGTCAAGTCTGTAGAGATACGTCCACGAAGTATCAATCCGTCAATAATATTCCAGGTAGGAGTCGCACTTGCAATCAAACGATTATTTTTCTCATACTGTTCTTTCCCGTAAATATTCCAGAAATACTCAGTGAGTAAACCACCGTAGGAGGCTTGTTCCCATGCGTATGATTCGTTAGGAGTGATACTTTCCTGAGTGCTTGGAACATTTAAATATCCTAAACTGGTGACAGCGGTTTCGCGCATCAATTTAACATCTTCAAATGAACCGAACATACCACCGAAGTTATTGGTAATACGACTGATACGGTAGGGACGGTTCTTGATATCTTCCAGCATATAATTAACTGTATAATCCAGTTTTAAGGCTTTGTTCAAAGAATAGCTACCTGATAAGCTGAAATTATGTTTGTTATAAGTACTGTTATACTGAGTAGGAGTATTGTCCGTATAAGTATAAGAGAAACGCATATTCCCTTTTTCAGATCCTTGTGTAATAGCCAGGTTATATGTCTGGTTGAAACCGGTACGGAAAATATCTTTCCACGGGTTAGAGCTGATAGGGCTATATTTTCGCATGGTTCCGTCCCAGTAATATACATCGCTACCATCATATTTAGGACCGAATTGTGCAGTTGTAGTACGGATGCTTTTTACTGTCTGTCCGTTATCAAGCGTACGTTCCCAGAAACCTCCGCTTTCACGTTCGTAACCTTCTGTGCGGCTTGTTACGGCAACACCCGGACCGAATGTTGTTTGCATTTCCGGCATATAGGCAACCCAGTCACCACTTATTGTTGCGTTGAAATCAACACCTATACCGCTACTGCCTTTGCCACTTTTTGTTGTGATCATAACTACGCCATTGGCAGCTTCCGATCCATACAAAGCAGATGCTGAAGCTCCTTTCAGGATAGACAAGTTTTCGATGTCTTCAGGGTTGATATCTACCAAACCGTTACTGTTTACACGCTGGTCACCCCAGTAACCGTCTTTGTTTGCATCACCGTTGCGGATAGGCACACCATCTACAATTACCAGAGGCTGGTTTGTACCAGTGATAGAACTCATCCCGCGTACATTAATAGATACAGCAGAACTGCTACCACCCGGAGCTGCCTGGATGCGTACACCGGAAGCTTTACCATACAATGAGGTAGCAAAGTTGGGGGTACCTGTCTTTACCAAGTCTTCGGAAGAAATAGTACTTACGGCATAACCTAGTTTTTTAGCATCTTTTTTGATACCCAGTGCTGTAACGACTACTTCATCCAATTTCTGAGTGTCTTCTGCCAACATCACCTGCAAAGAGGGTTGTCCTTCAAATTTAATCTCTTTAGTGGCATAACCGATAAAAGAGATTTGAATAATATCTCCATTCTTCACACCTTCCAACGTGAATTTACCGTCCATGTCGGTAATACTACCATTGGTTGTCCCTTTCACTACGACAGACGCTCCGGCAACAGGACCGAATTCATCTTCTACTGTACCTGTGATCTTCCCGCTTTGCAGGGAAGCATTCACTTCCGACTTAACAGGTGCTGTGTCTGCGTATGCTTTAGGAAAACATAACGCTCCAGCAACTAAAATTAAGCTAACCGGTTTAAAGTTTTTCAACATAATTGATGGTTTTTAATATACTTAGGTGCTATTTTGGCGTAAAAAGCACCATTTAATTCCTTTTGGCATAAAATATGGAGACTTTGAGTAGGAACGCTTGGATGATTTGGCGTTATAAGTCGTTCATAGTACTAAAAGAACTATAGTGATTTTTGTAAATTTAAAAAAGATGAGTGTAAATACTAATGAAATCTAACAGGCAATCATAATCGTTTAATAATGTGCGTATTATGCATTGCATCGTTTGAATGCTAGGTGAGCGGCTCATATGTATGGTCTGTCTTTTAAGTAGAATTATTTATTGTTCGGTTTAGGGTAAAATATAGCACCTTTATAAATGTTAATGAAAAGAATAAGGGTATATTTTGTAGAGTAAAAATCATAAAGCTATTTAACAAAAGAGATGAGTCTTGACTGTTGAATTAACTTAATTACGATTGAATATTGTTAGCCAATGTGTTAAAAACAAAATCTTGTGATATTTTTTTGACGAAAAATAACACAGGGTAATAATTATTTCATATATTTGTCGCGGATATAAAATGTACAGAGTTCTTTTAG
>NZ_JAMOKS010000075.1:0-9016 GCF_023656785.1 Parabacteroides caecihominis
CTTTCAGCTGTTCAATAGCCTTGTTCTTGATACTCTCGAAATCAAATTCTTCTTTCATAAAAAAAACTGTGTTAGCAAAGTTAATACTTTATTCCTTGCTGACACAGTTTAATTTACATCCTCTATTAAACCAGAATATTTGGCTATAGCAATATATAAAAAGCCAGAGATCAATTGCTTATAAAAATTTTGCATAAATACTTTACATTCTCAACTATCAAAACTTCTAAAGTCCATTAGTTATGAACTTTAGAGTGTAAAGAAGTGGAATATTCATTCTTTATCCTATTCTTGAATATACAAAATACTCATTCTCCATTTCTTCTTGATCATAAATATTCCTGCCATCAACAATCACATTTCCCCGCATCAATCTCTTTATACACTTCCAACTAGGTAAACGAAACTGTTTCCATTCAGTAATAAGCGATAAAGCATCTGCATCAACTACTACATCATACATATCTTTTGCATATTCCACCTGATTTCCTATTCGACGTTTACATTCATCCATAGCGATCGGATCGTATACCTTTACTATCGCTCCGGCTTTTATCAGTTTATCAATAACCACTAATGCAGGAGCTTCACGCATGTCATCCGTATCCGGTTTAAATGCCAATCCCCAGATAGCAACGATCTTGCCTTTCAGGTCATTATTGAAGAGTTTGTTTACTTTTTCAAAAACAATACTTTTCTGAGTTTCATTCACTTCTTCTACAGCTTCTATAACACGCATCGTATAACCATTCTCTTTTCCGGTATATAGCAATGCTTTCACATCTTTTGGAAAACAACTGCCACCATAACCACAGCCGGCATACAAAAAATGCTTTCCGATCCGGGTATCACTACCAATACCTTTACGAACACATTCCACATCAGCACCAACCCTTTCACACAGGTTAGCGATATCATTCATAAAGCTGATACGGGTAGCCAGCATAGCATTCGCTGCATATTTCGTCATCTCCGCAGAAGGAATATCCATGAATAAAATAGGATAACCATTCAATACAAAAGGCCTGTATAAACGTTCCATCAGTTTACGGGCATGGTCGCTTTCAATACCAACAACCACCCGGTCAGGTGCCATAAAATCCTTGATGGCTGCTCCTTCTTTCAGAAACTCAGGATTGGATGCCACGTCAAAGGGAATAGTAACTCCACGCTTATCCAGTTCTTCCTGAATGACAGCTTTTACTTTTTGAGCCGTTCCGACCGGAACAGTACTCTTGGTTACAAGCAGCGTATATTTATTAATAGAACGTCCTACAGTGCGTGCTACATCCAGGACATATCTCAGATCGGCACTTCCATCTTCATCCGGAGGAGTTCCGACAGCACTGAAAACAATAGATACATTATCCAGGCAAGCGGTCAGATCAGTCGTAAAATGTAAACGACCGGCTTCCACATTCTTCAGGACCAGGCTTTCCAAACCGGGTTCATAGATAGGCATTACACCTCCCTGCAAAGCTTTTATCTTTGCTTCATTTATGTCCACACAGGTGACATCTACTCCCATTTCTGAGAAGCAGGTTCCCGTGACCAGGCCTACATAGCCTGTTCCTACAATTGCTATATTCATTATTGTTTGATTACAAAGGGAATATCAGGAATTGATATTCCTTGGAAAACTTATTTATATAATCGTAAATAGTCTGCTATCACTTTACGTATACGGTCAGAGGACTGGTTGGAGTTTGCTATCGACAAAAGGTATATTGTCTCCTTATAGATCAAATAGTAAATTATATTTTGCTTACAAATCAGATAACGAACCTCTAAAGTTTCAGTAGAAAATATATCATCATGAATACCCAAGTTAGGAAACTTAGTTAAGGTTTCAATATATCCCATTATATCAGTATATACACGTTGGGATACACGGCTTCCAAAATCAGTCTCTACATATTCTAATATAGAGAAAAGTCCTTCGGTAGCAAAAGATGACCAAACTATTTCCATCCCATTCGAGCCTTCACTAATTCATCTATCTGGTTATGGGATATGACCAATCCTTTATCGAAATCAGAAACCGCTTTGGATATGGCACTTCTAAACATATCTTCAGAAACAATATCCAGATACGTGCCCCGCAAGTCAGCAGAAACATAAGCAGCAGAAGGTTCCTCCAACTTCGAAGAGTGAATATTTTCTTTTGATTTATATGGATGCGATTGTTTTGCCATTTCGTTATTGATTTTTTACAAAACTATATAAATAAACCATTAAAATCAAAATATCACCTCTTTATTTTTATTGATTTATTCAACCAGCCTATCAATACAGACCATAACAGAATATCCAGAAAAAGAATCAGGTTGTTATTGATCGTATTAATCAGTGCCATATTCAGGACGCAAAAGACACAAGCCAGTCCTAAGATGCATACCACTGCTTTTTTACATGTCAGACCTGCATCCAAGCATTTATGATGAATATGATTCCGGTCGGCGATAAACAATGGTTTATGATTTCGGGCACGGATCAACATGACGCGGAAAACATCGAAAGCCGGTACTATCAACGGGGCAAAAGCGACAATGATCGCTCCTTCGAAATAAGGATGTATCTGCGGATTGACTGTTGCATAAGAGATCGTAAGAAATGCCAGCATATAACCTAATGTCAAACTGCCGGTATCGCCCATAAAGATCTTCGTACAACGGTCCGCCTTCCCAAAGACGTTATAATAGAAAAAAGGGAGTAATGTACCCAATGCCGAAAAAGCGAACATGGCATATACCCACTGACTATAATAAAAATATAAAATTCCCAAAACACTCAGGGCGATAATACTTAACCCGGAAGCCAGACCATCGATGCCGTCAATCAGATTGATGGCGTTGATGATAAAGACCGTTATTAATATCGTGAGGGGAATTCCTATATACGGACTCAATTCGTGGATACCTGCCAGCCCGTATAAGTTATTGATCCATAATCCCGCTAGAGGGAACATGGAGGCGGCTAGGATTTGTATAAAGAATTTTGTCCGATAACGTAGTCCGACCAGATCGTCTTTTATACCGGATAAATACAATAACGTGAGACCACAGATCAGGAAGAAAAATTCGGGAATGATAAAATGGAGCCTGTTTTCGGCTATTTCGAAGCCGATCAGGTAACGTAATCCGGTCACAAAAGAGAGTGAAAACAAGATTGTAGGAACAAATGAAATACCACCTAAACGGGGAATTATTCCGTCGTGAACTTTTCGTTCATTGGGTATATCAAATAGTTTTTTTCGATAAGCGACAACCAGGATACGCGGAATTATCAGGGCTGAAAGCAATATAGATAAGACTAAAGACAGGGTTGTCAATAAATAAGCCATCAATTAATACTAGTTTTTTGATATGACAAGGTTCGTCAGTCACATAAAGTGTACTTACGAACAGGATGACTAGCTAAAACGATCGTTTTTTCTAGTCATCATATTGTCCGATTTTACTATGATTAAAAAAAATGTTGAAGTATTGAATTTCAAATAATAATTGAAATTTCTTGTTTGTTATATATTTTTTTTGCTTACTTTTGCGCTGACTAAAAAAAACGATCGTTTTTTCTAGTCAGTACCAATTATACATAAATATCTAGTATACTGTATATTAATATACATTTCAAGTCATATACTTTATATGAATAAAGTCATTTTTCAATCAAAACACAAAACATTAATTCCATACAATAAGTAAAGCAAGAATACACTGTTTTTTATAAGTAATTAAAAAGATGAGATTTCCAGAAATAGGTTTAGTTTCATAAGGAGAGTGGACGTTCCGATGATGGCAAACTTCAAAAAGAGAGGTTATATACTTCTGAAAAATATGATTGAGATGTCTAATCGAAGGAAAAAGGTTTTGATTTATTCAACTTGCAGTAAGCAAGATTTTATATATTCTTCTATTTCATGCGCTGTATTGAACACTGTCCGTCTGATCATTTGTCCATCCGGCAAAATAATTTCAATAGTCGAAATTGATTTTGCCATTTCTATTATGGTATCAACATGTAGATAACATTTATATATCTCCTTTACAGTGTTCCAACTCAAGTAGTATAGGTTGTTGCTAACTGGAAGGAAGTTGTTGCGATTCCAATATTCCTTTTATAAAACTGTCAAGTGTATAACCTTTTAGCTTGGAAGATAATTCGCGTAAGAAATTCGGGGGTATTTCTGTGTTACTATCCAGAGGTATTATTGGATCGGAGTGCTTTTCTAGATAATCATTCAATGTTTCAAGGGACATACCAACCGTAGCTAACGAATTAATTATCAAACCCCTGACTTCATTTTCTTTCCCAATCATTTTTCCAAAATTTAATAAGGCCCTATAATGATATTCGTAGCGTGGAATCAACATCGCTTGGGCTTCTGATAAGCCTAAAGCTTCACAGAGCAATCCTTCTCCTCCGGAAAGGACAATACTGTTAGATGTCATTTTAGTTAAAAAGTGTTGTAGCACTCCAGGATCTAAAGTTTCGATGCAGCATATGTTCTCGCTAGGTTCTTCACCAATGTCGGAAACTCCTAACAATATTAACTTTTGGGGACCGGAAATCTTGCTGACAAAATCAAGAATGGTATCAATATTTGGTCTATATTTTCCATTATCAGCTCGCCGAATATTTATCAAAGCATAATCTTCAGTGAATTTATTATTATTCATGTATTCATCCAATTGTATATTAATAAATTCTAACAACCCAGTAGGAATATTTGTCTGTTTACATTCTGTCGAAGGGCGATTGGGCAACATTAGTCCGGCACTTCTTTCAGGGGTAAGTAGTGTCGTATAACTTGATTCTTTATTTGAGTCTGAGTTTACATAATATTCAAAAGTATGAATTTTCCCCATTTCTGAAATTACAGTAAATTGTGGACTGGCATAGAAATCTTGCATGGTTTCCAAATCGGGGATAGAGCAATGTATTTCCCAATTGCTCTCATTGAAGGGAAGAGTTTCTATTTTCTTTCTTGCACCATAAGCCGGATAGAATAGCTGTCTGGATACATCTTTACTACAGATTATTTGATTCGCTAGAAAATTATCAGGCATTTGTTTAAAATCAGTTATAAAATTGCTGATTTTATAATCCCCTGTATCATCATAAATTTTTTTGATAAATTCTATAATTTCAGCATCATCATATTGGCGTAATTCATTTATCATGTATTCTACTTCTACATCAGAAGGATCTGAAGCAGTTACATCTGTGTGATTATAACAATTACAAAAAATATAATCAAAAATATGTTCTGCAGAATAGAAATACTGATTTACTTTTTGCACATCTCGAAAATTATAATTATCTCTCATTATACGTTCCTTTTTACCTGCTGCTTCATCGTCATTATCTAATGTTGCTATTTTCACAATATTTGTAATTTTGAGTGGATCTTTATGTCGTTCTAGAACCTGTTCTAGATTATTGATCATTGCCATATCGCCGAAACCGTCAGATGCTATATGTCCATATAGATAAATATCCTCTTTCTCTTCTTTTTTGCTCATATTTATAATAAACTGATCCAGTGGAACTCTTTGGATCACCTTTTCGGGAGAGAGTTGCGAAAAAACTTGCTTTGGACAGGTTTCCCTTTGTATTAAATTGGTCAAATTATGTTGATGTAAAAAGTTCGCTCTATTATCCATCAAATTATATTTCTGATATCTATCTACTTTCTCGAAAGTATTAGATCTGCGTATTTGCTCGGCTGTCTGTTTTTCTTCATACATGATATCCTACTATTTATATGATTTCTACAAAAATACTTTTTAAAAGAAAAAATCGGCATAAGGCGCAAAGAAAAGCAAAGTTCTACATAAATAAATGCAGGTCAGCATCTTGTATGCAGAGCGGGTGGAAGCAGGCTTCGGCATAAAAAGCCTGAAAACACCCCTTTCGGACAAAGTTCGGCTACTAAACAGCTACCGGTTCCGAAACGGGGTATATACGGCATAACAAGTTCTGTTTCATCGCTTTGCCTTGTTTTGCATAGCTCTTGGTAAGAAATAAGTAACTACCTTTAGAAACGAAAATTTTAGAGTTATGGAAACAAAGAGAAGTACGTTTGCGACCTCGTTCTACATCAAGAGATCCGCAGTGAGAAACCGGGACGGGAAAGCCCCCATCATGGTGAAAATCTCCGTTGACGGGGATGACAAGGCAGTGGGAACCAAGCTGTTCGTCACTCCCGACCTCTGGGAGAACGGCAAGGCGAAAGGCAAGTCCGCAGAGGCAAACGAGATAAACGGGCAACTGAAGGAGGTCTCCGCCCGGCTCACCAACCACTACCACCGCATCCTCCGGGAAGAGGATTTCGTCACCGCCGAGAAGCTGCGCAACGCCTTCCTCGGTGTCGGCGTGATGGAGAACTGCATACTGAAAGACTTCGAGAATATGAACAAGGAGTTCGGGGCGATGGTGGAGAAAGGGCAGCGAGCCAAGTCCACCTACAACAAGTATCTGGCTGTTTACAACCATTTCAAGACCTTCCTTTGGGAGAAGAAGAAGCGCACCGACATGGCTTACAAGGAGCTGACCAAGGAGATCATCGCCGATTTCGACAAGTACCTGCGGGTGGAGAAGGGATTGAGCGCCAACACCCTCTGGATATACACCATGCCCCTGCTCAGCCTGACCGACAAGGCGTGGCGGCGTGGAATCGTCCGCACCGACCCCTTCGGCGAGTACAGCCTTGAGATGCAGGAGACCGATCGGGGCTATCTCACGGAGGAGGAGTTGCGTACCTTGGCTAACGCCGTGTTCGTCAAGAAACAGACCAGCCTCGTGCGGGACATGTTCCTCTTCGGGTGTTTCACCGGGCTTAGCTACATTGACATAAAGACGCTCACCCATGACAAGATACAGCGCATGGACTTCGACGGCGAGGAATGGATCATCACCCGGCGCACCAAGACCCGTGTGTCGAGCAACGTCCCCCTCATGGAGATTGCCAAGGAGCTGATAGAACGTTACAAAGGGCTTGCCGGAGGCGACCTCGTGTTTCCCATGCCCAGCAACAGCGTGTGCAACAGGCACCTCAAACAGATAGCCAAAGCCTGCGGCATCCACAAGGAGATCGGCTTCCACCTAAGCCGCCACACCTTCGCCACGACCGTCTATCTCTGCAACGGAGGCACCATCGAGGCGCTCTCCAAGATACTCGGGCACAAGCACATTTCCACGACCCAGATCTACGCCGAGGTGACCAACAGGATGGTAAGCTCCGATTTCCGGGCGATCTCCGGCAACCTCGCCGCCATGCAGCGGAGCGTGCTGGAGAAGAAGGACAGGAAACAGGACGGGAAGCGGGTGCGCCGCTCCCTCCGGGAAACGGCTTGACGCCTTCCCCCGGTGCAGAATGCGGCAAAGGCAGGAACTTCCGATGCGGTGTCCCTGCCTTTGCTGCATTTCCCGATGCACACCCCCGTGCGTTTATGTTGGACTTTTCCCCCGTTTGCGCTTTGGGCGCATGTCCACGTAGTTCTCCTCCAGCATACGCAGCAGATCCGACTGGCGGTAGAGCGTCTTGCCCGGCAGCGATATGTACGGGATCAGCCGCTGCGTGCGGTAGTCCTGCAACGTTCTCGGCGTGATGTGCAGCAGCCTGCACACGTCCTCGCCCGTGAGATAGACCTCGCCGTTCATCGCCGGGCGGAAGTGCGCCGTTACCGTGTCAAGGTACCTCATGCCTTCCTCCAGTGCCTCGAAGTACGCCCGTACCTCTTCCGTGTCCCTTGTGATCACTTCCATCTCACTCGTCCTCCGTCATTTCCCGGCTCATGGCTTCCACGAACGCCTCCACGTCCTCCGTCCGGTAGTAAATCTTGTGGTTGATCTGGCTGTACGGCAGCAGCCCCCGGTCACGGTAGGTCTGCAATGTCCGCTTGCTGATGCCCAGTTTCTCGCACACGTCCGCCCCGTCCATCCAGTTCATCTTTTCGGGCGGTCGGTAGCGGGCGCAAAGCTCCCTCACGTGCTGCGAGAAGCTGCCGAACCGTTCCTTCATCTCCTCGAAGGTCTTTCTCTCGATGCTTACTATTTCCATTGTCCCGATACGTTTTTATTGTTATACTTCCCTGCAAATATACCGGTCTGTATATGTCCGTGTATCAAAACCGTACCGCTTGTCCTCGTTTTGCTTCACGTTTGTAGCCTTGTCACGTTCCGGGCGGTGAAAAGCAGGGAGAAGCTCTACATATCCGCACGCCCTTCCGCATATTTCCCGTCTCTTCCGCTTGCCGTGTGCCGGACATTTCGCATATTTGTAACCGACCAAACATCATCACTATGGACGAGGCTGTCTTTATCGCGCAATACACCTTCCTTGCCACTCCTGCGGTCATCGAGGAGGAGAGCCGCATCTTGGGCAAGATCGCACGCCGCCTGCGTTGCGAGTACGTCATCCGTTTCGAGGACGACGGCAAGTTCTATTTCCTGCTGGAAACCCGTTCCGGCTACGAGGAGCATTTCGCCCGGTGCGGCTGGTACGTCGTCAGCCAGACCGACTTCAACAGCCGCCTGACCATCGGCATGGGCTTGTACGAGAGCGGGAACTTGGCGGGCTTCATGTACAGGCTTGATTCCGGCAGCTGTATCCGGGCGATTCAGGAGAACAGGCATCGTGCCGCTTGGATTATAAATTAAGCGTTATTTATTCCTAAATATCAGCACTTTCTGAAATTTTGGCTTTGCATCCGTCACGCTTTTAGTCCTTAAAAGCTATCTGCTGTTGTCCGGTGTCTGTCTGCCAACATCTTGGGTTCAGATGTTCGCATTATTTTTGGATTATGCAAATCGTTGAAAATAAACATTTTAAGGTTATTGCAAGGTGCAAGCTATATATAAATATATACTTGTACCTTGCACTAAATTTTATCTTGTCCTAGAAAAACTTTACAGATTTATTACTTTGTCCTATCTTAGCTTGACATTATCAGGAATTGAGTGTTTTAGTCCTGCTATGCCTTTACACTTCGGATCAAAGATAGGAACTTCT
>NZ_JAMOKS010000076.1:0-8034 GCF_023656785.1 Parabacteroides caecihominis
AACATACGACGAATATTAAGCCTTATTACCTAATTACTGAAAAAATAGTCGCATAGACAAAAAAAAGAGGAACGACTATTTTAAGATAAAAAAGGAGATGTGCCTTAGTTTTGACACACCCCCATTAAAAAACAACAGGTCAAAGACCTTCCTCTGCGGGTTTCAACCCCATTAAGAAGAAACCTGAAAATCCTTGTTGGAAAGGGGCTTAAGCCCACAGAGGCATTATATTTTTTATCCCTTCGGGAACCGTCGGTTAAAACCGACGGCAAAAGAGAGCCTGCGGCACAAGGCTTTGCCTTGTCTGATGTCAATATCTGAAGATAATAAATGTATAACAATATGATAACAATTAATATGAAACAATACCTATTCATCCTGCTCTCCTTCCTCCTGGCTTCCTGTGCCGAACAGGAAATCGGCCGTGAGGAACCCGGAGGCATCCCCGGTGAAGGCTTCCGCCTCTCCGTCCGCCTCGGCAACGGCATTGCCACCCGCGCCCTGGGCGATCCTTTTGATTCCGCAGGCGATGAGAAACGTATCGACCGTCTCGCCTTCTTCGTCCACACCGACGAGGACGGCTTCCAGGTCTACCCTCCTGTCCCCGACGACGTGACAGACGCCACCGCTGCCGCCACCGACCACCCGCATAACGTCTACCTGACCGAAACCGCCCCCGGCAGCGGCCAATACACAGCCGACGTCACCCTGACGGCCGGAGGCGGCTACATGGCGGACATCGTCGCCGTAGCCAACCTCCCGAAAGACTACGACTACAACCAGATCGTCACCTGGGACGGCTTGCAGGACAGCGTCGTTGTCTGGGCCACCGCCAACCTGCTGCCCGCCACGGCCGGCACCGCCACTGAAATGCCTTCGTGCACACCCGGCGCGAACCTCGCCGATGCCGCCCGCCGCGCCTTCGCGATGTACGGCTACACCCGTGAGGAACTGGTGAAAGAAGAAACCAACGCCTTCACCCTCGCCCTCGAACGCCTGGTTGCCCGCATCGACATCACCAACGAAGCCTACGAGCCCGGCATGACCGCCGCCGACCCGAAAGGCGGCTTCCTGCTGACCTCCGTCCGCGTGCTGCAAGCCCGCCCGGCAAGTTACATCACGCCGCAGCCCGGTTACGCCTCGCCCGACGTCGCCACGATCAGCGACTGGCAGGTGACCGACATCCCCTACGGCAAAGCGACCGCCTCCGACGCGACCGTCAACCCGACCCGCGAGCCGGATGCCGTCGACGTTGCCGCCGCCGAAACCGATGCCACCCTGCAATACCTCTGGCGCACCCTCTACACCTACGAGAACAGCGACACCGAACATGCCCCGACCGCCCTCGAGATAAAAGGCAACTTCCGCGGCACGGAGGTAACCCGCCGCATCGACTTTATCGACGCCGACAAACAGCCTGTCCCCCTCGTCCGCAACCACCGCTATCTGGTACGCATCCTCCCCGCTCCCGGCCAAACGGATATCACCTTCGACATCAAGGTGGCGGAATGGGATGCGGTAGATACGATACAGGTAAAGCCGGATCAGACGGAGGTGCCGGAGATTGCGAATATCGGAGGCAATGTTACCCCCAACCTGATCAGTGAAGTTGCAAAAACATATGATGTCTATTATACGCAGGACGGCGAACTAACCTTTGAAGCGACCTGCTCCTTTGCCCCCCGGTGTCCGTGTGAAATACTACGACAACCATACGGATAGCTGGACAACGAAAGGCGACTGGCTGACCATAGAACAGGTCGGCAGCACGGAGATCGTGACGAAAGCAACCCCAACCTACAAGAACAGCTATCAGGTCACCTTCAATAAATTCGATGGCGGCGCGACGCGCAAAGCGATGCTATTAATACATAACGGAGGAAGCGAGGTGGAATGTGATACGATTCTGGTACGGCATGTGGTTACTTATCCAGGCACGGATTTTGAACCGGAAGCGGTAGCAAAAAGAGAGGATGGTTCGGATATTATTGTGGCACCGATGAATATTGGAGCAACAAAGGTGATGGAGGAAAAGGATATTAAACTTATCAGTTCAAAAGAAACAGACGAAATTTATCAGGATTATTTTGAAAAGGTCGGTTACTATTTTCAATGGGGAAGAAAGACTGGGGTAAAATATACTGGACAAAGCACTAAAATTACTCAAGAAACTGTATCAACCAGTGATGAAAATAAAGAAGAATATCAGAATACATACATTTTGGGTTCCGATCCTGAATCCTATTCATGGTCTAGCGACAACGATCCTTATTTATGGAATGCCGGAACAGAAGAGAATCCTATAAAAGGTAAGAATGATCCTTGTCCTCCTGGTTGGCGGATTGTAACAAAAAAAGAATTTGAAAGAATAAAAGAACAAGTGGTTTCAGATAATCGAGGTGATGGTTTTGGAATTTCTACATCAATCAAAGATACAAAGATAAAACTACCAGCTGCTGGTTTAATGCTTGCATATTCAGAAAGCCAGAGTATGATTCAATATCAAGGAAAGCTATATTGGTTTACTTCTTTGTCTAAAGATGAGAATCGCGCGACAAGTGTGACCATAGGTGAGAGTAAAAGTATAGGTGATATTTCAAAAAGTTTTGGTATCCCCGTCCGTTGTATCCAGGAACAAATTCCCTCATTATGAACTCAATCCTCCGCACTTATGCCTACCGCAACGTCCTGCCGAATCCCGCAGCCGCTTTTTACAGCCTGCGTGCCGGTTCATTGGGTCGTTTGGGTATCGGCGATATCATCGCCCGTATCCGCCGAAGTCACTCCTGTCATGGCGGACTTGATCCGCCAACTCATACTACCCATTCTATATCAGTGTAGTATGCGATCCCGGGTCACCCCCCGGAATAACAGAGAAGAAAGGAAACCACCCTGTAAGCCAGGGTGAAAAAGGAGGCCAAAGCCTCAAAGCGATTTATTGAAAGCGTTCTTTGACATGTTGGGAGAAAATAATCAGGTGTAAAGGTTTGTATATCCATTGAATTGAATACCTTTGCCTCCATAGTATGAACCAAAATTCATTAATTATGGAGAACAAAGGAGAAATCATTGTTTATCAGTCGGATACCACCTTGCAACTAAAGGTGAGGATGGAAGATGAAACTGTCTGGCTGACTCAGGCACAGATGGTTGAGTTGTTTCAAAGAGATGTTTCTGTTATATCCCGGCACATTAATAATATATTTAAGGAAGGCGAACTCGAAAAGAAAAGCAATTTGCATTTTTTGCAAATTGCAAATTCCGATAAACCTTTAACGTTGTATAGTCTGGATGTAATTATCTCAGTAGGTTACCGTGTGAAATCACAAAGAGGAACCCAATTCAGAATATGGGCTAATAAGGTTTTAAAAGACTATATGCTTAAAGGATATGTTATGGACAAGCGTATAGATAGAATAGAGCAAACCCTTTCTGAGCAGGTTGATAAACTGATTATACATGATAATATGCTCGTCGATCACGACAAGAAAATCGACTTCTTCATCAAAACATCCCTACCTCCGGTAGAAGGTGTTTTCTATGATGGTCAACTATTCGATGCATATAAGTTTGTCGCTGACCTGATCCGTACGGCTACCACCTCTCTTATCCTGATCGATAACTATATTGATGACACCGTGCTGACTCTTTTCACCAAACGCATTCCCGGAGTAAGTGTTACGATTTATACCGCTCAAATATCCAAACAACTATCTTTGGATTTACAGCGCCATAATTCGCAATACGAACCGATCGATATCCGCCGGTTTAATCAGTCGCACGACCGTTTCCTGATCATAGATGAAAAGGAACTTTACCATATCGGCGCCTCGCTAAAAGACTTGGGTAAGAAATGGTTCGCTTTCTCTAAAATGCAATTGGATATAAAAGAGTTGTTGAAGCATCTATAGAAATAATTGAGTTATTTACGCTATCTTTAAACGAGGCTCGCCTCGTGCCGCAGGCTCTCTCTTGCCGTTGGTTTCAACCAACGGTTTTAAATATAGGAGGCAAAGCCTCTTCCTCTGTGGGATTTATCCCCTTTCATAATATGATACCAGATAAAGGGGTTGAAACCCACAGAGGAATCCGGCAAAACCGGAAGGTTTATCTATCCGTCAGTTGAAACTGACGGCAAAAGAGAGCCTGCGGCATGGGGCAAGCCCCATTAAAAAGACACAAATAGCTCATATTTGATAAGATTTGAGCTATTTGATATAGTGCCGGTGAGAACCCTGACAAGGATTTAAAGACGGTAACACAGGTATTTTGTTTTCTCCCAACATGTCACATCGTTCTTTGACATGTTGGGGTTTAGATAAGGGAAATTATAACGATCTGGCTCTCGAGATTGAAAAATATACAACTTCGCATAAGAAAGGTTTTAACTTTATGTTTTAACAATAGTATCCTCCCTTATCTAAACCCCCGGCATGTCAAATTGATGCCGGGGGATTTTTTTATCTCCTGACATCCTATATATAGTATAAACTTTTTTAAACTTATTAAGTATGTCAGACATCAAATTATACGCAGATCTTTATGACAACGCGTTAACAGAAAAAGAGGGCGATTGCGTAGCACGCCCGCGTATCAACGGTACATTACATAATAACGATATCGCACGCCGTATCGTGGAGAAACGTACGGAGTACCGACAGGAAACTATCGAGAATATCCTGACAATGGCCGACGAAGAGAAGTCGCTTGCCATTGCCAGCGGGATGAGTGTGGTGGACGGCGTAGGCCAGTACCTGCCGCAGATCAAAGGTGTTTTCGACAAGCCGACCGACCCGTTCGACCGGATGAAACATTTGCTCACTGTGGGCTATACGATAGGCAAAACGCTGAGAAAACTACTGCTGGAAACGGTGGTGGTGACCAACGGTGCCGCTACCGTCGGGCCGGTGATCGGCGGTTTCAGCGACTCACTGACCGGTAAGGAGGACAGCACCTTCACTCCGGGCATGCCGATCGTCGTGGGTGGCAGCAATATAAAGATCAGCGGCCCGAATTCCGCCAACGGCTTCTATTTTATCCCGGCAGCCGAAGGAAGCACGCCGGTGAAGGCTACCGTGATCGTGCATAACAACCCTTCACAGCTGACCGTCATGGTGCCCGCCGACCTTGCCGAAGGCGATTACTACATCAGCGTCACGACCCAATACGGACGCTCGGCCCTCGTGAAAGAACCCCGCAGCTACAAATACCCGATCCTGTTGAGCACTGCCGGCAACGAGGGTGGCGGTGGCGGCGACCGTCCCGAAATCGAGTGATTTTACTGAATGGTTGTCAGTCCCGTTACTGACACGGACTCAGTCCTCCGACTGACGACGTGTCCGACGCCCGACTGACAGCGGCTCAGTCTCCCTACTGACAGGCATTCAGTAGAGGGACTGACGCCGTTTCAGTAACCCTGTTTTTCTACAACTAAACACAAAAGAATATGAAACAGACTGGAATAAAACATTTTACCATCTTTTTGCTCCTCACACTCGCCGCCCTGCCGGGTTGTAATGTGGAGGAGATCAGCCGGGGCGGTGACCCGCTGCCCGAAGGGGTGACGCGCCTGACGGCTACCGTACAGCCGGGTGTGAAAACCCGTGCAGTAGGCGGCCTGCTGAACGATGCCACCAACGACGAGAAACGCATCGACCGCCTGGCTTTCTTCGTGCATACCGATGCCGAAGGCATGCAGGTGTATGAACCCGCCAAAGCCGGAGAGACCCGCAAAGACTTCCCGAACAAAGTGCAGCTGGAGGCTGTCGATGCCGCCGACCCGTCGAAGGGCTACACCGCCACGGTAGACCTGACCGCCGGCGCAGGCTACGAGGCCGACATCATCGCCGTCGCCAACCTGCCCGAAGACTACGACTACGCCCAGATCGTTTCCTGGCAAGGATTGCTGGACAGCGTAACGGTCGGTACCTTCACGGCTTCGATGCCGCTCTGCACTGGCAATGACGGAGCGGGCCACAACAACGCTTTCGTCATGTACGGTTCGACCACCATCGGCCTGCACAAGGAAAAAGAGGAAACGTTCGACCTGACGATCGAACGCCTGACGGCACGTATCGACATCACCAACGAGGCATACGTGCAAGGCATGACGGACGACGACCCGAAAGGCGGTTTCCTGCTGAAAGGTGTCCGCATCCTGCATGCCCGTCCTGAGAGTTATATCGTGCCGCAGATGGATTACGTATCGCCCGACGTGGCGACGGTTAGCGACTGGAAGACAACGCCCGACCAGATACGTCTCGTCAAAGTGGCAGGTGATATCGCCACCGACATGACCGACGGCACGCCCGATGAGCAGGCCACCGCCACCTGCCAGCGTATCTGGCATACACTCTACACCTACGAGAACCACGAAACGGAGCATGCTCCGACAGGACTGGAAATTACGGGTACCTTCCGCGGTCTCGCAGTGACGCGCCAAATTCCCTTCGAGGTGACGGAAACCGACGGCACGACGAAACGCGCCGTCCCCATCGTGCGCAACCACCGTTACCTGGTACGCATCCTCCCCGCCCCAGGGCAGACCGACCTCTCCTACTCGATACAGGTAGGCGAATGGAATGCCGTCGATACGGTCAACGTGCAGCCGAACCAGGACCAGCTGCCGGAGGTGACGAACGTGGCCTGCAACGAAGCCATCAAATCATATGGCGGTGACCTGATAAACGGCATCATGCCCGACACGCTCGTCGTCCCTGCCGATGGCGGAACGCTGACATTCACCGCCTCCTGCCCCTTCGACACCCGCGTCACCGCCGACTATTTCTCACCGGAGGACGGCAACAGCTGGCTGGAAGTCACAAGCTCGGAGCCAACCGTAACCAAAGCGAATATCAGCCTGACACGGGAGTATACGATCACAATCAAGGCAAGCCTCGCCCTGAAAAACGGCCTCGACAAAGACCCCACCTACACCAACGCCTACGTCAACCGCGCTTACCTCTATATCGCCAACGGCGGTAACGGCTCGGCAGTCGACACAGTAGTGGTTTACCAAGGAACGGATATTGCCTATGCCGATACACGGTTTGCCGCCGTTACATTAGGCGAAGCAAATGGCAAAGAGATTGTCTGGGCGCCAATTAATCTCGGGGCGACGGAACTGACGACGGGGCTGCTGAAAGTGCCGACTATGGACAATCCGGATTACCCATCAGCTGCACTAAAAAATGAACCTCAATGCGGTTTTTATTTTCAATGGGGAAGAAAGACACCGTTCCCGGCTTCTGGTGCAGAGACGACAAATACCCAATTTACAAGTGTGGAAGAAGCAGAGAGCAGTGAACTCCTATATGCAAATAACGCGAGTGATGGATCATGGCTGTCAGGAAGCATACCTCCGGATTTATGGAATGCGAAAGGTATAGAAGTAGAAGAAGCAGGAAGCGTAATCGATATTGAGAAAGCAGCCTATGATCCTTGTCCGACCGGATGGCGCATTCCAACAAAAACAGAACTTAAGGCTTTAATGGCTGGGGATATAACAAGCAAGAAGGTTGACTCTGGTCAATATAATTCATTAAAAAAAGGAAATGTGGAACTAAGATTACCGTGTGGAGGTACCCTTTACAACAGATCATTACAAGCAATGGGATTCAGTGGTCTTTACTGGTCTTCTACCTTGCTTACAAATCTCAGTGGATATAGACTTGATACCTATAGTGCGGCTGTACAAACCCACAATCCAATACAAGGCTGCTCTATCCGTTGCGTTCGAGAGTAACCTTACCGGATTTCATATCCGGTCTCTTTTAAATACTTTCCGCTCAAAAGGGAAGTAGTGATAACGATCTTTGACATGGTGGGGGAAATAAGAAATTGTTTTGAATTTGTGTAGGGTTCAATTATTATCAGAAATGAACTGTCCAATTATTGACCGGTTGTACCCGGCTCCCCTCTGGAGAGACTGTGTAAAAACTAGTCTTTGAAAAAGTTCTTTGAAATTTTGTTAAGTAGTAGAAAGAAATTAACTTCGGCTATTCAAAAGCATGAGTTATGAACTATCGCGAGTTA
>NZ_JAMOKS010000077.1:0-7859 GCF_023656785.1 Parabacteroides caecihominis
TCATAATCGTCGATATTACCTTCGTCCGTCCAGTCTTCCACGTTGATCGTGAAGTCAAGATGATATTCGTCGGCTTTAGTGATATTGACCGTGTAGCGGTGATTCTGGGATACTTCTATATAGTTGCCATCCCCTTCGGGCTTGAAAGGGACTTTATAGGTGACCGGGACATTTTCGGTCTGGTTGGCGGCATAGGTCCCCGATAAGACCAGGTAACCGCCATCTCCCATCGGGCTGGGCCAGGTATAGAAAGCACCAAGGCAGTTACCTGTATTTGCTTTCTCTCCATCGAACGGACGGGCGGGATAGGTAATCAGATCGCCGGCAGCAGCGGTCGGCAAAGTGCCCGTTACCTTCAAAGGAAAGAAACTTACTCCCTTACGGCCATTCGCCATGCTGACCGATTGGATCGTGAACTTAGAGGTGGCAGCATCATTCACGATATCGAAACGAGCCACCGAACGGGTCAGGCGGAAACCCAGTTGCAAACGTGCCGAGACTGAGAAATCGGTCAGGTCGAGCGGCGTAGCATAGGCTCCGGTCATGGGTAACGGGGTTTTCAGTATGTCGGTTGCCGATGCGGGGTCGAGTTGGATACTTTTGAAGAGCAGGAAATCAGACTCGGCCGGGGTTCCTTCCGTGACGGTGTTACCCGGTTGTCCCGGATTCGATTGCACGAGCGGGATAAAGCCATTAAACGCAGCATTGGTGGCCGGATCGATCAGCTTGCTTTGGTTGGCGATGCAGTAGAGTTTGACAAACAGGCCTTTCTTCAGGGATAAAAGGGCATTCGTCTGTTTGCCGTCGCTACCGACTGCCGTCAGTTCCAGAGGCGTGACATCGAAACCTGCCGGAAGGTCGCTGCTGCTTTCGCGGTAGCTGAAACGTTCCTGGTAGGTGTAGGTTCCATTCTCGGTCGTACTGCCGAAGACGTAGATGTCGAGCGACGAGATTTTATTCTCTTCGGCTGTGGCGATCGCATCACCGGCCTTGGTCTTTACGACCGACAATTTGTTTTTTAGCGTCAGCATCACTTCACGGCGGGCCTCGCTCCCGGAAGGGTCCGGGGCGGGCGTCTGGCGCTGTTCTTCCGTCTCGCTGGTGCAGGACGCCACAGAGAGAAGCAGGGTAAACAGGCTGATTCCATATAACTTATTAAATAGTCTCATCTTTATTTTCATTTGTTGATTGACAATCATTCTTTTTCTCGTTCAATGCGGCCAGCAGGAATTTGCCGGGCTTGAACTTCACACTGACACGCGCCTCGATGCGGCAGGTCTCACCCGTTCGGGGGTTACGGCCTGTCCGTTCGGTCTGGCTCCAGGCAAAGAAAGTGCCGAAGCCTTGCAGCGTGAGCCGTTCACCGGACTGCAATGCGTCCGAGAGAACGCCCTCCCAGGCGTTCACAATCTCAACGGATTGGGATTGGGTCAGGGAGAGGCGTTCGGATAGGGATACTACTAGATCATGCTTATTCATCAGATGGATGGGGAGGCTTCTTTTAGTTTCACATTCACTGTCGTTTTCGCACCTGTTACCGTAGAGGTAAAGGTCAGCGTAGTCGTGTACGTCGCATTATCCTTTGCCGCCGGCAACGTTACTGTATAGACTCCTTCGGCTTCCGCAGAGCTGGCGGGAGATACCTGAATCCAGTTATCCGTCGAGGCGACACTGCTTCCGGTCTCGGGCGATTCGCCCGGTATGGCAACGGCTGTTGCTTTCAGCTGGACGGCCTGTCCGTTCTCATTCAGAAGCGTCACTGTTCGGGTGGTCGCATTGTAGGTATTGGTATTGCCTTCTTCGGCCACCAAGCTGATCTCCGGACCGGTCTGGTCTTTCGGTACAACGATTACATCCAATGTCTTACCGCTGGCTACATTGGTAAGCTGGATGGTTACCGGGCGGAAATTGCTCATGCTGCCGATACCGTCCGCCGTCTTATACGTAAATGTGGTAAGCATGGAGGCTTTCGTCGTGTTCGTCCTCTCACCATCTATGACCAGCCATTCGTCACCACCGGCATAATCCAGTTTCTCGGTGATGCCCTCCACCTTCACATTGTTCGATGCGATGGTAAAGGCCAGTGTTTTCGAGACTTCGGCAGTCATCATCACCCTGCCGTCCGCGAGCAGTTTCACTTCCGTACTATTGCCTGCATCGGCCAGGGCCAACGCATCTTTGGAAAAGTCGTTATCCGGCTTGTAATTGTCGACTGTGCCCTCGTCCGCCCAGTCAGCCACATTCAGCGTGAAGTCCAGATGGTACTCGTCGGCATCGGTGATCTTGACCATGTAACGGTGGTTGTGCGCCACTTCGATATAGTTACCCGTCTCGTTGCCTGCAGGTTTGAAGGGGACCTTGTAGGTGACCGGGATATTGTCGGTCTTGTTGGCGGCATAGGTGCCGCTCAGGATCAGGTAACCGCCATCGCCCACCGGACTCGGATAGGAGTAGAAAACGCCTGTTCCTTTGGGGCTCGCGGTTGTCTGGTCGGCTACATAGTCGCGGACCGGATAGGTGATCAGGTCACCGCCAGCGGCCGGCTCGGTTCCCAGAACCTTCACCGGAAAATAGGTGGCGCCGGTACGTCCGTTACCCATACTCACCGATTCGATGGTGAACTTCGATTTCGACGCGTCGTTCTCCACATCGAAACGGGCGACCATACGGGTCAGCTTGAAGCCCAGTTGCGTACGGGCGGAGACGGAGAAGTCGGTCAGGTCGAGCGGCGTGGTGTAGGCGCCGGTCATTGGCAGCGGGGTTTTCAGGATATCGGTCGGCTCGTCGGCTTTCAGGACTGCGGTATGGAGCGCTTTGAAGGCTGTCTCGGTCGGCACACCGGGGGTGACGACGTTATCCAACTGGCCGGGTTTCGTCTGCACCAATGGCTGGAAGCCGGCGAACTCTGCGCCGGCAGCGTCGATCAGTTTGGTGCTGTTGGCGATACAGTAGACTTTGACGAAGAGGCCTTTCTGCATTTTCAGCAGGGCGGTCGAGTTGTCGGCTCCCGTATTCAAGGTGAAACTGGTGGCGTATTCGCCGTCAACGGTCTGGCGGGCGTCTTCACGGTAATAGAATTGTTGCAGGAAGGTGTAGTCGCCTCCCTCCGTCTTGGAACCGAAAACGTAGACGTCGAGGCTATAGATATGGTTTTCCTCCACCGTAGCGATCACATCGCCGGCTTTCGTTTCGACAGGGCTGACTTTCAGCTTGTTTTTTAACAAGACAAGGACTTCACGGGTATTGTTTGCCGATGCCGTGCCTTCGTCGGGAGGCGTCGGGGTTTCCAGTGTGTTTTCACTGGTGCAGGCGGCCAGCAGGAGGCTGGCGGCGATGCAGGATAGCTTATATTTTATGTTCATGATTCTTTTTTATTTGTTGTTGCCGGTTTGCCACCGGACGGGCCTTCATTTCTTTTGGCTTGATCCAAAAGAAACGAAGCAAAGAAAAGATCAAGGCTGCACCGGCTTCGCTACTCTGGTGAAAGACTACGCTGTCGTCTGTGAACTCGCTGCGCTCAAACAGCACAGCCTCCGGACGCTTCGTCTTTCACCTTCGTTTTACGCTCACCCGCTGAAGGCCTTTCAAAGAACGCTCGGCGTTCTCTTGGGATGGCCGATACAGCCTGCGAGGACATCAACGATCAATTTTTGTTTATCGTTATAGTCTTTGTTTTATAACTATTATCGGTATCTACCTTATTTGTTATAGTAATAACCACCGCATCAGTTGTAGCACCGGCATCATCCCTGAAGCCGATAACTGCTTCTCCTGTTGTTCCGTCACCGGCATCCGCCAACTCGGTAGGCTTCTTACTGGGGGTAACTCCCAACCATGAAGTTGCGCTGACCGCATCGTAACTAATCGTAGAACCGATCGGACCGGTTACCGTTACTTCGAATGAACCGCCGTCTAAAGTAGTATAAGCGACATTGATAGCATCTCCTGCTTTCGTTGCAGCGGTATTTGTATCCTTGGTTACACTAAAATCCAAAGTCGGGTCCAACCATGTAATCGTCAGTGTTGCCGTACGGGATTCGTCACTGCTGTTTTTAGCGGTGACAACGGTTGTGGCTCCGGCTGTAAACTGGGTGGCATCCGTTACTTTGACCTCGTAATTATCGTCGGATTCTTTAGTCATACTCAGACCGGTGACACTGGTAAAGGCGGCTGCTTCATCACAGGTCATTTTTACATAGACCTTGCTGCCGTCAGCTTTATACATGTCGACTGTTGCTGTGCTTGCGTCAGGGAATGAGACCGTTCCGTTAAAGTCGCTGGCTGTTCCTGCTGTGGCGGCTTCCAGTTTGGGTTTGCTGGCGGCCTTGTTCAGCGTGACGGTCAGGTTGGCTGCTCCCGACAGGGCATTGGTAAAGAGGATGTCGAAGTCATCGAAGTTGGCTGGGGTGCCGCTTTTGGCTGCAACCGTATATTCGACATAGCGGTTACCGTCGGTATTCGCCCAGGCATGGTTTTCGGTGATTGTCAGCCACGGACAAGCCAGGCTTCCCGCTGTAAGGCCTTGCGGGGCATTTACCTTGAAGGTGAAGTTTCCGGTGGCCAGAACATCCAGATCGACCTTGATCGTATTGCCGGTCACATCGGCGGCATTGTTCGTATCGGTTCCTTCTTCCATGGTCATGCCCGGTTCGGTCAGGGTTACGGTCAGTTCGGTTTTAACGTCACCCGCTTCCTTGTTCTTGAACGTGATTTTCTGTTCGCCCTCCGTCAGATTGGTTACATTGTCGATCTTTACCGTGTACACTGTCGTATAGCCATTCGTTTCACCGGCCTCCGCGCTGAATCCGGCAGGGACTTCCACCGTTACGCCTTCGATACACATGGCTTCCACTTTGATAAGGCTGTTATTGAGCTTATACATCGTGGCGGTAGACGCTGCCATATCCACAGCGTTTCCGGTACTGTGTCCGTTTGCCACCTCTTTCAGGGACGGGGCGGCCAGCGGGCCGTAGAATGTCAGCGTGGTCCACAGGTCGGGATCGTAAGAGGCGGCGTCGTTGATGAAGGTAACGTTTACAGGTTGTTTTCCCGTTGCATCGGTAGATTTGAATACGAATGTCGTATACCATATGCCGTCCTTCTCTTCGTAAGTCGGGGCGTCGAAAGTCAGCCACGCATCGGGTGCCACATCGGCTTTGGTTGCCGGAGCTTTCTCTGCACGGATTTTACCGGTTGCCGCAAGGGTGGTCTTAAAGGATTTTCCATCCACTACCTTAAATTCCGTGGTGGAAGTTGCTCCCCCGGCATAGGTTACTGCGACCGGGATATCTCCTGCATCACCTCCGGTGGCAGCGGTAAATCCGGTGGCGGCATCGAATACAGGTGCGTCATTCTCAGGTTTGACTATCACACCACCGCCCGAAGTCCAGTCTTCCACTTCGAAGGTGGAGAAGATGTTCGATTCGGTTACGTCCGTGATGTGCAGCTTGTAACGGCTGTTGGCATTGATGGCGATGTAATTGGCGGGGTCTGTAGGGGTGGCGTCTTCAGGGGTTTTGACGATAGGGATGTTGTAGGTCACATCTATCGGCTGGCCTGTAGACGGGCTGCTGTAGGTACCCTTGATGATCAGGAAGCTCTTGTCCGTGGCCAGGTTCGGATAAACGTAGAGGGCACTTTCAAGGGTCCCCTGGTTGGCGTTCTCTCCTTTGTATTCGACGTCGGCATAGGTCATCACACCCGCAGGAGGCGTTACCTCTGCCAGAGCCGCACCAAACAGGGAGGCGTTCGGACGGCCCTGTCCCAAAGCGATATGCGTGATGGTCAGACGGGAGGTAGCCGTCGTGTTGTCGATGTCGAAACGGGCCACGATACGTTTCAGCGTAATGGCAACTTTAGAGACGCTCCCGCTGATCTTCGTTTTCTCCATTCCCGTCATGGCCAGGGGAGTCTTGATGATACCGTCCGCTGCCAGATTGGCCGTATAGGCGGCTTTGAAATCGGCCAGGTCGGTTGCCGCAGCGGCATTCTGGGGCGCACCGTTGGCATCGACCGTTATGGCGGTCAGGGCGCCAAAAGCACTTCCGTCACCTTTAAACAGGTCGTCCTGGTTCGCCACACAGACCAGTGTCAGATACGGAAGGCCTTTCAACTCTCCGGGTTTGATAGAGGCCTTATACGAAGAGCCCGACGATTGAAGGAGGAACTGGTTTCCGGTTGGGGTTGCATCCGTCTTCGACCAGGTTTCCATGTAATAATACTCGTCATCGCCCGCTTCCGCTGACGACGAGGCAAAAAGATAAACCTTCAGGTTCTTTATCTCATTCTCACTGTTGGAAGCGATGGCCTTCGTATATTCCTCGCTCTCACCGCTCCCGCTGAACACCAGCTGGATCTCACCGGCGGCTCCGGACGGGCTCTCCGTCGTGCCGTCATCATTTGTACAACCGCTTCCCAAGCCGGACAGGGCCAGAAGCAACATTAAATACGTCTTTTTCATAACTACTCTTTTTAAGTGAATACTATATGTTGAAAAATCTCTTTCCTTAGCCGATCGCACCGCCTTCGTCCCAATCCGATTCCGTCACTTCCGTGACGATGATCTTATCGGCGTAGACCGTGACCAGGATTTCGAACTCCTGCTCGATGTTACGGTCCATATCCATCGGCTTTTTAGCAAAAAAGCGGTACAGGTCCAGATCGCCGACGATACGTTCGTCGTTACGCCACAGGCTCCATAACTGGTGCGTGCCCGAGGTATAGCGGAAAGTGACGAACTCGCCCGTCACTTCGCCGTCGTAATTCATCGAGGCACGGGTCTCGTGGTTGGTACGCGAGGTGCTGATGTATGGGACCGTATACGAACCGCCCTCCGGCTGTTCTTCACTCTCCCAGCCTTTCACAAAGCCATACCCCGAGGCGATCCCCTTCATCCGCATCCGGTAGGTGCCGCCTTCCGCCGGTGCATCCGCCATCCATTGCACCGTCACATGCAGCGAGGCATGGGCATGCGAGAGGTAAACACGGCGCCGGAAGCTCCGGCCTTCCTCCACACGGAACGTCAGGTTGCCGTAATACAGCCGACCGGTGTTCGTCCGGTATCCCGGAGGGGCACCGGATGTGACGGCACTCAATGCCATATCGGCCAGCTTCTGTCCAGATACCGGCTCTATAGCCAGGCCGTCACTGCCGTCGTCCGCCAGGTTGCCCCAGAGGACGACCGTATATTCACCCGCTGCCAGGTTGCCCTGCCAGCTGCGGATACTGTCGCCACGGAGGGTTTCGACGCCCAGCAGTTCACCTTCGCTGTCGAACAGGTACTGCCGGAGGTTGTCGACGTAGACCGGCAGCTGGTTCTCGCTACCGCTGCCTGCATACCAATAGTCCAGACGGGTATTGTAGGGACAAACGCCGGGTTCATCTCCGAACGTGCAGCTTGATTGTAGTACTGTCAGTATCATAAAAATCAAATGCTTGAAATATGTCCGGGACCGTTTCCTATTCATCGCTTTCCAAATAACTTTCTGCTATCTCCAGATTCTTCCGTGCCTTGCGGGGCTCCACACCCACCGCCTTACGGAACCACACGGACGCACCGGACGGGTCGCCTTCCATCAGCGTCAGTACGCCCAGGTTGTTCCAGGCACGCGGGTCCGCCTCCACCTTGCGCAGATAATCCCAGGCCGATGTAAGGTCGCCCGTCAGCATGACAGCCGAGGCCGCATTCACATTCGCCACCACATCATCCGGAAAATGAAAGGCGGCTATCTCGTAGACTTCACGGTATTGATCCGTCCCGGGACGGTAATAGCGTGCCACGGCATATATCTCCTCCAGGCTCAGCAGGTCAGGATGCGTATAGATCAGTTCTGCCGCTTCGTCGCCCTCCACTTTGCGGA
>NZ_JAMOKS010000078.1:0-6173 GCF_023656785.1 Parabacteroides caecihominis
ATTCGACTCAAGGATATCAATGAATGGGCATCAAAAAAACTATCGCCAAACCTAGTCTCCATGCGGAATCAAACACTAAAAAAAGTATGCTAAAATGAGAACACTTTACTGAACACCCTACCCGAAGGGGTTCAATCATAGCCTGTTATTCGCCCCTTTCAGGGACGTACCATCCGGTAGATATCTGGCTCCCCCGGCTTCACCGGGGGCTATTCACAGTTAGTCCTTTCAGGACAAGCAGCGACACTAAAACATTCAACTCTGATAAATTTAGAACTATTCGATAGAGGAAGTCGCAGAAATGGTCGGTTTCAATGATACGGCCACCTTCCACAAACGTTTCATGGAACAATACGGAACGACGCCTTCGCAATATGGGCCGCCGTAAGGCCGATATATAGTTATATTTACCTGAAAACCCGTTTTAAACGAGCACTAACTTCGTTTTAAACGGGTTTTTTCTCATTTAAAACGGGGTTACAGTCCGTTTAAGACGAATTTCATCTCGTTTAAAACGAAATTTTTGCAACATCGTGTAGTAACCTAATTTTGGTTGTCTGTTTTTTGTCTTACTCCTGAAGTGGGTTGACTGGATTTAACATTTAAAACTATATCGGGTTGACCGTTTTTTCTTTTATCTCTAAAAGCGGTTTACCCCTTTTTTCCCGGAATGTTTCATTTCTGAATAAATATTGAACCCATAAACACCTCCATCCCCTTTCTTTTTTTGAATAAAACAAATGTTTGCCTTACTTTTGCGGTTAATTCTAATCCAAAAGAACGAATGAAACTGAATAAGATACCGCATACTTACACAATTATATCCGTTGTAATCCTGATCTGTGCCGTCCTTTCCTGGATCATTCCTGCCGGCGAATATTCCAGGGAGGTACGGGCAGTCAATGGTACCGAACGTACGGTTATTGTAGATAATTCCTTTCATGCAGTCGATCCCGCCCCACAGAGCTGGCAGGTCTTCGGTGTGTTGCTGGAAGGATTCGAGAAACAGGCTGGCATCATAGCTTTCCTGCTGATTATCGGGGGAGCTTTCCAGATTATGAACAGTAGCCGGGCGATCGATACCGGGATATTATCTTTCTTGCGTAGTTCGCGTAAGGTGGAGAAATATGGCTTTTTCCGGATGATTGGAGTGAATAATGTCGTGATATCCTTGATTATAACCCTGTTCAGTTTGTTTGGAGCCGTATTTGGCATGAGTGAGGAGACGCTTGCGTTTGTCATCATTATTGTGCCGCTTGCCATATCGATGGGGTATGATTCCATCACAGGACTCTGTATGGTTTATGTGGCGGCACATGTCGGTTTTTCAGGAGCTATCCTGAATCCGTTTACAATCGGAATCGCGCAGGGATTGTCTGACTTGCCGCTGTTCTCTGGTTTCGGTTACCGGTTGTTTTGCTGGGTGGTACTTACTTCTATCCTGATCGTTATCGTTCTCCGTTATGCGGCGAAGGTGAAAAAGAATCCGAAGCTGTCTCCTATGTATGAGGCGGATGCCTACTGGCGGGAAAAGGGAGAAGTTGCTTCCGAAGAGGTGCAGGAAGAAAAGACGACCCGTTCCGCCTGGGTTGTCTACCTATTGTTGTTGCTTTCATTGATCGGCTTTTCGATCTATTACCCTTCTACCACATTTGAAGTAGGAGAGAGTGCTGTGAGTTTTCCGGCAGTACCGGTGTTTACCACCCTTTTTGCTTTGACCGGTTGGTTGGGACTGCGCAAGTCGAATCAGTTTTTTATTTTGAACTTATTGGGCTATACTATTGTCTTTCTGGTAGTAGGCGTGATGGGATATGGATGGTATCTGATGGAAATATCGGCTATCTTCCTGGCTATGGGACTGCTGTCCGGGTTTGCCAATAACGAGGGAGCCGACGGGATCATCAGCCAGTTCCTGACCGGAGCTAAAGATATGCTTTCGGCTGCACTGGTAGTCGGACTGGCGGGCGGGATTATCCAGATACTACAGGACGGGCGTATCATCGATCCGATCCTGCATAGTATGGCTACTTTGATGGGAGAGGCCGGAAAGATTGCTTCCCTCGGAGTTATGTACCTGATCCAGACTACGATCAATATTATTATCCCTTCCGGTTCGGCGAAGGCGGCATTGACTATGCCGATTATGGCACCATTCTCGGATGTGATCGGTATTTCCCGTCAGGCAACAGTGCTGGCGTTCCAGTTCGGTGACGGGTTTACCAATATGATCACACCAACTTCCGGTGTTTTGATGGGGGCGCTCGGCTTGGCTCATATACCTTATGAAATATGGGTGAAGTGGTTTTTCCGCATTCTTATCCTGTTTATTTTGCTGGGAATGTTATTGTTAATTCCCACAGTTTTAATACCTTTGGATGGATTCTAATCACTTATTCTTAAATACTGCGATATGAAAAAGAACTTTTTAGGGCTGTTGGCCTGCTTGGGCATGATGATTGCCTTACCGTGTTGTAAACCGTCACCTGCTGAGTGGAAATTGGTTTGGGAAGATAACTTCGATCAGACCGGTAGTTTTGATCCTGCTTCATGGAGTAAGATCCCCCGTGGCAAATCCGACTGGAATAACTATATGTCCGATTTTGACTCTTGCTATGCCATGCGTGACGGGAAGTTGGTATTGCGCGGCCTGGTTAATTACAGTCTGCCGACCGATACGGCGGCCTATATAACCGGTGGTGTTTATACAAAGGATAAAGTAGGCTTTAATAACGGGCGTCTGGAAATTCATGCAAAGCTGAACGGAGCGACCGGCGCATGGCCTGCTTTCTGGCTGCTGCCTCAGGATGGCAAATGGCCCGGCGGAGGTGAGATCGACATTATGGAGCGTCTGAACAATGATAGTATCGCTTATCAGACAGTCCATTCCCATTATACTTTTGATCTGGGCATTAAAGATAATCCGAAACAGGGGAGTACCGGACTTATCAACCCGGATGATTTTAATACCTACACGGTAGAAATGTATCCGGATAGTCTGGTGTTTTTCATAAATGAAACCCGTACGTTTGCCTATCCCCGGATTGAAACGGATAAGGAAGGGCAGTTCCCCTTTAATGACGGTAAATTTTATCTGTTGCTGGATATGCAGTTGGGCGGTAGCTGGGTAGGTACCGTTGATCCGGAAGATCTGCCAGTAGAAATGGAGATAGACTGGGTTCGCTTCTATCAGAAATGATAAAAAGAACTTCATAGGGTACAAGAAAGCCTTTCGCGTAGAAACGAAAGGCTTTTTTTATATTCTTATATCTGTATAAATGAATAAATCGCCGTTGTTAAAATAAACATCGTATCTTTGGCGTTTGTTATACGACTAAAGATACACGAGCTATGTTAGATATACAGTCTATCCGGAAAGATTTTCCAATACTGGAACATAAGATATACGATAAACCGCTCATTTACTTCGATAACGGTGCTACAACGCAGAAGCCCCGGTGTGTGGTTGAAAAGATAGAAAGCGGTTATTATAATGTAAATGCCAACATCCATCGCGGAGTGCATTTTCTGAGCCAGGCTGCAACCGAAGCGCATGAAGAAGCACGTAAGACCGTACAATCATTCCTGAATGCGCGTTCTTCCAATGAAATTATTTTTACACGCGGAACGACGGAAGCGATCAATCTGATAGCTTCCAGCTTCACCGACGAATGTATGTCGGCTGGCGATGAGGTGATTGTCTCTGTTATGGAGCATCATTCCAATATCGTCCCCTGGCAGATACAGGCAGCCCGCAAAGGAATAGCCTTGAAAGTGATCCCGATGAATGAAAAGGGGGAACTGGATATGGAGCAGTTCCGTGAACTCTTCTCGGAACGGACGAAGCTGGTTTCCGTAACCCATGTCTCGAATGTGCTGGGTACAATAAATCCGGTGAAAGAAATAATTGAGGAAGCGCATAACCATGATGTGCCGGTATTGATAGACGGTGCGCAGGCTGTGCCTCACCTGGCAGTCGATGTGCAGGATCTGGATGCTGAGTTCTATGTATTCTCCGGTCATAAAGTATACGGACCTACCGGTATCGGTGTGTTGTATGGAAAAGAAGAATGGCTGGATAAACTGCCTCCTTATCAGGGTGGTGGCGAAATGATCGCGACTGTCTCGTTCGAGAAGACGACATTTAATGAATTACCGTTTAAATTTGAAGCCGGTACCCCTGATTATATCGGAAGTACGGCTTTGGCAGAAGCCCTGCGTTATGTCAACCGTTTGGGGATGGATAATATCGCCGTTTACGAAGACGAACTGTTACGTTATGCGACCGAAAAGCTGAATGCAATCGAAGGAATGCGTATTTTTGGGCAGGCTGACCATAAGGGGGCAGTTCTTTCTTTTCTGGTAGGCAATATTCATCATTATGATATGGGGATGCTGCTCGACCGTTTGGGAATTGCCGTGCGTACCGGTCACCATTGTGCCCAACCGCTGATGCAGGCTTTAGGCATTGAAGGTACCGTGCGTGCTTCTTTCTCTTTTTATAATACGAAAGAAGAGATCGATACTTTCGCAGCCGGGGTAGAACGTGTAAGAAAAATGTTTTAATAAGTAGTCTATGCTATATTACCTGAAGAAATATCCAATATCCTTGACAATCATTTTGGTTGTTATTTATCTGTCGTTTTTCAAGCCGCCTTCAGTGGAGATCGGAAAGATCCCGGGAATAGACAAGGTTGTCCATATTTGTATGTATGCCGGATTGTCCGGTATGCTTTGGATCGAGTTTTTACGTAATCACCGGAAATATGATGAGGTCTTGTGGCATGCCTGGATAGGAGCCGTGCTTTGTCCGATCCTGATGAGCGGGGCGATTGAATTATTGCAGGAATATTGTACGTCATACCGGGGAGGCGACTGGTTTGACTTCCTGGCAAACATCACAGGAGTTGCATTGGCAACCTTATTCTCTTATTTCGTGTTGCGCCCCTGGATGATAAAAAAGAAGATAGTAAATTGATTCATACAAATAAAACGCTATGTTGTTACCTTATTTGGAAGCGAACCGGATAGAAGCCGGATGTGATGAAGCCGGACGCGGGTGTTTGGCCGGGTCGGTATTTGCCGCAGCTGTTATTTTACCACCTGATTTCAAGAACGAAGATTTGAATGACAGCAAACAGTTGAGCGAAAAGAAACGGTATGCCTTGCGTCCTGTTATAGAGAAAGAGGCAATAGCCTGGGCTGTCGGTATCGTTACTCCTGAAGAAATTGATAAGATAAACATACTGAAGGCTTCTTTTCTAGCTATGCACCGTGCCATCGACCAGTTGCAGGTAAGACCGGAGCATCTGCTGATCGACGGAAATCGCTTTACTCCTTATCCCGATATAAATCATACGACAGTGGTGAAGGGGGATGGTAAATATCTGAGTATCGCTGCTGCCTCCATCCTTGCCAAAACTTATCGTGACGATTATATGGACGAACTTGCCAAAGAGTATCCGGATTATCACTGGACTGAAAATAAAGGTTACCCTACTAAAGCCCACCGTGAAGCAATCCGTGCAATCGGAATTACCCCTTATCACCGTAAAACATTTACTTTATTACCGGAACAATTAACATTGAATTTTTAGTTTTTATTCTTCATCTTTCAATTAATGTCATTGCACTGAGTAACCCCTATTTATTAGTAACACCGGCGGACCTGAAGGGTTCGATTATGAATAGCCTCCGGTGAAGCCGGAGGAATAGTGGTTTCCCTCCAGTGAGCCCCGAAGGTGTTCAATCATAGCTTGTTGTCGTTATTCGCCCCTTTCAGGGACATGGTGTTTGGCGGATATCCGAATCCCCCGGCTTCACCGGGAGCTATTCACAGTTAGTCCCTTCGGGACATTCACCATAACCAAAAAGTGTTTAGTGCTCTCTTTGGGCTATTTTTTTTAACATAGTTCACATAGGACTAGGTCTTTTAAGAAGATAAAGGGGCTTTTCTCTGCAAGAAAGAAGTAATTTATAGCCTTATTTTATTAATTTTTGCATTAAAGTATGTTGTTTTTGCGAAAAATACTATATTTGCAATCGGTTTCTTAACCTAGTCCTATGTGAACTACGTTAATAATGCCACTAGTATTGATATTTTGAAAAACTTAGTTTGGCAAAATATACAGGTAAATCGATCTGATAGTTTGCTGTTGGATTGTCTTCTTTGGATA
>NZ_JAMOKS010000079.1:0-5777 GCF_023656785.1 Parabacteroides caecihominis
CTGGTCGGGTGACCGCCCGCTGATCCGTGAAGTGAACCTCTCGGAGTTCTTCCGTGAAATGAGCATCCCCTTTTCCCGCAACATCCGTCAGGAGTTCTCCATCACCCTCCAAATCGACGGCGACAAGATCTCCGTCCTCTTCACGGGTATCAGCGACTGGGAGGACGGGGGGACGATCGGGGGAGCGATGTGAGAATTGAAAATTGAAAATTGAGAATTGAAAATTAAATAAACACTCAGTATTAATTTAAACAAATTGTGTTATGAGAACAAAGTATTTAATGTATGCGTTAGCAGCCCTATTATTAGCAGGCTGCTCGGACGATGAGATTGACAGTGGCGGCGCAGGCGGCCTTAAACCGGAATCATGCAAGACGGCCTTCGGCTTCTCTCTGAAAGACTTTGCCCGTGGAAGCGTCCCCCTGAGTAAGGCGGACCCCAACCCTCTGGATAAGCTGCCGGCTTCGGTTGCCGAATCCACTCTCGACAGCCTCTCGGTCTATGTCTTCGACCAACATGCCGATACCCCTTACGACTCCACAAAGACCGTCTTTGCCGAAGAGTTCAAGGTGGGTGGCGGTGACCTGGCTGTTGACGCGACCGACAAAATCGCCCAGATCCAACTGAGCGGCCTGGGAAAGAAGAAAATCTATTTCGTCGCCAACGCCATCGGCCAGCACGACCTGGACAAACTGAAACTGGGCGAATCCACCGAAGCCCAGTTCCTCGAAATGAAAACGAACCTCCTGACCACCGCCGGCCAACTGGCCTGTCCGCTGATCATGACGGCGGTCGATTCGATAGAGATCACCGATGCCGCTGCATCGACCCCAACCGACGGAGGCGGCTATACACTGGGTATCGGCAGCACCGTGACCGGTCGCGCAGTCAACCTCAAACGCATCGTCGCCCGCTTCGACATCGAGAACTATGCCGAGACGAGCGACCTGGTGATCGAAAGCATCGAACTGAACAACGTCCACCCGTCCGCCCTGGTCAACAAGGCAACTAATTTCAAGGCGATGAAAAACAGCGAGTACGTCTATACTACTCCTGCTGACGCCCTGATCCCGTCGATGAACAAGTTCGACTTCACCCGCTACCCGAACGCCAACAACGGCCGTGCCGCGAGCGTCTTCTACCTCTATCCGGACCTGAACAACGGTGGCGGAGCCGACGGTGAGGGCGCCGAAGCCGATCGCTTCTACCTGACCCTTTATGGTAAAACGAAGAAGACCGGTGCCGGTGTAGTCTACAATGTCTACCTGTATAAAAACAATGCCGACCGCACGAAAGACGCCGTGATCGTAAAACCCAACAACCAGTACCTGATCAAGATCAACGACCTCGACCCGACAACGCTGAAAGCGACCATCACCGTCCAGGACTGGCTGATCGGTGACACCGTCGATTACGAAATGTCGGAAGGTACGATCAAACTGAGCTGTGTGGAATTTCCGCTAGTGGATGTCACCCCCGGCCCCGGGCAGCAGTTGAACATCCCGGCAGCCCGTGGCGGCGATGCGTCTGTCCCCGTCAACGTTAAAGTGGAAGCGATCAGCGAATGGCAACTCTTAAAAGGCTACAACGCCGAATGGATCGACACGACTACGAATATCACCGCCGACCTCCCTGTCGGTACCCTGACCACCGTAAAACCGCAGGAGGCGAACCCTTATAATAAGGAACGCCGCGGAACGCTGGTATTCCGTAACGTGCAACGTCCTTCCATCATGCAGACGCTGATCGTGACGCAGAAAGCGGGAGCGGCAACGAATGTAAATATCGGAAAATTGTCGGCAAAAGATGCCGCAACCTATCAGATCGTCAGCCGTCCGACCGACGGAACGACTAACAATGTCGGTACTACCGAAAAGGCCGATACGCTGATGTTACCCGGCGGAGGTGCACCGACTTTCTTGGCAAATGATCCCTACAATGATATCGAAATCGAAGTAGACAGCACCGCCACCACCCAGGAATGGTCGCTCAGTGTCGACCGCATTGACTCCACCTGGATCAAGATCACCGACGGCCCAGTATTGAACAAACAATGTAAAGCCTTCAAAGTATCGTTGACAGCGAATGACAGCATACGCCGCACCGGAACAATCCGTCTCTATGACCGCCAGGACGAAACGATCTACCGTGACCTGGTTGTCGTGCAGGAGGGAGCGGCAGTGACGGCAACACTTGCAACCGCAGATGGTTATACGCCTGGTGCCGGTTTTGTAGCATTGGCACAAGGCGCTGATACAGAGCATTACACGGTAACCTTCCCGAAAGAGAACTACACGAAGGAACCCTACCGCATCAAGCTAACCACCAACGGCACCTGGCGTATCCACGACGTAGCCGATACGGAATACCGTAACTGGCTGGATGCCTATTCGCTGAATAAACTCGACCGCCGTGTCATGAGTGGCACAGGCGACGCCATCATCGAAATCGGCACGACCGCCAACGACAGCGCCAGCGTCCGCACGGGCAATGTCATCCTGACCGTCGGCGACACCGAGTACACCATCGCCGTAACCAAGTTGTCGACCACCCCGGTCATCACCCTGGACGACAGCCATGTAACCGGCAACCATATCGACTTTGCCTCTGCCGCCTCCGCTCAGGGCGTCCGCTTCATCACCAACGACAACTGGAAAGTCACCGCGGTGAATGGAGTAGGGGCAGGTGTTACAGCCGACGCCGCCGACTGGCTCTCTTTCAGCAATGCCTCCGACGCCACCGATGCCGCCATCACCGCAGGCAGCGGCAGCATGGTCCTGAAAATCTCCGCCGCCGCCCAAACGGAAACGGGAGGAGTAGCCGGAGCCGGTGCCCCCGCCCGCAGTGCCACGGTCACAATCAAATGTAACCACAAAGCCGATGGCACGGATGATCCAACGGGTGCAGACAACCCGACCATCGTCCTGACCATCTACCAGGCCGGTATCGAAGCAACCCCGGTGCCGTAATTAGCGTCGGCGTCTTCGCTGCAAGCTCTCTTATCCCCCGAAGGGGGTAATTGTGAATAGCCCCCGGTGAAGCCGGGGGATTAGGATATCCGCCGGATGGTGCGTCCCTGTAGGGGGCGAACAACACGCAATGGTTGAACCCTTTCCGGGCTCACAGGATTCATCCCGATAATACCCCCCCGGTTTTACCGGGGGCTATTCACAGTCAGTCCCTTCGGGACATACAGATACATATTACAATAATGTATAACAATTAATATGAAACAATACATATTCCTCCTCTTCTCCCTCTTCCTCGCCGCATGCGCCGAGAAAGACATCTCCGGCGTCGACGCCCAACCGGCCCGAACTCCGGCCTGCGCCTCTCCGTCCGGCTCTCTTCGGGTGTAGCCACCCGCGCCCTGGAGGGCCCCTTCACCTCGGGCAAGGAAGAGAAACGCATCGACCGCCTCGCCTTCTTCGTCCATACCGCCGAAGACGGCTTCCAGGTCTACCCGCCCGTCCCCGACGGCGTGACCGACCCTGACGTGGCCGCCACCGACCATCCGAACGCCGTCTACCTTTCCGGCACTCCCGATGACGGCTACGAGGCCACCGTTGCCCTGACAGCCGGCGGCGGTTATGTGGCGGACATCATCGCCATCGCCAACCTCCCGGCCGATTACGACTACAACCAGATCGTCACCTGGCAGGGCCTCTGCGACAGCGTCGCCCTCCATGCCGCCACGATGCCCGCCTGCCTCCCCGGTTCCGCTGAAACCGATAAGGCAGCCCGCAACGCCTTCGTCATGTACGGTGACATCCGCAAGGAACTGAAGAAAGAGGAAACCAACGCGCTCTCCTTTGTGCTGCAACGCCTGGTGGCCCGTATCGACATCACCAACGAAGCCTACGCTGCGGGCACCATCCTCGATAACGCCGCCACCGGCCCCGAAAACAGCTTCTTCCTGACCTCTGCGCGCCTCTTGCATGCCCAGCCCACCGCCTTCGTGGTGCCGAAACCGGACATGACGCCCGAAGTAGTGACCACCAGCGACTGGGCGCCTATCACCGGCATCGGCACGGAAATCCTCTACGGCAAGCCGACCACTAAAGACATCGCCACCGACCCGACGCAGGAACCGGAAGCCGTCTCCGTCACCACAGCCGACGATGCGAAAGCCGCCACCCTCCAATACGCCTGGCACACCCTGTACACTTATCCGAACAGCGACACGGAGCATGCCCCGACCGCTTTGGAGATCAAAGGGACGTTCCGTGGCACGGAGATCACGCGACAAATCCCTTTCGTGGATAAGGAGGGCAACGCCTTCCCGGTAGAAGGCAACCACCGTTACCTGGTACGTATCGTAAAGGCTCCCGGCCAGACGGATATCGCCTTCAACATCGCCGTCTCTGAATGGGATGCGGTGGATACGGTCAACGTGAAGCCGGACCAGACGGAGGTGCCGGAGATTGCGAATATCGATGGCAACGGAACCCCGAACCTGATTAGTGACGTCGCAAAAGCGTATGATGTCTATTACACGCAGGACGGCAAAATCACCTTTGAAGCGACCTGTCCCTTTGCGCCCGGTGTCCGTGTGAAATACTACGACAGCCATACGGATAGCTGGACCACGAAAGGCGATTGGCTGAAAGTGGAACAGGTCGGCAACACAGAGATCGTGACGAAAGCGGATCATAGCTACAGGAACAGTTTTCAGGTTACTTTCAATAAATTTGATGGCGGCGTAACTCGTAAAGCGATGTTATTGGTACATAACGGAGGGAGCGAGGTGGAATGTGATACGATTTTGGTACGGCATGTGGTTACTTATCCGGGTACGGATTTGGAAGCCGTAGAGTACAAAGGACAGTTTTGGGCACCGGTAAATGTTGGTGGTTCTACAGATTTGACTACGGTAGATAAAATAACAGAGGATACGGCAGATGATGCTGTTTTGGGGTATTTGTATCAGTGGGGGAGAAACGTCCCGTTTTATTGTGCTACTTCTCCGGCAACAGTAAAGTATACAAAAGTAGCGGATTACCCAATTTATACAGAAGCATGTTCAAATACGGGTACTTATCAGAATAAATTGATTCTAAGTGCTGGTTTCATCGATTATACATGGCATAAGGATTATAGGCCGACTGCGGCTGCGGGTATCTCTCCGGAATTGAGTATTAGTGATGATGCTTGGCCTCGTAAAAACCAGCCATGTCCTGTTGGTTGGCGTGTCCCTACTCCTGTTGATTGGGATGGTGTCGTAGCTGAGATAAATGAGAATAAAGAATATCAAAAGAATGGCAAGTGGGTTTCTAAGCAAAACGATAAGTTCGTTTTGCCAGCAGTAGGTAAGATTAGTGGCATAGATGCTACTTCTAAAGATAGGGGTAAAAACTGCTATTATTGGACATCCGATCTTAAAGAATCAGGCAGGTCTACAGCGTTTTATGTTACTGATTATTTCGCAAGTACTACATCGGCGCTGGACGGTAATGTATACGCTTACCCCATCCGTTGTATCCAAGAACAACTCCCCACATTATGAAGACAATCCTCCGCGCTTATGCTTACCGCAACGCCTTGAAGAAGCCCGTCGGTCCTTTTTACTACCTGCGTGCTCTTTCGTTGGGTCGTTTGGGTATCGGCGATATCATCGCCCGTATCTCCCGGTTGCCTTTTGCCATCACTCAGCAGGAATACGCCTTTTTGGTGAATCTCTTTCTGGATGAATGCATCGCCGCCGCGACCGAAGGCTATCATATCGCCACGCCGCAGATGCGTTGGTCGCCCACCATCCGCGGCACCATCGTCCCCTC
>NZ_JAMOKS010000008.1:0-248271 GCF_023656785.1 Parabacteroides caecihominis
TTAAATTATTGTAATTTTACGCTCGTCGGGACGGGTGGTCTCGCCCCTTGGCGATGGCCGTTCCCCGACCGATGAGTTTTATAGAGAAAAATAATGCGTGACACAGTTTATTTTACACTACCTTTCACTTGCTTAATAGCAATCAGCGATTTGAGAACCTCTTTCCTCATAAGTTTTCCTTTATTTTAGGACCAAAAAAACATTTTCTTTCCTAAAATAAAGGAAACTTTTTTCATACGTCCCCCCTTTCTCTTTCAATCAGGTAATCCCCTATTTACCATTTTTAATTATTCAATCACCGGTCTGTCATCATCCGGATTTTCTTCTTTTTTAGGTTTCGTGTCTTCATCCTCTTCAAACTTCACGATCTCACTCATCCACCGTAGACTAGTCCCCGGCAAGAATATCACCCGTGCCTTTTTTATCAGGGAAGCATTGAAAGCATCTGCCGTCTCCGCCCCTTTCGAACGAATCGAAAGACGAAAACTACCGAACTCACCCACCTGTACAATACTACCCGAACGAAGCTCCAGGCTCATCGCCCAGTTTAACGAATCGAGTATTGCCTTCACATCAGCACTCGACATCGCCGAGCGGCTGGAGATCAATTCACACAACTTATCCATATCGCAATAGTTCGACGACCGTGCCATCGCATAAGTCTTCACCTTGTCCTTATCGTCACCGCTAAGAACCTTGCGCTGCACCTTTCTAAATTTCAGTGTCATAGCTTTTTTATTTTAATGATTAATACTACTGTTTCCAGGGGAACGATACAAAGGTACAGGTAGGAATATATGCAAAGATCGGCGCGGTAGCATCGTGTAAAACAGTATATAATAAGACTTTAGGAACATCCAAAATCTTAAAACACCATTTTTCACGAACTATCACACCGATAGGTACAGGTTCTTATTTAACGTTTATCAGGGAAATAATGATTATTACGTGAGATTCTTAGGGATAGATTTAGGTTATTTAATGACTTCTCTTAACAAATCTGATACCCCTTCGGGTACTCTTTTTAATATAATCACGTAATAAATACCCGAGAGGGTATCGAATAACAGAATATAAGTCATTTATAGAAAACAAGTGATGCCAGTACACTGTATGCGGAGATTAGCACTTATATTCTCCGCATATTATACGGTAAATACAGACATTAATCTCCGCAAACAATCACATTACAAGTTCATAATTGGTACTTCTTCCACCTTCATCCGTTTTATGCAACACACCTTTTGTCATCAAATCCTGTATATCACGTAAAGCCGTATCAGCAGAACATTTTGTAATCTTACCCCATTTAGAAGAGGTTAATTTTCCATCAAAACCATCCCAAAGCAAATTCACCATTTTTATTTGCCGTTCATTCATGGAGACTAACCGATACCTATCCCAGAAAGCCGCTTTCTGTAAAACCGTACTGATTGATTTTTCAGTATTGACCAATGCCGCTTCCAAACAATCAAGAAACCATTCAAGCCACCCCGTTATATCTACACCACCTTTTTGTGTTTTCTCCAATATCTCGTAATAACCTTTACGCTGTTTACGTATCTCTGCCGACATACTATAAAAACGATGTGGCATTTCATCGGCACGGGCTAAGAATAAATCCATTATAGTACGAGCTATACGTCCATTTCCGTCATCGAACGGATGGATAGTCACAAACCACAAATGAGCAATAGCAGCTTTTAAAACCGGATCTATCTTCTGATCATCATTCACCCAATCCAAAAACAATTTCATTTGGAAAGGTATATTATCCGAATCAGGAGCTTGATAATGAACTTTCTCTTTTCCCATCGCACCCGATATAACCTGCATAGGTTCTACACCTTGCCTCCAATCTGCAACCGTAATTTTATACATGCCACTTCTACCTGTTGGAAACAACGCTGCATGCCAGTTAAAAAGACGTTCATCCGTTAACGGCTTCATATAATTTTGAGTCGCATCCATCATTAGCTGCACTACTCCATCGACATAACGATCAGCTTCAGGTAGCCCTTCAGTTTCTATACCCAAATGACGAGCTACAGAAGAACGTACCTGATCACTATTCAATATTTCTCCCTCAATTTCTGAAGATTTGGTGATATCAGCCGTCAATGTATCAAGTATTGCACTATTTTTCAGATCAAAGCCTAACGCACTCATTTTACCTACAAGTTTACCTTGTAGCCCTCGTACCTTACCTAATTTATAGGATAGCTTTGCATCATCCCAAGTAAAGTTGGGCCAGTCTGTTTGTTGCCAAATGTAGATAGCATTCATATTCTCCGTATATTTTGCGGTAAATATAATAATCAAAACAGACATTACAACATAATTTATAGAAATTCGCATAGTCGTATATAACTTAGTCTTTTTCCAATCGTTTTAATTGTCTGCCTCAATTAATATCATCCATAACTGTTTACATTTTCAACAACGTATATCTCCCATTGGAGATAACCGACAAGATAAAATAGTCATTACCATGCTTTCCGAGCCGTACATCCATTGTCCACAAACAATTCGATATACTATTCAAAATAGTTTTTCTACTGTCCATAGACTGCCCTTAATGAGATTTTAATAGACTTGATAGTAACACAAAAATCAAAATCTATGTAGATATCACAATAAAATGACCTTTTTCTAATAAATTTATCTATTACAAATTGAAAACTGCGTACAAAGTTTTGCCTTTTATTCAATTATAATTACTTTTGTCTATAGAAATAATGGGATATACTTATGAATAAAGACTATAGTTGGCTCAATAGAAGATATGATCGATCTGTAAATCAATTACGGTTATGGGATGAAAACCCACGACTTGATCCATCCGATTCTTATATTTATCTAAGAGATTTTATAGAAGGTATGCTGATAAAAGAAGCTGACAAAACTAGTTTCATCGATTTAGCTCAATCTATTGTTGAAAAATCGTTCATTCCAGCTGATCCTATTGTTGTGTGGCAAAATAGAGAAAATAATCGTTTTTATGTTGCTGAAGGGAATAGAAGAGTTGCTGTCCTCAAATTGTTATTAGATCCAACTAAAGCTCCTAAATCTATTAAAAGAAGCATGGAATTACTTTCTAAAAAAATAAAACCATCATTAATAGAAAAAATTCCTGTCGCAATAGCGCCTTCTTTTGAAGATGCTATATGGTATATAAACCAAAGACATACCCCTAGTAGTAATCAAAAAAAATGGGTTAGAGAAAATTATCTTAAATGGATTGGAGATTTATATGAAAAGTTTAACAAAGATATCGAAGTCATAAAAGAATATACAGATGTAACAGAAAGTGAATTAAACAATGCTATATGTGTATTAAAATTTAAGGAATTATTTGCAGATTTTGGCAACAGATTAACCACAGAAGAACTTACAGAAGCAAAATCAAAACGTTTCCCTATATCGACATTAGAACGTTTTATATGTAAAGATTTTGTTCAAAAAAAAATGGGCTTTTATTTTTCTGGAACTAATATTATTTTAAATGCTAAATATGAAAGTTTTCTTGATTCTTTAAGTGTTTTAATAAAACGTATGTTACTTCCTAAAAAGGATTCCAACAGACTGGATTCTCGTCAGTTAAATACAAATGAAGATATCAATAAGATTTTAGAGGAACTTCCTATTGTAGAAATGAAAGAAAATCCACAGGAAAAAGACTCTAATATCTCAGATAAAAAAGATAATAAAAATTCTAATTCAGACAATAAGAATCAAATAAAAAAAGAGAATCAATCTGAGCTTGCACTACCTATCGATGATCCTAATAGAAAAAATGTTATCCCGTCTATTTATTCGTTAACAACAGTCGATTATCGACTACATTCTTTATTTCTTGAATTGAAAAAATTACCTGTAAAATCCTATCCTAATATTGCAGCAGCATCTATTAGAATATTCTTAGATATTGCAGTAAGAAATTATATTGTAGGAAAAGGATGGGAATCTGCTATTTCAACAAAATTCAAATGTGATTTTAAAAATGTAAAACTTAGCGGACGACTAGATTTCATAAAAGATAAAATCAGTCAATCAAAATCTAAAAAAGCCGTTACAATCCTGCTTGATGCTAATCACATGTATAGTCTTGATACACTGAATGGATATATTCATGGAAGCGATAACTACACTATAAATAGACAGTTTATAAATTCTTTCTGGAATTTCTTGTTTCCTTTATTTGAAGAAATTTTAGATATTCATAAAGAAGAGGAATAACTAATGATAACTAATACACCTTTAAGGTATCCTGGAGGCAAATCTGTAATGAGTTCTTTTTTTAAAGAATTTATTACTGTTAATCATATGCAAGATATTATATATGTAGAGCCTTACGCAGGAGGTGCAGGTGCTGCATTAAACCTTCTTTTTAATGATGATGTCAACAAGATTATTATTAATGACGCTAGTATTCCTGTATTTTCATTTTGGAATAGTTTAATAAATCATTCTGATGAATTTATGGAAATTTTTGAAAGTACAGATATTAATCTTAATGAATGGTATCAACAGAAAAATATATTTATAAATAGAAACCAACAATTCTCCATTGAATTAGGATTTGCTACATTTTTCTTAAATAGATGTAATAGATCTGGTATATTAAGTGCTGGTCCAATTGGAGGAAATACTCAAGAAAAACAAAATATAGCAACATATAAAATTGATGTAAGATACAACAAAACTCTATTAAGATCTAAACTTAAAAAAATAATAAGTAGAAAGACTCAAATAATAGTAAAAAACGAGGATGCTTTAAATCTATTAAAACAAATTGATGCCTTACCTGAACACGCAAAAGAAAATTATCTATTATACTTAGATCCGCCTTATTACATACATGGCTATGAGTTATATTTAAACTCTTACACTCATCAAAATCATGTAGAGTTAGCTGATTTTTTAACAAATATGCCTATAGTAAAATGGATTTTATCATATGATAATGTTCAAGAAATTTGTGATTTATATAACCATTTTCAACTATATAGATTTAATTTAGCGTATAGTGTTCAAGAAAAGAAACAAGGTAGAGAGCTTTTATTACATAGTAAAAATACAATACTTCCTAATTCTTTAGCAATTAAACGTTCAAGTAAATCTATCCCATTAGTTCCAATTTAACAATATTAATTTAATAAAAATTTCGGGATACTTGATATGTATATACCAATCCGCATTTTGGTATGATTAGGATACAATTATAAATTAAATTTCAAAAACTATAACCTATAGCCCCTATCCCTAAACATTAAAATCCCGATAAAAAATCTCATCTACATCTCCTGTATATTTATTGACAGCTAACGGCAAACAACTGTTATTTCTATATCTTTCTGAATTCATAACTAGATTTTTTATATCAATCGAAAAATTATCTTCTTCCATCTGTTTCTCAAACAACATATCCTTTGAGACAAAGGTCTTTGCTAAGAGTTGAGTTTTATCACCTACATATTCACCCAGGACAATTCCTTGATCGATATGCATAACAAACTTATTCTCTTCCGGTGGATAATAATAGGTGGGTAATTCAGTATTCCTGAATAAATGACAAAAAACTTCATCCACAGAAAATTTACATTTATCATCTTTCAAATATCTTTCACGATAACGTCTGATACAATGTGGAGTAAAAGTTATTGTCATAACCCCCTCTTCCATTCGTCGAACATAGAAAATTCCCGTTCCGTAGGATTGATATCTTACATAAGGAATTATTTTAGGAATGGTTTGTTCTTTTTTCTTTCTAGCTAATATAATAATATTCCACTCAATCTGTGTTACGCGAGACTTCCAACTAAATATTTTATATATTGGAAATTTCTTTGATTTAACGAAAAAACGTCGATTTTCTGCAAACAAATAATATATTTTTGTATATAATGAATCAATATCTTTTTTGACTTCCTTTTGCATTTCCTCAATACTCATGCTATCTATTATCATATCTGTCTTAGATTTTAGATTATTGTTGGTGGAACAAAGATACTAACAATATAGATCAACTCTCATTCACATCTTGTGTTTTATGGCAGATAGAAACCTTCTATTTTTTTGTACAAATTAAATTCCACCATAATTATACTGTTTTACTAAAAAAAGCAGAAAACTCCCCCACCCTCACCTTCCCCGCCAACACCAGTACCTCTTCGCAAGTAAACCCTCCTTTACTGATATGTCCGGCAAGCGTGCCGATCTTGCCGCAAATTAGGAAACAGATAAGAACAGACATCGATAAATGATTTATTGAAGTTTGCGCAGTACGCTCTACTACTTCCGTTAAATGGAGCATCCGGATAAACAAGACGGGAAACTGGAGGGGGTAACGGAGACAGGTCATCACTGTTTTTTCAATGATGAAATCAACATATGACTGGCGATCATGGACGATTACCTCTTCGATAAACTTCTGATGTTTTTTAGGCAAGGTTGACCATACAGTAAATGCAATTTTGTAAATCTTTTCTAGCAAATGGTTACGACCTTCCTTCGACATTTTATCAAGACTGCGGTTAAACTCGTTTACGTCTGGGAGTTTTCCGTTGGGGAATAAGGCTTCTAATTTGTTTTGTTTCTTCATGATGTATCTAATAGGCGTTAATACTAATTGAGGGGAAAATCAAAAACAGAAACATGGAGGCACAAAAGCGATTTCTATAAGGCTAATCACCTCTGTATCTCCATGCTATTCGTATTCAGGCGTTCAAATCCCTTAGCAAAAACTTTCCAGGTTTGAACTTGACACTTGTACGTGGCGGTATCACACAGGAAATACCTGTTTTCGGGTTTCGTCCTTCACGTTCTTTTTGTATCCAGGGAGTAAAACTTCCGAAACCTTGAAGCATAACAGGGTTATCCTGCTTAATCGCTTCGGTCAACACATCCTGAAAGGTGTTTAGAAACTCTCGCGACTGGGTCTGAGTTATATGCATTTTTATTGCTAGCTTATTCACTAAATCTGCTTTATTCATAATATGTCGTATTTAATAGTTATGTGCCTTATTTATTTTTATTTCAATAATTTTACGACAGCCTTGGATTATCTAATCCGGACACAGCGAGCAATGTTGCTGTTACCGTCTAAATCACTGCCTTCAAGACCATTAGTAAAGATCCGAATCCAACGATCGTAGTTACCACCAGGAGTACTACTCCAGTGGTAGTAATCTGTTCTGAACGGAGTAAAGCCAATTACGGATTGTAACGAAAGTCTATAAGTAAATATAGTACCTAGTTCTCCCCTTGTAGGTAAACGCCAATCACTATGCCCTTCCGCAACCAAGCTACTACAATAAATATTGTTAGCTGAATTAAAATTCATCAAACCGCCATCTGTCTTACAAACTTGGAGGTTACCAACACAAGCCGGGATTTCTGCTACTTGTGTAGCCGTAACCGTAACTGTACGCACTGGGTTTGTTCCTGTTACTGCCACAGTAAATGAACCCACACGTTCTGCACCGGTATTGACGGAAGCCATAAACGTTAATGCAGCATTACCCATTCCACTGGTTGGACTCACGGTTATTCCATTATCTGTTTCCGGAGATATAGTCCATGCCAAACCGGTAGTAGCAGTAACCGAACCGGTTGAAGCAGCAGTAGCCGCAGCATCTATTGTTGTAGTTGCATTAGTTGTACTAAATTCCGAAGCATCCTGGTTTATGGTGATCGTTCCTATTGGACCATCAATCACATCACCCGCACGAATAGAGATTTCACCGGTCCGTGAGGTTGATAACAGATTTAAAGAAACATCAAAAGTTATGTTCTGAATACTACCTGTTGTCGGATAACCTGACGTTGTTCCAGTGAGTGTGAACCAATCCCCATTCGTTATACTGGCCGCCCAGTCCAAACCGGCTGTGGCAGTAAATGCCGATAACTGATTACTTGCTACCTCCGCATTCATATTAACAGTAGAGCTACTTACCACAGCCCCCATCTGTTCGACAACGATCTCCTGTTTCAGATTTGTATAACCGGCATCTCCCACCGAAGCACCAGCTTTCACCGTGATTTTACCGCTACGCACCTGTGCTCGCGGATTAACGGCAGTAGTTTTTACTTTTAGCGGTTGCGCTTCGTCCTGTGCTTCAGTTCCCGAAGAACCCGGATTAGATGCAGACCAGTCCAACCAGCCATCACCACTTAAAGAAGCCAACCACTGCAAACCTTCGGTAGCCGTAAAAGAAGAAGCCCCTTCAGAACCGGCTTCCGCATCCAGTGTAATATCATTTCCTTTTGTCAGGATAGAACCCGCCTGAACGATCATTATCTCCTGATCGACTCCATTGACTTCAATATTAAAAGAAACAGACCTGCTTTCTGCTCTTGGATTCGCTTCTACAGCTCTAAACATCACATTGGCAGGCCCCTGATGCGTAATGGTTGCACCCGAAGGAATATTTTGGCTATCCAGCAAGGCGGACAACCAAGCAGGCATGTCGAACACCCACGGCTGACCCGGACGGGCTGTGATCTGTATCTCTTTTTCACCCCCTTTTTTAGCAGGCATTTCAGTAGGATCGACTTCGATAGGGGGTATCTCACCGACGGTTATACGCTCGTCCGAAACATCTATACCTATCAAAGTAACATTCATCGTGTAACGGGAGTTACGCACAATATCGTAATTGTTCTTATCACTCCCCGGATAAAACCGGAAAGTAACATCCCCATACGTCACACCTCCTTGTACGGCTGTTCCTGTCAGCTCGATACAGGTTGCATTCGTTACCCCTCTACCGGTCTTCTTTTTCTCCGAATCGACAGCGTTTGCATCAATGACAGTACCCGCCATATTCTCCGGCAGATACCAATAGGTAGTAGCGCCTGTCTGGTTAACCGTACCCGTATATGTATTATAACTGATCCCTCCTGTTGTCAACTGTTCCGTTGGCGCTTCCACCTGCGATACGGTCGGGGCATTTTTCAAAACTAAGGAAGTAGGCCTAAATGTAAAATCAGCACTTGTTGAATAAGTAAACGTAATCGCAGCGATAAGGCGGGTCAATTCCACCATTATATTTCTTACACCACCGGCCGCCACTTCACCTTCCCAATATCCCATCATTTTACATAAATTATTGTCAGGTAATCCCTCGGCCGTAGACGTATAAGCCAATGTATGTTTTTTCAAGATTGCTTCAGTAGCTATCGCCCCCAGGTCACCGGCATTCGACACGAAATAGACACGACTCCTGCTGCCAGTCTGACTCTGTTTCAGTTTCAGATTGACTGTTGTACCGGTCATAGAAGGGATATACTGGTTGAACAAACGCATACCCGTTTCTACATCATACTGCCCGACCCACAGGCTAGCGATCTGGCTTTCCTGCATTTCTGACAACGGAGCAGCAGCTTTCGTTCGTACTGAGTCCTCTGCACCTACAGCCAGCGTATCCGACTCGAGCGTACCGTCGGGAGTAAAGGTGATGCTACGGGTAACAGGAGTCCGGTTAGCCAGCACATTCAGGATAAACCCGGCATCCACTTCTTTCAGGGCATGAAGCGGAATATTATCTTCTTCCACATCCGTCTCCGTACAACCGCCTGCCACCAGCAGAAACAACAGTGCAAACAGCCTTGTTTTACTTACTCGTTTCATTATATTTCTTTTTTAATCTATATTCGTTCAACTATCTCCACCGATATTTCCGTTGCCGCTCCAGAGTATTTCCGTCCATCGGGCAACAGTAATGGTTGTGCCTATTCCTTCGTTAATATCAGGGTCGGGATAAGGAGTATCGGGGCCTCCCACATTCCCATCTTCAAAAACGATCACATTCCAATCGAGCGCCCTCATTATCAGGCTACTTTCATTATTCTTCACTTCGAGGGTAAAAATATACCGCCTACCTTCGTCGAAAGAGATATTCCGGTCGATAGTAGCCCTGAGGATCGCTGTCTCATTGTCTCTTACCACAGTTATCTCCACATCGAAAGGCTGGTTGTCTTTGGGAAGGACGACACCTTTTGTTTTGTTCAATCCGCAGTTATCCGGATCAGAACCAGGCTCGACCGGTTCAAATTCTTCTGTGGCAAATGTAACTTCCGCATCCGCTCCGGCGCCGTCTCCAGTAGGAGGAATGCCGGTATCCGTACCTGCCAGCAGGGCAGCACCCGAAGAAGATATCTTCTTTATTACCAGAGAAGTTCCATATAACCGATCGAAAGGAAGGGCATTACCGGGTGAAGGAGCCACATTGAATACCAACATCGCACATTTCCGGCTAAAAGTTCGAAGCGTCACTTGTCGGGCAGTCTTCGTCACAGTCACACCACGGACAAAGGAAGTCATTACATCCTCCTTGTGAGGAATACCGGTTATCTTATAGAAACCGTCATTCCCTTGCAATAGCGGTCGTGCCGGGGAGACTGCATAGAAATCGTACACACCTCCCCTGACACTCAAACCTTTGGCTGTACCCGCCGTTTGCTCTCCGTTCCCATTCACGCAGCAAGGGGACAAACTGCCGTCATCCCCTACCACGTAGGTCGCTTCAAACGAAGGGGCTGCCGTAGAGAAGGAAGCCTCTGCCGGCATATCTCCTACACTACCGGTGAAGTAAGCCCCGATACGTACGGTTGCCCCGGCTGGCAAAGGCGTTGGAGGTGGAAACTTCTTTTCCGTCCGCCAGTTCCATATCCAACAGGAGACTGACCGGACTGTAACCAGCATTCTTTTCTGGCAGACTGAACAGATTCTGTATCGTGGTATACACCCCGGAAGAGGTTAGCTCAGGCTCGAATACCATAAAGGCAGACGTACCGGAAAAAGGTTTGCCACTTGAAAGATATACGCCCGGAGATAGACCGGTGAGCCGCCCGGTCAGTGTTTCACATTGAACCACCTCACCCGTCTCTCCGCTTGTGATCTTTATATTCAGCTCCAGCCTACGAACCAGACTGGCAGGACTTAACTCCCGTACCGCAATTTCTTCGCCCCCGATATCGACTTGTTCACAACCGGTACTGTACAAATTACCCGGTTGTGCGATCAAGACCGGTGACGATTTCAGGGAAGATACCTGCCGGGCCCTCCCACAAGCCCCGTCATATCCGTTTTCCGTCTCCAGCAAAACATTCTCACAGTCGGTATTACAAACAACCACTTTATAATATCCCGCCGGAAGTGTTCCTTCATATCTTAAGGCATCCCCACGCCGCACAACGGGACTACCTGTGCCATCTTTATAGAAATGGTAAGTCATGACCGAAGGTTGTGCCCGGGTTTGCCAATCGAGAAGCAAGCGTACCCTCCCGTTTTTCTCCCAGTCTTCATCCGGCGTATGATAAGTACATGCCGACAAGGCTAAAACGCCGACAAGGTATATTACCCATTTCTTTATTCTATCGTTTTTATGTTTACCCATATTCCCCCCTTTCCTTATCTGATTTGAAAACGATATACCAAGCTGACATTCAACCCAATCATAAAACCTGTCGACGAAAAACGGGTTTCCAGATAATTTTTGTCATCTACTTTATCGTAACGGTATTTCTTTCCCTCCGACACCGAACGATAACCTGCCCGCACCCCAGCCTCCATACAGAAACCTTTCCCGAAAGGAATCAGACAACCAACACTGGCTCCTGCCGTCCAGAAACGACCGGTCCGACCATAGAGAGTATCCTTATCCGGATCGATCGCACTGCCCCGTATGTCAAAATCGCCGTACTCGCCGAACAATCCGGTATAAAGCCATGCAAACTCACCCGGACGCAATGGCCACACACGGGGTTCGATGGAAAAAGAAGAGACAGACCAGTGGTCGCGTACCTTATTCTTATAAGAGAAATCGGAATACATGCCTGATACGGCGATCGACCAACGGTCGGCAAAAAAGCATTCCAGTGCCAGATTCGGCATAAAAGATCCGGCTTCTATCTTTGTTTCGCCGGTTCCCAGACGCACCGAAGGGACAACAGTGCACCACGGAAGCAGGTTGGTTTTGACGGCAAGATATGCAGCTTTGCGTTCCGTTTTCCCTGCAACGACAGGCTGTTCCACCGGTGTCACTCTTGTTTCTTCCGGTACAATTATCTTATGCTCTGTTTTTACCCGCAAGGTATCCGCAACCGATGCCAGCCGGTAATCTTCCAGTTCCGTCCGGTCAAAAAGAGGATCGTCTATACGATACACTTCACGGTCATAACCTCCCTTCTCTCCACGACGGTACAGGTCGACATAAGGAACGGCACCATATCGGTCGATCGCCGCTTTTATCGCAACCGGGTAACGGCTCTCACTGTAATGGATCGAGGTATTGGCAAACCACGGAAGCGGCTTATACACCTCATACACATGCACCCGGTCACGGTAACTGCCACTATGGTCGATATAAAAAGCAACACATTCGTGAGGAATATCGAAACGGATCTTCAGATAGGCACGAATACGGTTCGCGCGCAGGGAAGCTTCGTTGATCACCGACTCTTCTTCACCGGTATAGGCATCCACATGCGAAACGATTAAAAGGTGGGAGTTGCCTTTCAGCAAACGGTTGCGGGAAGCATCGAGTAATCGCCCCATCCGTTCCAGTTGGTAAGCATTGTCGCCATAATCAGCCAGGAACATATCGCTGTTCTCTTTAAAAGAAAATAAAAAGGACTCCGCCTTATGATAAGTCGTTGTCTGCGCAGTCACACCTGTCTTTAGCAAACAGTAAACCAGCAACAGAAAGATCCGTTTCAACGGGATTTGACAATATGGTATTTTTATCCTATACATATATTATATCAATACTAGCCTTTGATTATCCGTTCGACCTCTAAATAGCTTCCTTATTTATATAATAAGGAAAAGGATAAAAAGCACCTCGGTTTTAAGTGGGATTTAATGAGTTTTGCCCCTGGGATATTTTGGATTGATGTCTTATTTCAATATTTTGTGGAGTAAAAACATGTAAAAATGATAACAGTTTTTTTCAAACGGATATTAATAAGACAGCAGTCTTCACCCGCCTTATGTCTTATTCTTTGAAAATTATGATTTAAAGGTCACAAGCAGGGAACTAGGTTAATTAATACAAATTCTATATGTTTTTTTTAGGATTTTACCCAAAAGCTTTGTTTTTCCATAAGATTCTTCCTATGTTTGCAGAGCATTCAAACTCTTTTGCGAAATCCACAAATTGTAAAGGCTTGGATATGAAACAAAAAGAGAGGAAATTACCTTATTATATAAATAAGGATAATTTATGCAGCCATCAGTTCCTTCACACCTTCAGAAACCCTTTTATTTGCTTCTCCTACCTTACCTGCATCAAAAGCAGACAAGTAAATGCGTGTCATTTTCTCGGAAGAATGCCCCAGGGCTTGGCTGATGATAGCGATCGGTATACCCAGATGATAAGCCGCAGATGCCCAGCTATGGCGAAAAACATAGGTCGTCAACTTTGCAGATAAACCCAATAAGACCTGCACATCTGCCAGATATTGATTTTCCTGTGCCAGACATTGTTTATACTGTTCATGCGTAGCTCCCTCCTGTAACACTGGAAAAAGATATTTGGAATCCGCCCGCCTGTAACGATTAATCAGTAACTGCATAGGCTCCGAAACTTCCATCTCGATCAGTGCACCTGTTTTTTGCCGGCGATACGACAACACTTTTCCCTCTTCAACCAGGTTCTCCCCGCTCAAACGAACGATATCCGCAAAAGGCATACCGCAAGCTAAAAAAGAAAACAGGGCCATATCCACCGCCAGCTTTTTCTCCGGTTCCTCTTCCAGATCGAGTGCAGCCATCTGCTTAATCACTTCCACCGGAACAGCCCGTTTAACGGTTTCCTCCCGTTGTAACTGCATCCCCTCGAACGGCCGTTCCTCAGGCCGCCCTTTCCACCCCCGGCAAGCACGGTTGTACATCGCCCGTAGATTACTAATATAACTATTCACCGAATTCACACGCAGTTTCTTTCCTTTCAAATACAAGACAAACTCCTGCACAACATCCTGCGTCACATCCCCCAGCAACCCGCTCTTTCCTCCTTCACGAATGAATGCAGCAAAATGATTTCGGGTAGCACGATACAGATCGGCAGTGCTTTCATCCCTATTACTACGCTTCTGCTTTTCCTGCTCGAGCATCAGCCTGCAAAAATCTTTATTTCTCATAACTCATTCCTTCTTTATCGTTATTAATCAAAAAGATAAAGATAAACATTCAGGGCTTGCAGATTGTTCGATTTTCGTGGTTTCCGCTAACCACACTATCTCTCAAAAATCCTGTTTCAGAAAGAAAATCACATCTTTCACCATCATTTCTTACCCTCATTTCCACCTTTACACAAATTCATTGCAATGATTCTTCCCGATCATCATAATGCCTTGGGGAAGTCATCACAATGACTTCATGCAGTTATCACAATGAATTGGGTTGATCATCACAATGAATTTTTTAACATTGCAGAATATAAGGGAATTTTCTTCGTGATTATCTCATAAAACGGGGGTAATACACCTTTCAGAAAGCTGGAAGGTATTTCCAGACAGTTTGTTTTCATATAACAGATTGCAGCAAGTTTTGTCCTATCTTTGTTACCTACTCTAAAAACATTGCGATGATTGTATTTGCAGCTATCCAAATGTCAGCACCAAAAAGAAAATCCCCTCAATCCGTCATTATTAAACTCCGGATTGAGGGGATAAATGCTTTTGAACTGTCCTTTACCTCTATATATAGCAAAGAAAGAGTATATGAATTAACAGAATGTCAAAAGGATATAAATTCTGGTTCCAACTCTTCAAACAAATTATCGATATTTCAAAAAAGATTGAGGAGAAACAAATGAAATTCATTTTTCATAAGGATCTATCGGATTATCACATAATGATATATGTTCCAATTTGAATTATATAAATCCAATCTCGTACAATGAATTATTCATCAAATAACTTTTAGTCTAAGATTAATTCATTAAAACATCTTTAATAGTCAATTCTTCAACTATCATACACAATGCCCAAAATGATCTCATCATTCATAAAAATAGATTTTCGATATTCATATTTTTTCTTAGCTATGAAATTTATCATAAATTCCGGTTTAATAGAGAATAACATTATCATTCACATTCCTTCTATAAAATAGAATTTAAGTCTTAGAACTTCACACCTAAAGCTTTACGAATACAATTTGTTATTTCATGACTTCATAGGGTTCATTTCTTTTATTCACTAACACATTTAATATTACAACATATAGTAAATATAGAAAGAAGAACACGAAAAATGTCATTGTTGTTTAAAATTAGAACAAACGTCCATACTTAATTAATGTATCACGTTCGCGCCTACAGATAACATCAGGTAAAATAGACCTAGCAGCTAATATCTTTAATTTCAATTTGGCTTTATTTCTCCTCAATTGTGATAGAATATTTGGGCTATTCATTATTTTAGCAGATTTATTAACATAACTCCAATAATTACCTAAAGATCTCCTCTTCGAATCATAAAAATAATAAGGCTTTGATTTTGATCGGACAAATATACGATGTTTTCGAGAACCTAATTTTGTAAATCGGTATACTAACTTATTTTCAAAAAGTTTACCTCTATTTTTTTTATTATGATTATGAATAGAAAAATATATACATCTTTCTGTATTTCTCTGCATCTTATAATAGTATGCTCCTAATCCACTATTTTTGATTAATATTCTATTTCCATCATAAGAAAAGCCTAAATATTCAAGTTGTTTATTAGTTCCCAAATTCTCATGTTCACAAATATTTAATCCATTCTCCAACTTCCTAAAATTAAACAAATTTGTTTTTCTTTCTTCTATTGTTAGTTTGACAGATTGTATTTGATCAATTATATAATTTTTCCAAAAGACACCATACTTTATAGGGCATACAATTATTATATCATCAGAATATCGTCTATATAAACCACCAAATGTCGCTATATCTTCAGATATATTTTTGTCAAAATAGTTCATATAAATATTTGCTAAAACAGCACTTATGGGTAATCCTTGCGGAATCCCTCTATGAGTATATCTCTGATTTTCATAATCAAAATTACCTTTCCGTATTAAATTGGCTTCCCTAATAATACCAATATCGACTCTTTCACAAAAAGCAATAGCTTTTTTATCACGCAAATATTTTTTTTTCTTTATCTTCTTTGATCTTATACCGGTTGGAGTTTGACAAATAATCTTATCTTTGAATAAATCAAATAATTTATTTTCTTCTACATATGAGTATTTTATAATATTCTTATAGATCGCATAGCTTGCTGCATCCATAGAATCCAATTGACATATCTTTTTCCATGAATACTTAAGCAATTTATGATCCAAGTTATCAAAGAAACCTTTAATATCAAAAACAATAACAGCAACATCTTCAAAAACAAGTTTCTCATTTATAAAACAAAATACCTCTTTAGCATAATCTATATTACACTTATTCCCTTTTCTATCTTTACATGATAAAGTTCGATAGGCGATAATATTATCTGCTAAATTATTTTGAACAAGAAACTGTTCATAGTAATTTGAAATTTGTTGGGCGTAAAAAGAATATATTGCAGAATCCAAATGTGTTGCATAAGATATAAAACGACATTTTGCTCTTTTTACTTTATGTTGAGTATCACCTTTAGAGACATATCGATACTTCTTCATTACTCTTCGAATCAGAGGGAAGAAAGCATGTTGAGCAACCTTATCTTTATTTCTTATGTATGATTCAACATCATGCTTTTGGCTATAAGATAAAGGTTGTCCAATATGACTATATTTTTTTATTTTGAACCAATTTCCTTTTTTGTCCATAAATTTAAAGAAAAGGAGAGTATTCTTACTCGGGGTCTTTAATAGCTTTACAAGGTGAACTGTCCAAGGTCATATAAAAACCTCACCCCTTATAGATAGAATAATATCCGTATCTTTGCAAATAGTTCACATCATTAATTTCTTAACAAGTATGAAACCAAAGAAAGAATTACTCGTTACCTTCTTAGACATATTGGTATCAGGCTCTCTATTACTAGAGGAATTCCTCCCAAACTCTTGTCTAATCAGAACGGTCATCCTTATGCACCATGTAGCATAAGTCAAGAAATTGTCCACGATAGTAAAAGCTCTGTTCAGAAATACTCTCCTATTTTGAAACAAAATTATAAAATATTTTTAAGTCAAAAAAGTAAATCCATATTTTTTTGACAGTCATCATAGTGTTTATAATCATTTAATCAATATTACACCTCCACTTATCAGGAAAAAAAGGAGTTCTAAAATAGATATGAGCAATATCTATTAAAAAACCATACCCAGCTTTCTTTGTTCGATATTCATAGACAAATTCCTCTTTTTGAACTAATATAAATTGTTTATATTCTTCAAATGTAAGTTTTTTTTCATCCAAATTTTTAAGCATTATTGTTTTTTGAAAACCATCATTAAAGAACCTTTTAGAAAAAAGTTGTTCTTCTAAATCATTCTCCTTATCTGCAAGAAAATCTTCTTTTATGCTATAATATGGAATAAATAGACCTAAATCTATATTTTTCTCAATAACAAGATCTCTAATAATTATATATTCCTCTTCCATATCTAAAATAGCTGTATATTCAAGTAGAATTGCTAACATTGGAGAAGTAGAATCACTATAATATATAGGTTTTTTACCTGTTACTTTTAATTTAATTACATTTTCAATATCGTTATTAGCATCTGGTAAATAATCAAAATGACACTTTATCCATTGGAGATAAATTAAGACTTCTTTCAAATAGAATTTAGCATTTACAAAATCGTTAGCTTTTATATAAAGATTTAGTATTAGAACTATTGTATTAACTTGTATATCTAGTATGGGAGAATACAAAACAGGATTTGCTGTAATCACATTAGTAATATATTTAGTATATTCCTTTATGCTATCAGTAGAGTCTCCTAAAAGAGCTATTAAATAGTCTATATAATCAAATGTTCGAATATTGTATCCAATCGATTCATAGCGACCACCTTTTTCATAATAAAATCCACCATAAACAAGCGAAAATTTAGATAGTTTCTCTAAATATTTACTAATAACAAAAATATAGAAACCTATTATTTCATTTATATGTTTTGAGTATTTATTAGGAATATCCAATTTATTTTTTAGTATCCAATACCAAAATTTCATAACTAAACATGTCAAATATTTTTTTGCAATAAGTAAATTGTTATAAGTAAATTCAGATTCAGAATATATAATAAAACTAATTAATTTTATAGTCTGGAATACTAGTATATTCTTTCTGTTATATTTTGTAAAACATTTTATTGATTTTTGCAATATAGAATCTAACAAATTTTCAAAATCACTATTAACTTCATTTTCATATGCATTCAAGTTAATAATTACTTTATTGAAAAGTTGAACCTGTTTTTCATCAGTCAACAAATATGGTCCAAACAAAAACTTATCAAACAATTGTGTAAGTTCAGATAACCCCCATCGTTCTGCTTCAACCTTACCTGACTGTCTAATTTCTTTATCCAAAAATTCATTAAATAATTGTTGCACATCTGATTTTAGTTCTCCATTGTGAACGACAACAACCTTAAGAGGCAGATTTTCATAGCGTTTATTAGAAAAAGAATAATCAACATACTTAGCTTCACGAAGTGATTCAACAATACCATCTTGTTTATTAAACACATGTGAATTAATATTTCTATCTTCACCTCCTTTTAATTCAAAATAAAATCGCTTTTTTATTCCATCTTCATCTATACCTACAGCAATAATATCTTTTCCATATTGCTGATAACCTTTTGTTTCTTTAGGTTTGGACAAAACAGAAAACCCCATTGCCTCAAGAAGTAATGGAAATATAACATCAAGTTCACTATCTTCCTTTAAGGAACTTAAATAATCTGATATAATAATTGATTTAATATTCATTATCAAAATCGACTTATAAATTTATTATAATATCTTTCTATAAGATATGGGAAACGATAGACTTGCATATTAACTGTCATTGATGTTGATACTTTCCCCAAAAGGGAGATATCTTTCTGGCCTATTTGCCATCCTGTACCTCTAACTATCTGTACTGTATGTATGAGCTTAAAAAAAAGATCTTCATTGCTATGTTGTAATAATTTTGAGTGCTCCTCCCCTTCTAATTTAAAATATAGTTTTCTCATTTTGCTATCATTCACACAAGAATTAAGTTCATTTATCTTTTCTTTTTCTGCAATAATAGCCTTTTGCTCTTTTAAGCTATTATTTATAGGTTCTAAAAAAAAATCTGACACGCCATAGTTTTTTATATCTTCATATAATGAACCATAATAGCAATAACTAACATAATAAGATAAACATTGCTGCAAATATGTAATAACATTTTTATACGAAGAGTTCCATAGCTGTAATACTAACTTTAGTCTTTTCTTATAATCAGCAAGCCAATTCCACAACAATACTTCAAGAGCTCTAAGTTGCTCTAATTCATTCAGGACAGTTAAATTTAAGTTATTTATATTGTATTGACTGTCAATTATTAGATGTACTGCATCCATTCGTATTTCGGGGTCATTCTGTGTAAGCATCCATAATATCCCATTATTTGTTTCTTCTTCGTTTTTTCTTTGAAAAGAACATAAAGATTGAGCAAATATATGTATATCAGGTTTTTCTCCTTTATCCCTAATAAAACAAGATAGTGAAATAATTAGATCAAAAATGTAATGAATACTTTTAAATCTACAAAAGTATTTATCCATCTGCTCTATTGCAAAATCTTTACTTATAAAATGATTGATATATAAATCAAATCTCTCTTGCTCATATCCTGATAAAGATGCTAAACTAAAAAATATTTCTCGTTCCACTTTTTCATCTGAATGCGAATTAAGTATTGACACAAAGTATTGAAAGCACTTATTTTGTTGCTTTTCACTACAATAAAGGTTATTCAAAATTTGAGAATAAAATAATATATAATCTTTCAAAATAAAGATATCTCCTTTACTTTCTACATAGGAAAAGGCCTCCTCTAGTTGTATTCCAGAACTATATTTTAAGTAAGATAATACTCGAATCGAAATCTCTCTATTAATTTCTATTGTAAACCTTGCTTCCTTATATGCCCATTCAAAATCACTCTCTGCTATTTCTAATAGTATCAATACCGAAATATCAACCAAAAGACCTGTAAATATTTTCCCCTCAATGATGGAATAAAAAAGTTCTTTAGCTTTCACATTATCATGATGACATAAAGATTTTATACTATCATGATATTCATAACAATATATATCATCACTATTTTGATTTAAAGCCACTAGAGTTGAGTATATATCTTGTACACTTAACTGCAAGAGATTATCTTCTATTAAATTGCTCATTTTATAATATTCCAATTTTGATGCAAGATAGAAAAAATATGTACAACAGTTATAAAAATAATAATACTAATTTAACAAAAAGAATAGTTTTTTTTATAAAAGGGTTGGGATTTTGTCCTTCTTTATCAAAAAAGATGTATTCATAGGATTTTACAGTAATATAGTGAACTTTATAACTAAATCTACTCACACAGATAATGCCTTATTAATCATTACTCTACTTTCCACTCCTCTATATTGCGAGTCTTTGCACTAAAATTCACTCCTATCTTAAATAATTGGCGGGGATCGGATGCAAAAGGAAGCGCATAGCCTTTTTCATTGATCTGGCGTAGAGCCTCGTCTGCTGTTCCATTCAGTTTGAATTCCATCAAGTAAATAAAACGATCCGTTTGCAATACCAGGTCGATACGGCCTTCCGAAGTATGGTATTCTGCTTTTACATAGAAACCAATCAATTTGAACACAATAAACAGGACATTCTGATAATGTAACTCCAAATCACGAACCAACTCATAAGGAGTATCGGCAAAAAAACTTTGCAGACGGCGGAAGAAGGAATCATAATCACCGGAACGTATCTCACGAACAAACTTCTGAATATGGAAAGAAGAATCGACTTTATCCGTATTGGCATAGAAAGGAAGCAAATATTTCATAAAGCCCTCCTCCACTTCACGATTAGGAAATCCCAGACGATAAATACCAAATTCACGATCATATCCTTTGATTGTCAGATATCCACTCTGATAAATCACGGGTATTGGATTAACAGATGTGGAGTCAATGCTATTCAAGACATCGGCATCCGTTTCCGTATGCGCCATGTTATACAAGTTATAATGAGAGTGTTTTAACAATTTTACCAGATAGGTTGGTGTACCTGTTTCAAACCAGTAACTACCAAACTGCAAATACTTGAAGGTATTAAGTAAACTGAAAGGATTATACATACCGGGACCATTCGGCACAAAATGATAACCGTCATAACATCCTTTTAATTCAGTACAAGCTTCTTCATTTGTTAAGGAAAGAGATGAAGCAAGCGCTTTAATATCTTCATCAAAATATTCGTGCAATTCCTCTTCTGTAATGCCGCAAATAGAAGCAAAAGGTCCTTTCATCGAAATATCGTCCAAATTATTCAGATCGCTGAACACACTCACTTTCCCAAACTTGGTTACCCCTGTTAAGAAAGCAAACTTGATATCCCCGTCCATACTCTTCATCACACCATAAAAAGCTTTCAAAGTATCACGATATATCTCTTGCAGTTCATCATTATCCAATGCCTGTAACATTGGCTTATCGTATTCGTCAATCAAAATTACAACACGTTGCCCGGTCTGTTTGGCTGCCCTTCGGATTACTCCTTTAAAGCGAAGCGAAAGTGTTGTTTCATCTTTTCCACGGCCATAAAGATCTTCCCACTGTGTCAACTGATTGCTTAACAAAGCATCGAGACGTTCAGGACTATCGAATTTTTCAGCATTCAAATCTAAGTGAAGTACAGGATATTCCAACCAATCTTTTTCCAGCTTTTCGATAGCCAACCCTTCAAATAACTCCTTTTTCCCCAGAAAATAAGCTTCCAAGGTAGAAATAAGCAAGCTTTTCCCAAAACGGCGTGGACGACTCAGAAAATAATAGCGTCCAGTTTTCACTAATTGATAAATCAGCTCTGTTTTGTCAACATAGATATATCCGTCCTGACGAAGACTCTCAAAATTCTGTATACCGATAGGATAAAGCTTTGCCATAATTCATCTGATTGAAGTAATACCTTTTACGCAAAGTACGCAATAAAGATCGGCATTTACAAAAAAAAGAATAGGTTAATTGGTTATCCACTGTACGTCTTATGCAAATAGTTGTTGCATCCGTTGATATAACAAGTAAGACTTTTCCACTCGCCAGAAAGTCTATTTTTGTTTTATACACAAAACAAAAATGCACACTTATCATTTTATTGGCAGAATAAAACTTATCCTATTCTAAAGTAATTATCTCAAAAAAGATACTAATTCACAATATGACAGCAACACAAGACAACCTCTTTGGATATATCTTCTCTATATTTGCATTATATAATTCGAATAGTTAATTATGGAGTTGGAAATAGAAAAGAGATATTGCCAAAGTTGCGGAATGCCATTAGATATAAATCAGGAAGAACTTTTTGGAACTAATGTCGACTAAACGAAATGTGATGAATATCGTGTCTACTGTTATCAAAATGGACGATTCAAATATAATACGGTGCAGGAATCCGAAGACACCTGCACCATAAATATAAAATCAGGAATCAGCCTTGCGCCTCTTCACCTCTTCCACGAGCTTTGTAAAGGATTTTTCCTTTTTACGTTTTTCATGCTCGGAAGCGGAGAAATGCCAGGCTTCACGCTTTAGTTTCAGATAGCTTTCATACACTTTGATGTCCAGCGAACCTTCTGCAACTGCTTCCAGAACAGCACAACCGGGTTCATTGGTATGTGTACAATCCTTGAAACGGCACGATTCTGCATAGTTGGAGATTTCCAGCATTTCGGCTAATGAATCGGGATTATCTACAGTCAATCCAAACTCACGGATACCCGGAGTGTCGATTAAAACACCAGAACTGTCCATCAAGACCATTTCTCGCCGGGTGGAAGTATGCCGTCCTTTTCCGGTGGACTGACTTATATCCGACGTCTGCAGCACCGACCTTTCACAAAGCGCATTAACAAGAGAACTCTTCCCTACTCCCGAAGAACCGACAAAGACAACCGTTTCGCCTTCCGATATGGAATCCCGTAACCGGGAGACCGTTTCAGGGTGATGGATACTTGTGAAGAACACCGGCATCCTACAGGTAAGGTGCCTGATTGCTTCCTCTGTCTCCTGTTTATCAAAAGGCAAATCAGCCTTATTGAGTATCAATACAGGATGGATGTTTTCTTCCAATATCTGAACCATGAAACGTTCCACCCTGCGCATATTGAAATTATCATCGAGACTCTGCACGATAAACGCCTTGTCAACATACGAAGCAATTGCCTGTTTTCCGGCTACCGTTCCATTTCTCTTGCGGTATAAAGTCCGTTCACGAGGTAACATACCGACGATAATGCCTTTGCTATCGTCGAATGGTTGAAACAATACCCAATCGCCTGTACAGGGCAGTTCAAAGTCAGATTTCCCATACATCATATTTCCCGTCAACTCGCATTGGTACAGTCCGCTTTCGGATACAACCTCGTAACAGGTACGATGCACGATGGCTATCCGTCCGTGAGACAATGTATTATATGCCGATTCTTGTTTTAGTTGGTTCAACCGGTCATTCCAACCATACATATTTAAACGAATCATAGCGTTATCTTTTTAGCGATATAAAATACATAGCCGTAAAACCCTTTATACTTGCGGTATAACTCCTCTTCGTGATGTGACATCGCGACAAGTTCTTCGGCAGTTTTATTTCCCGGATATTTGGCCAGAAACTTTTCCCGGGCTTTAACCAACGGTGCAAAATAATGGTCTGTCCAGCAAGTTTCAGGTAAAATAAAAGAAGCGACAGGAAGATACCCGGCCTTTTGTATCAGGGCAACCTGATTGGGTATCGTATCTATTTGCGGATAAGCTTCCATCCAGAAATCATGAATCTCTGCCGGACGTTCTTCAGTAAACCAGGCACTTTCAGAAACGGCGATATATCCTCCTGTTTTCAGATATTTGCGCCATTCGTTCAGTCCGCGTTCAAAGCCTATATTATAAATGGCACCTTCCGACCAGATCAGGTCTAACTCTCCCTCTCCGAAAGGAAGGTTGTCCATCGAACCGACGATTCCCTTCACTCTATCCTGGAGATTCAGCCCTCTGGCATTACTGTTGAACCTGTCGATGAATCCCGGAAAAAAGTCAAGACCGGTAATATGTCCCGGTGCATGCTGTGCCAATACCAATGTCTGGCCTCCTGTACCACAACCCAAATCGGCGATAAGGGATTGATCGGTAAGGTTGTCTATAAAGCCCAATGCTTTAAGAGTCACTTCAGGACTTCCGGGCCCCTGACGTTCTGTATTTAAAAAGTATTCGCAGATTAAATTAAAATCGAATTCGTGAATTGTTTTATTTTCGTTACTCATTTCTTTATGTATATAGTATACCCGTGAAAGCATAACAATGCCGTCATCATTATACACTGATTAAAATTGAATTAATACAATAGGAATTATGCCCGGATAGAATTACCCGAGAATAAACAAAAGGACAACCTGTACAAGGAATACAGATTGTTTACTACACCAAATCCGATTTAAATAGTTTGTTTAACATGCGGCAAAGATACATAGTAATTATCAAATATGCAAAAACTCTACTATAAACACCATTCCATCATCCTAAAAGCCTTAAAACCATATAACTATTACTCTTCCGACAAGCTAAACTCCTTATTAGAGAATAATTCCGCCAAACCTGATATTTGTTTCAAACGCAATATTTCATCTCTGTCCATACCGATATTACGTTGTATCCAGGCATCAGACATGCCGCATTTGGAGAGCTCGGAGACGATATGGCTCATTAATTCAATATTGTGGGTGCCACGTGCCCTGTTATGACGGATGGTCGAAGCCATTCTGTTGGAGAGGTCTTTTTCGATGACAGTGACGGGGAGCAAGCCGCGTTCACGCTCATAGATACGTTTTGATGTCTTCATCACCATATAGCGGTGATAGCCGTCGACCAGTTCATAGATGTCTTCCTCCGGAATATAGTAGCATACACACGGGGAAGTAAATCCGTCTTCCCAGATAGAGACTTCCAGCAGTTTCATTTCCGGGGGCGCTACGACATTGGGGTTATAGCTGTTGGCTACCACCTTTTCCACAGGGACAGCCCTTACCTTGTACACTGGACTAGTATATTCCTCCATATAATTCAGAGTTATAAAGTTTTAATATGTCTTCCTTTTGTTTCCTCTCATGAATATTCAGTGAGAAGCCCATATATTTACAATAGTAGTCATTCTTCAATATGCAGATACAGACACGCTTATAGGTTGGGAGTTCGCGGAATTCCGGAATATCGATATCATCCAGATATTCCATCCGAACCGGTTTCTTTATCGTCTTGTAATTTGTACGGCCTTCAACCCGTATCGGGATTCCTGCCTGTATCAGCTTCTCGATGGTACTTTCTGCCAGGCAACCACCTTTTTCACGCCAGAATTTTATGCTGACGGAGAGTTTCTGTAAATATCCTTCCCGTGTCTTCTCCGGCAAAGTTCCCAATAGAAATTCCATATAGGACTTCCAGGTCATTCCCTGCGGCAATTTGACAGACTGCCATCCCAGTGCGGAAGTGCCGCCATACAACCCGGCGAAACCGACTCCGTTAACACGCCCGATCATCTTCCCCCACATATCCGGGTCTATTGCCCGGTATAATTTCAGGCTGGCTATGGCCTGGGAGATAAAAGGGCTTGCCACTCTCTGCATTTCTAACGGGACTCCTGCCTGGTAAAACAAATCGTACAAGTGATTATAATCCCAACCGAACCTGCCGTTGGCAATCCATATATCTTTTGTTTTCCAATCGAATATAGGATAAGCATTATATATACGTGGTGCCAGCTGGTGAACCCATTTCAGCCGGCGGTAAGTCTGCACTTTATTCTTTATATGGATAGCCCGCCATCTGTTGAAACTTTCCTGTGTCCGTATTCCTATCAGGCAACAGGTGCGTCCGGCATCCTTTTTTTCATGCAACCATTCCGCAAACTTTAACTGAAACTGGTAATCCCACATATTCTCATCATAAAACGAGAAGTCCTCCACACAAAGCGAGTTTTCGGGCATCTTATTCACCCATAAATCCTGCAACTCCCTGTCCCACGGGCGCCAGTAGTTCTGGAACATCGAAGTACATGTAGGAACCTTAAAAGGGACGCACACCCGGTAGACCTCCAGGATATCGGAATTGGAAGACAATACACGATCTACATAGGAAGTGGTTTCCCGGTACTGTACCTCATAGTCCATGTGAAAGACTCCCAGTTTCCGTTTCAGGCGATGTTCGCGTATGTAGTCAATACATAAATTCAGCAAAACACCACTGTCTTTACCTCCGGAAAAGGAGACGTATACGTTGTCGAAGTCGGAAAATATCTTATCCAACCGAACTTGTACTGCTTCGTACACATTGAGCTTCTCTCTCATCATCACATCTATACTCCATTTTATTATATAGTTTCCATTCTTGAGTTACGAAAAAATGAGCTGAAGCAAAGAGCTCTTTATGCCGGGTATGGGCAACGGCCCGGACAACCGAAATATTTTTGAAATGTTCCAAAACAGCATCGATCAGGGATGCCAATACCGCGTTGTCCTCTCCTTTCACATAATAGTTATTAATAACGACACAGGTACTTTTGATTTCAACGGGTATAAACCCTATCACCGTGTCTCTTTCCATAGCGACAAACCATAAATAATGTTTTGATGTTTTGAAAGGATAATTATTATTCTGTCGCAAAACGCTGCAACTCATAACTAGTGGAGCTACTAATTCATATAGCCTCGGGGCGATTCCGGATAACACTTCTATATTCATATTCCAAAGAGACTAAGATTATACAAATCCTTCGAAACACAAAAATAAACAAAATACTATACCAAAGAGTATTAACAGCTAATATTTTAACTTAAAATAAAGAGTTCACCCTTTAATTTTCAGGAGCAGCAGAAAACAGAGTAGATATCCCATCCATATCATATATCACAAAAACTTTCTACTTTCAGACAACAAGAGCGAAGTTCCTATTGTTATTCAATAAGAAAAACGAAAAATCATGAGAAAAGCATTGAATATTATTATCCCTATCCTAGTTTGTTTCCTTGTAGGGTTTTCCGCCAGCTATTTCCAGGCTGACGCAATAAAGAACTGGTATCCAACCCTTATCAAACCGGCGGTAACTCCTCCGAATATTGTTTTCCCGATTGCGTGGAGTATTATCTATGTATGCATGGGATTATCCATCGGACTACTTATCAACTCGACCATAGAGCGAAGAAGGTTCTTCATCAAAGCATTTATCTTTCAGCTATTTTTCAATTTCACCTGGAGCATCAGTTTCTTTTATATCCAGAACCCGCTTATCGGATTTATCAATATCCTGTTGCTCGACATCTTCGTTATCAATTACACATTGAAGAGTTATCAGGTAAACAAAGCCAGCTCAATACTTTTCATACCATACGTAATATGGTTGTTATTTGCAACCTATTTGAATGGGTATATATTGATGTATAACTAAATATGATATACACATTAATTTCAGATAATGAGATCAACTAAGTAAAAAACAAAAATCCGCAAACAGTGTCTGCGAATTTTCTAAACAGTATCTAGAAAATCCGAGAAGAATAGGTTTATAGCATTGCCGCATGTTAACGAGATTCTGCTCGGTTATCATACTAAGATTTTTATTAAATAAATATTTTATTTCAACTAATCCAAATTATAAAGCTTCAGTTTATTATAAAGCGTTTTCCGGTCGATTCCCAATAGTTGGGCGGCACGGGTTTTGTTGTTGCCGGATTCCTGGAGAGCGCGTTTGATGAGTTCGCATTCATGGGTTTCGTCTTTCAAGAGGATGCGAGTGTCTTTTTCCGGGGCTTCTGTCAACTCTTCGGGGAGTTCACGACGGGTGATGTACCGGCCGGTTGCCAGAAGGGTGGCATATTTGATGACATTCTTCATCTGACGCAGGTTACCCGGCCATGAATAAGACTGGAAAAGACGGATCGTCTCGTTATCAAAACCGATAATATCTTTCTGGAGCTCGGCATTCGCCTGATCGAGGAAATTATTCGCAAAAAGCAATAAGTCTTCCTTCCGCTCTTTCAAATCCGGGATACGGACAGTAAACTCATTGATACGATGATAAAGATCCTCACGGAAATCACCTTTATCGATGGCTGTCCGCAGATTCTCGTTTGTGGCAGAGATCAACCGGACATTGATAGCAATCTCTTCATTTGTACCGATCGGCTTCACTTTACGTTCCTGCAAAGCACGAAGAAGTTGTACCTGCACTTCGTAGGTAAGGTTACCGATCTCGTCCAGAAAAATCGTTCCTCCGTGAGCAGCCACAAAAGCACCGGTCTTATTATCTATCGCCCCGGTAAACGAACCTTTCACATGACCGAAAAACTCAGATGCCGCCAGATCTTTAGGGATCGCTCCACAGTCGACTGCGATAAACGGAGCCTTACTGCGATTACTCTGCTCATGGATACGGCGGGCTATATATTCCTTCCCCGTACCGCTCGCCCCGGTGATCAGTACCGACATATCCGTCGGGGCAACCAAGCGGACGTGGTCGAACAACTGACGGGCGGCAGGACTTTGCCCTTCAATATAAGTACTGGCTTCCGACGGCTTAGATACCGGATGTTCGGAAGGAGCCGTCTTAACCAATTCACGTATTTTCCCTAATAACTCTTCCGGGTTCAAAGGCTTGGCTATATAATCAGATGCACCCAGTTTTATTGCCTGTACAGCTGTCTGTATTTCCGCATAACTCGTCATCATGACCAACGGTAAAGAGGCATATTTCTCTTTGACCCATTTCAATAAGTCGATCCCGTCACCATCCGGCAAACGCAAGTCCGACAATATCAGATCGTAAGGAACACTTTCAATCTGACGTTTTGCATCTGAAACAGAACTCAGTGCTTTCACTTCGAAACCTTTTTTACCCAACCAGGTAGTAAGCATCAAAGAGAAAGTTATATCATCTTCTACTATAAGAATTGACGGCATATACTTTATTAGATTAAAACCTCTGACAAAGATATATATTTTAACGGAAAATCAGGAAAAAATCCAGGTAGCTTTACGCCAGGCTCCTTCGAACGGCCCCTGTTTATGATTCTTTAACCACCAATGGCAGAACCCCAGCTGAAGGATAAACAACAGGATGCCGACTCCAAAACTAGCCGTAACTCCCAGATACTTATAGAGTCCTAAGCCATAGCCGAAATAAATAAATGTACCTACAATAGACTGTGTCAGGTAATTAGTCAAACTCATTTTTCCATAAGGCACTAAACCGCCCAGTATCTTATGGCCGGAAACCTGCTGCCAAAAGAAAACAAAACCGGCTACCAGCACACACATAAATGCGAAATTACGGAAAGACGAAATAATCGTATTCATCGGAACAAGCATACTTTTATTCATCAGCAGATCGGGTAAAGCCGCCGTCAGATAATATAACGGAATAAAACAAACCACCCCCACCAACAACGTGCGAAGCCAGAACCGGCGGTTTTCTGCCAGATTCGCGAAATACCGGCAACGTCCTAACAACATACCCAGTAAAAACAAAGAAGCAGTCTGGAAGAAACGTCCATGCCCCCATCCCCATAACAGGCTGAAAAGTTGTCCGTCCCAAAGGTTCGACTTCACCATCGCCAAAAAATCCGGCTGACTTAAATAAGGATACATATTTTTATGATGCACCAACCATTGTCCCGGAGCAGCAACATACTCCGGATTATTTAAAGCATAGAAGAACTTTCCCCACTCCAGCGGTTGAAGCATCAGGATTACAGCCGTGATGAGCACAGCCTTATCACTCCACCTGCAAACCAGAATCAGTACGACCCCGACAATTGCATAAAGCACCAGAATATCCCCCGGAAAGAAAGCACCGTTGAAACAACCAATCAGGAAAAGCAGGAACAACCGCCACAGAAAACGCAACCGGAAATCTTTCCCCTTCTTTGCCTGATTATTATGCTGGATAAAAAAACTGAATCCGAACAACAGCGAGAAAATCGCATAAGCCTTTCCGGCAAAAAGGAAAAACAACGTATCCCATACATTCTTATCCAGACTTCTGACAAAAGCAGAAGCCGTTTCCGGAAATTCGTAGAAATTAAAATGCTCGATATTATGCAAAAACATAATCGCCATAACGGCAAAACCTCTTAACGCATCAACTACTTCAAGGCGTGCCGACTTAAGTTGCATTTCGTGTTCCATGGTGTAAATTGGTCTTTTTTAATAATGGGCACAAAGGTAGGCAAACAAACGAAACGAAACAAAAAAAGCATCCCCAACAGATGCCTTTTTTGTTTCGCAGACTTAAATAGAATACTCAGAAATAATCTTTCTTTGTTTTAAACGGTTTAAATGTAGAAACGTCCACTTACGATTCTGTAAATATGAAAGCGAATACCGTGCCAGAATCTGCAAAAGGTCTTCGTATGTATCATAAACTCTTACTACTTAACAGAAAAGGAAGATAAAATGTTTTAGACAACGGAGAGATAAAGACAAAAAAACGGGGAAAACAGATACCCAACTGGGGAAAAATTCCACAAAGATATTCCACAGAATTATTCCACTACCGTTTACTTCGAAACGGTCATTGCCTGTTTGATGATTTTTTTCACTTCTGCGATTACTTCCGAAAGCAGCGATTTCCATTCCTCCACAGGTAAAATGGTAGCATTCTTTTCGATAACTCTCAATTTCTCTACCAATGAGGTAGCACCAAGCATGGTAAACAGCGGTACCATCTTATGAGATATCTTTGCAGATTGTTCCCGGTCGTCATCCTGCAATGTACCTTCGAGTAAGGCATTGCTTTTGGTTGTCTCTTCCACAAATGTTTTCAGGATGGATGCGGAGGCTTCCTTGTCCTCACCAGCAAAGGCTGTCAGCGAATCAAAGTTGAAATCAGAGGTAACAACCAGTTCTGTTGACAAGAGTTTATTTAACAGGGTAATCAACTGCCGGGCCGTAAAAGGCTTATTCAAAAATCCTGTGAAACCGGATTTCAGATAATGGTCATGCTCGTTCTCCACGCTGGCGGAAAGGGCTATAACCGGAAGATTCTCTGTTCCCGGAATACCGGAATTACGTATGCTTTCCAGTAATTGATAACCATCCATTCCCGGCATCTGTATATCCGTAATGACAGCATCGAAAGAGGTCTTCTGCAACAAAGTAACAACAGAGAAGGGGTCAGTGCAGCTACTCACCTCCACATGGTTCTGTCGCAAATATTCTTCCGTAAGAGCGAGTTGTAGCGGATCGTCATCAACCAGGAGACAGTATACATCGCGACCAGCAAAAGAAGGTAGCTCCGGTTCAGACACGGCTTCCTCTTCCGCAGCAGGAAGCACCTGCACATCGGCTACTGTAAGCGGCAGCTCTATTGTGAAATCACAACCTTGCCCCACGACACTCTTTAAAGAGAGGTTTCCTCCCATCAAAACCGTCATCTTCCGGGTTATGGATAGGCCCAGTCCAAACCCTTCCGCCTTTTCTGTTGCTGAAAGACGGGTAAATTCACCGAATATACGTTCCTGTTCTTCCGGCGGAATACCCGGACCGGAATCGCTCACCAAGACATTCAGCAGTGCACTGTTGTCTGCCAGAGCATTGATAGACACCACCATGACAACCCGTCCTTCACGGGTAAATTTAAGGGCATTCGACAATAAATTCCCCACTATCTGACGGATACGAATCGGATCACCGATATATAACTTTTCCGTTCCTTCTTCTTTCAGATTCAAGACAAAAGTCAGATCTTTCGATTCGGCTATCGGTCTGAAACTGGTAAATATCTCATTGAATAGAGCCGATACACTGAAAGCAACCCGCTGTATCTCCATTTTTCCGGATTCAAGACGGTGGAAATCCAACAAGTCATTGACCAAAGACAAGATATGGCTGGCCGAACCGGACATATTATCCAGGTAATATTGTTGCCTTTCATCCGGATGCCTCCGCAGCAAAAGGTCTATATACCCGATGATCGACGAAAGCGGAGCCCTTATATCATGACTGATTGTCAGCATCATTTTCTCACGGCTATGCAACAGGTCTTCGGCATATTGTTTCGCCTTTTCCAGCTGCATTCTGTAATATTTACTTTTCGAAATATCACGAGTGATCATGAAGATAAAAATAATCACGATAATAACAGAAACAATAGCAATGCCGGCAATCAGCAAGGAAGTCTCACGCAGAATCTTCTGTTTGTTCTGCATACGTTCCAGCGAAGCATTCACTTCCTCCTCTTCGATATCGCGCAAAATCTGGTTAATCTTACGGGTAACTATACTATTATTATAACGCAGATTGGCAGCACGTTCCAGCAACTGATCAGCCAACAATTTACGCTGCCCTGCAACACTGTCCTGCAAGTTTTTCAACACACTGGCGATGGTATCCGCCGGATTGAATACATTCACCAAAGTGTCTGTCACTATCTGGCGGGTCGTATTGACAATGATGCTCGTGTCTTCACGGCTGGGTGAGAAAGCATCTGCCAAACGGCGGAAAAAGCCACGGGGTTTCTTTTGAGAAAGGATCGTATCCTGCTTGACTACAACATGTTCTTTTATTTCCTTCTGTTCGATAAACGTATCTTGTTCGGCAATCACCTTTTCGATATTAATCGTATAAAGATGCTCCGTATTCGTTTCTTTCCAGGTTTCAAGCAGACGGCGGGTATTCAGTCGTTTCTGCCTCAAAAGCATATCGATCGTATCAATCTTTAGCAACTGAACGGAGTCGGTTATCAGGACACGCAGGGAGTCCATATTGCTGTGAGCCTTATTCAGCGTCCGGTTAAAATGATTCACATTATTCTGCGGCATACCGACCAATTGCCCCAACGCCTCGCTTTCATAAAGCAAAGACAATGTATTGGTTACGAGATAAACTTTCTGACGGGCTTTACTGTCCGGTTCTTCCTCACCGGCAACCTGCTCGATGATTTGGTAGATATATACGACAGAACATACTGCTATTGCAACCAACAACAGATAACCTAAAATAACCTTGAGAGTGATGTGTCCACTTTGTTCTGCCATAAAACAAAGGTAGAAGTTTCTATCAAAATATCAATCTTTGTCGTAAACAATTCCCCATTTGTCCAACATCTCGAAGTCGGCATTCTTCAATCCGACTTTCCAGAAAGGAACCGGTTCGTCATGATCGCCGAGATACATGCGGTCGCGCACCGTAAAAGCCGGATTGGAAACGGCCAGGGTAGAATCGGAAACTGCCGTATGTATTCCTGCCAGGTCCAATACGGTATGGAACACACTATTCGTGCTGATCGGGAGAGTCTGATGAGTCATTGCCGTCTGGTATTTCTCCGGATAAGTAGTCCGGTAAGCCTCCGAAAACCAGATAATATAAGGTATATGTAACTGATAATAAGTCGGGATTGGAGACGCATGCAAATAACGGGCACGGGCATCGTCAAAAATATCTTCCCCGTGATCGCTCAGATAAAGCATCGACACGCAAGCGTCCGTTTTTTTCATCATATCCGCAATCTCACCTAGCACATAATCGGTATAATGTATCGAATTATCATAAGAATTACGCAGTTGCTTCTTATAAGAGGCACGAATTCCTTCCGCTTTATCCGGGGTATAAAATGCAAAATCTTTCGGATAACGTTCATGATAGTTGAAATGCGAACCATAAGTATGAATCACAAAAAACAAATTACCATCCGTCTTATCCACTTCTTTCTGCAAATAAGGGAGCAATTCACCGTCATGCAAAGAAGTCAGATAAGCAGACTTCGGTTTAAACTGGCTCATATCTATAAATGTATCCGCTTCCCGGTAAAACGAACCGATCATCGACGTGCTCAGATTCTGGTTCGCAATTACAACCGTATGAAAACCGGCTTCCTTAAAGGCAGTCACAATACTTTTCTCATCATAAATCACCCCATAATCTTCAGCACTGGCGGCAGACAAAATGATAGGCACACTCTTATGAGTATTATTGGATTGGGTAACCACATCGGTAAAATGAACCAACCCATCCAGTTTCTCCATCCGGGGAGTCGTTTTACGTTCATAGCCATACAAACTCCATTCCATCGCACGAGACGTCTCTCCCACCACCAACACATAAATTTCACGTTTTCCCTCCGTCTGCACGTTCTTTGTCGCATGGAAGGTAAAATCGGATGAGGTAATATGATAATTACTATTTTTTTCCGCTTTATTGATTGCAAAATAAAGGTTGTAAAGCGCATTTCCCGGATAGAAATCATTTTTCAGCGAAACCATATGGCCTTGTATCGGAGCTAACATACAAAGAATGATCCCCAGTATAAACACACCTAGACTTCTTACCGCCCATTTTTTTCGGAAAGAGTTTGTCAGCTTCTTTTTCATCCGGACAGACCAGACAGCCAGCAGCAGAGTTGGCAATGTATAAAAGAAGAAGACACCTATAATGACAAGAAATATATTTCCAAGTAATTCGCTGGCTTCAGATGCGGTCGAACTGGTCAGGTTCAGAAACATATCTACCGCAATCACCGATTCGCCAAAAAGATAAAGCAGCACAAGCTGTCCCCCGTCCAATATAACTTTCGGTAACAGGCACCAAACAACGATACCTGGTTTGCGTGCCAACAAAAGCAGACCGACCCAAAAGGCATAAGGCAATATCAAAGATGCAATTCCAACTGTGACAGGCAAAGGTTCCGTAAAGAACAACACACAATTAGGAACAATAAACAGCAACGCAAACAAGAACAACAAATGTTCCTGGGAAGTGAACCAATTCCTCAACTTTATAAAATAACTCATCGATATACCGTATATTCCTGAAAAACAACTACTCTTTTATCTTCTTCCGGCTTTCATTTCCGGGCGAACTGCAAAAGTAGTTGTTATTCAGCATATACTTATACAAACCACATACAAAAAAAGTTATTTCACACAATTCCGACCGTCTTTTCCTATTGAACAGTTACTTCATCCAAGAAAAACCAAGCTGGATAACCTACCCCATAATGCCAGGAAGGACAGGTCTTGATTCCTTCAATCTCGACCTTTATGTAACGAGTTGTCACGGGAGAAGGGGCTTCACACTTCACACCCACGAATTTAACTTGTACGGAACGATCTTCCGCCAAACTCTTTTCACCAAACGGTTGATAGGTTTTATTATCCGACGACGTGGAATAGGTCACTTTCTTCGGAAGCAATATCCAGGCACCCAACTGGTGAAGGAAATCGCTTTCTATCGAGCTGACCGGCGTCTCTTTACCCAGATCAAGGACAAACGAACCGTCAATGCCCTCCCATCCGATCCAACTTTCCACAAAAGTAGTTCCACCGAACAGTTCATCAGTCAGGGCGGTTTCTCCCAACGTTTTATATTTACCGGACGGCTCTTGAAGCCAGATCACTTTCGCACCTTTTGCCAAGTTCTTTGCTTTACCAGGCAGATAACGTTCGGTATATAATTTGCAATATTCAGCCGGAGGATTATTCCGTTCGTTCAGGGTCGGTATATTAAATTCGCGCGTACGTTCTTCAAATAAAGCCAGGTTAGCTTTGACTTCTTCCAAATCGTGATTTCCTTCGGCGCGTGCTATTTCAAGTCCGGCATATTGTAACGGCAAACGGGACAGCTGCACACGTTTCAACAGGATGGGATCGCCGGCTACTGCCTGTTCCGCCTGATCGAACAACTCATTATAGCGCTTGCGGCAATTCGCATTCAACATACCGTCTTTATGCGTAACCGGTGAATCGTATATCCAAAGACGCTGTTTGCTGGCAAGCAAACCACCCTCCAACAACTTCTCATACTGATAAATATAAGGAGAGGCAGCCCCATAATAGCCATCCATGAAAGCACGCATCAGCGAATCGGCATTCTGGTAAGGATTCCACATCAACTTACTAACCATATAAGCACGCATCTCCGGGAAATCACCTCCTTTGGAACCTCCTATCTGGGAAAAATGCATGGTTGCATGATGTTCTTTAAACAATTGGATATTCTTTTGCAGGATCGGGAAATTGGGGAACGGAGATACAAAATTATCAAAATTAATCCCGTAATCCCACACGAATATATTATTACTAATAGCAGCCCAGCCTTTCATTGCTTTCATAAAATCCTGTCCGGAAGCATTGTCGGTCAAAGGAACTTCACGGTCGCAATCGATATCGCACAGCATGATATTCACATTCGGCAATGGCTTCACATGCTTAGGTGGATGCATCGTATACAGATAAGCCAGCGTGGAAAACTCTTTGTCCGGGAAGCGGGCAGCCAACTTGTTCAGAAAATGAATCAGACTGCCGGAAGGGCCTCCCTCCTGTTCATCCAATGCTTTACAGTCCGGACAACTGCAGTTAGTAAAATTACCATCGTTTTGGCTGACGGAAATCATATTCTTCCCTGGGTTCGCCTTAAATATGGAATCAATCTTCTGCGAGGCCAATTCAAATACTTCCGGATTAGTCAGACACCATTGGCTGGCTTTTCCGGGACGGCGTTCACCATTAATAAAGGAATAATATTCCGGATGAGACTTTCCATATATATCGGAGGGCATGATACGGTCGAATGTATGTACCCACATGCCGCCGGCAAATACTTCCGAAGGTTCTTCGAAGCGGAACCATAATTTATAAACCGGGTCTTCACGCAAAGCGTAACACTGGCTTTGGCGGTAACGGAAAGCCGGATTCTCCGCCCTGTCCAATTCCGGAATAACGACAGTAGAACGTTCTGTTAACGTATAGGCGTTTGCTCCATAATAAGCAACTCCCAGATAATCTTCCAACAAAGTTACTACACCATAGATATTTCCTTTATCACCACCACTGCTGATAAAAACAATGCCATTATCAGTCTTCAGACGAAAACCGTCTTCGGTCAGTCCGGATACATCGTTCCCACCTATGACGATATCTCCTTTCCGGGGCGATTTATCATTCACTACGGGCAAGGAGGCGCCGCTTATCCGTTTCACAAAATCCTGTAATAAAAGGGCCGCCTGATTATCCACCGCTTCCCCTTTTTCCACCAAGATACGGGAAACAGGCTTGCTGTCCCTCACCACAGTAATCTGTGCATTCAAACAATTCATTCCCAACAACAGGAATAAGGCACATAGATTTAGGCTTCTCATATATTTCAAGTTTAGAATTATCGTGTAAGTATAAGTATCAACAAACGAACTATTCCCGTTTGTTATAATTTCCGGATAATAGCTATAAATTCCTCATTCGTTATGTCCGGTTCCGGTTCTTTATAATTGACAAAATCTTCAAAATAATCACTGGCGATATCCGCCACAATCTCTTTTCCGTCCAAACCATAAGAAGAAACCAGCTCTTCCACTTTATTTTTCACCTGCCGAATCACCTGCAAACGGTCTTCGTAGCGTTCCGGCTTTTCCTGGTCCGTCACATGCTCATTGCGAATTATCAGATATACCACCGTGTAAAATTTATCTACACTTCCGAACACGGGGATAAACAATGCTTTCTCATCTTCCGGCAGAGCAGCCAGATATTCCTGTATTTTTGTCATAAGATTTCGTTTTAATTGATAGAATTTATGACAAAGATAAAAAATATTATCACAAGCCGCCTCCATTGTATCATGGAAACTGTTAACTTTACGGCATTAGAATAAAGATGTCTTACAAAACAAGATTTAAAACTCAACGATTATGCTTAAAAGAGAAAAAAGTATTGAACTGCTAAACAAAGCAGTAGCCGATGAAATGACAGCTGTTAACCAGTACATGTATTTCCATTTCCGTTTGGACGATATGGGATACGACCTTCTGTCCAGCCTTTTCAAACGTACGGCTATAACAGAAATGATGCATGTAGAACGCCTCGCCGAACGCATCTTGTTCCTGAAAGGTGAAGTGGAAATGAAATGTTCCGGTCCGGTAGAAAAGATCCACGATGTTAAAGCTATGCTTGAAAAAGCCGCAGAAATGGAAACTGGTAGCGTAGATGACTACAACGCATGGGCCAACGAATGTGCACAACACGCAGACTCAGCCACAAAGAAAGTATTCGAAGGCCTGGTGGTAGAAGAAGAAGGTCATCTGGACCAGTTCGAAACAGAAATCGAGAATCTGGAAAAGTTCGGAGACAATTATCTGGCATTGCAATCTATCGAACGCAGTAAAGTGATCTCTTCCGGCGGCACTCCTGCTGAATAAAAAGAAAACAAAGAAAGAATTAACGAGGGCGTTGCAAAAGTATCACTGTAGCAACGTCCTCGTTTTATATCAAAGCACTGATAAAACAATAAACAAAATACCCGCAAAGAGCCATCTTTACGACAACACTTAACAAGAATCCGATAAAAGCTCCTATCCCAGCTTTAAAAGCTTCCATTGATTTCTTTCCTCCCAACAATTCGCCGATCACTGCTCCGGCAAACGGACCGAATAAAATTCCCCAGGGCGGGAACAGGAATATTCCGGCTACGGTTCCGATGACACATCCCCAATTTCCCCATTTACTGCCTCCACCGTATTTAGTGCCCAACACTGGTGTCAGATAGTCCAGCAACTGTACGACAATAACCAACACACCCCATATCACCAGTTGGGTTACAGTAAACTGTATTCTATTTGTAAAATGAAGCAGTATCACCCCCAGATACGACAACGGTGGTCCGGGAAGGACCGGCAGAAAACAACCGGCAAACCCAACCAACAGACAAATCGCTCCTATTATGATTAATAATATATCCATCTGTTTCCATTAAAATTGTTCCAGAATCTGAATACGCTTTTCAATCGGCGGATGCGTCGCAAACAAACCGCTCATTCCGCTCAAAGCACTCTCAGCTTGTTTTCCGGGATGCTGGATAAACAACTGGGCGACATCATCACGCTTCACCGCCTCGATGTCCGGATCAACCGATATCTTCCTCAACGCACTTGCCAAGGCTAGCGGATTCTTCGTCATCTCTGCCGAACCGGCATCCGCTAGATATTCCCTTTTACGCGAAATAGCAAACCGCATCAAAATGGAAAAGAAATAACCAATCGCAGCCACCAGCAAAACGAGTACGATCAGCAAAGCGGCCCCATTCTTATCGTTTTTTCTTCCGGAAAAAGAAGAATAATAGGCCGTACGCATAGCTATCTGTGCAACCATAGCAAAAATACCGACAAAGACGATCGATATAATAAGCAACCGCACATCATGGTTACGGATATGCGACAACTCATGGGCTATTACCGCTTCCAGTTCCTGATCGTCCAGCTTATTGATGATTCCTCTGGAAAGCGTTACTGTATAAGTCCGTTCATTGATCCCGCTGGCGAAAGCATTCAGGGAATTATCATTGATCACATTAATCCGGGGCATTTTCATTCCCTGGCTCATACAAAGATTTTCCACCAGATTGTACACCCGCTTATTTTCCTGACGACTCAATGGTATGGAACCGGTTGCCGAATTGATAATACTGGTATTGGCAAAGTAAGCGATCAGGAACCAGACCAATACACCTCCCAGCACATACGGGGCGATTTGAACAAAAACACCCATCGCTAACTGAGTAAGGGTAACTTCGCCCTGTACCTGGTTACTTGCACCCGAAAACATCACATACAGATAACAAAAAAGCAGCACCAGCACACAAACCAACAACGGAAAAAGACAGAGCAAAAGCAGGGAGCGAAAATTATTCCGGCTCTTCTGCGTTTGTATCCCAACGTATTGCATACTTAAAACTCAATTTTAGGAGCTTCTTCAAGCGTTGCACGCTGCGTACCCAAATCAAACATGATCTCTTTATGGAACCCGAACATGCCGGCAATCAGGTTGGAAGGGAATGTCTCTACCGCATTATTCAATTCTTTAGTAGCCGAATTGAAATAACGTCTGACAGCTGAGAGTTTATTTTCCAGGTCGGCAATCTCTTCCTGCAACTGAAGGAAATTTTGGTTCGCTTTCAGATCCGGATAAGCTTCCAGCGTAATCTTCAATCCGGCCAAGGCTGAACTCAATGCATTTTCCGCTTTAATCTTTTCGTCAATCGTATGGGCGCCCATCGCACCGTTACGAGCATTGATAACCCGTTCAAGCGTATCCTTTTCATGGGCGGCATATCCTTTTACCGTCGAAACCAGCTGGGGAATCAAATCGTGCCGCTGTTTCAGCTGTACATCGATATCCGCAAACGCATTTTCCCGGTTATTCCGCAATTTCACCAACGAATTATACAACGAGATTATCCACAAGGCCAAAAGGACCAGAACAACAATAGAAACAATTAGTACCATAGTTTTATTTTATATAAGTTAGAATCCGCTCAAAGATATAAAAAGAATTTTGTCGGGATAATTATTCCTCCGATATTTGTGATACGATTGAAAATAAAAACAGAAGATGACAAAACTAAAAAATCTAAAAAAGATATATCATAAAAATTCTCATATATTATGATATTGTATTATCATATATTATACGAATATAATATCATAATATATGATACAATATATAATTTACACTTTAATTATTTAATCAAGATTTAATAATCTATTCATCCTTTTCCCGGCAATAATTTAATATCTTTGATGCCACATAAAAATAAAAGTTGGAGATGATACAAAAAGAATTGACCGGCGATCTGCAATTGAAATGGGGTCGTATGCAACAGGCAATGCAAAAGATAAATGCGGATGCATGCCTGCTAAGTGTAGATGTAAACCTGTATTATACAACCGGACGTGTATATAGCGGATATTTTTATCTGCCCGTAGAAGGCACGCCCTGGTTCTTCGTCAAACGCCCTAACGGATTAAGCAACAACCAAATCGAATATATCCGCAAACCGGAGCAAATAGCCGAGATATTCGCTGCCCGCGGAATAAAAATGCCGGAAAAGCTGCTCCTTGAAGCCGATGAGCTGACATACAACGATTATATCCGCCTGCAATCAATTTTCAATCCCAAAGAAACCGGCAATGCAACTACATTGATGCGGACCTTGCGTGAAATTAAAACACCGTGGGAAATTGCCCAGTTTCGTATCTCGGCGGCAAAACATGCCAAGACATACGCTGAAGTTACGGAATGTTTCCGTCCGGGAATGACCGATCTCGAATTTCAGTACGAAATAGAAAAACGCATGCGCCAGAACGGTTCCATCGGACTATTCCGTGCATTCGGTGCTAATATGGATATTTTTATGGGAAGCATACTGGCCGGTGAAAACGCCGAAGCCCCTTCTCCTTTCGACTTCGCCTTGGGTGGCAATGGCATGGATGCCTCCTGCCCGCTCGGAGCCAACGGCACGGTCCTAAAAGAAGGCACGGCTATCATGGTCGATATGGCCGGAAACTATACCTCTTATATGACGGATATGACCCGCGTATTCTCTGTCGGCAAACTGACCGAAGAAGCCTACCGCGCCCATCAGGTAGCCCTGACAATACAAAATGAAATCGAAAACACAGCCCGTCCGGGTGTCGTTTGTTCGGAACTGTATACTATCGCTGCCGGCATTGCCGAAAAAGAAGGGCTGGCCGCCAACTTTATGGGAACCAAGCAACAGGCCAAATTCGTAGGACACGGCATAGGTATCCAAATCAACGAACTACCGGTACTGACGCCCCGCTCCAAAGAAGAACTGCAACCGAACATGGTATTTGCCCTCGAACCCAAATTCGTTATTCCGGGCGTGGGAGCCGTCGGCATTGAAAACAGTTTCCTGGTGACAGAAACAGGATTGGAAAAACTGACACTTTTCGAAGAAGAGATTATTCAATTACATTAATTTATAAACATACAAGCACATGAAAAAGACGATTACTTTTCTGCTTCTACTGGCAATCATCATCATGCCGGCAAAAGCTGCGGATGTAGAAAACGTAAAACCGGTCAAGAATGTTATTCTTCTGATACCGGACGGAACTTCACTGGCTACCGTTTCTATGGCACGCTGGTTGCAATGGTACACAAACCCCGACAAACCTAATCTGAACCTGGACCCGTATCTATGCGGAACCGTACGTACCCACTCTTCAAATGCCCCTATCGGTGATTCCGCTCCGACAACTTCCTGCTACATGACCGGCTATCCGAGCCGTACCGGTTATGTATCTACTTATCCGGAACACGACGGAGACAATGATATCTACCCGACCGACCCCGAACGCGCTTTCCAGCCGCTTACCACCGTTTTGGAAGCTGCTAAGATGACACAGGGCAAATCGACCGGTCTTGTTTTCACCTGCGAATTTCCGCATGCAACACCGGCAGACTGCTCTGCCCACAGCTACAACCGCGGTAAATACGAATGGATTGCTCCGCAAATGGCTCACAACGACCTGAATGTTGTAATCGGTGGTGGCGCATCCCTTCTTCCGGAAGAAAGCGAAGCTTATCTGAAAGGTAACGGATATGGTGTGTTTAAAAACGACATCAGCGGTATGCGTAACTACAGCGGTGACAATATGTGGGCCTTATTCGGTGACCGCGAAATGGCTTACGACATCGACCGCGACCCGGCCCAGCAACCGGACCTGGAAGAAATGACACGTATCGCCATCAAGAAACTGTCTAAAAACCCGGAAGGTTTCTTCCTGATGGTAGAAGGCAGTAAAGTAGACTGGGCTGCCCATGCAAACGACCCTGTCGGTATGGCAACAGATATGCTGGCTTACGACCGTGCCTGCGGTGCCGCACTTGAATTTGCCCGTCAGAACGGAGAAACAGCCGTTATCATGGTTCCCGACCACGGGAACAGCGGTATCAGCATCGGCCGTTATTCTTGCGGAGGTTATGATAAACTGACAAAAGATCAACTGTTCCACCAATTCTCTCTCTATAAACTGACGGCAGAAGGTTTCGCCAAGAAAGTAAACAGTGAACCCAACTCCGAAGTACAGAACATCTTCCGCGAATATGCAGGTTTCGAACTGAGTCCGGAAGAACTGGATGCATTGAATCATTGCAAAGATTACAAGAACAGTCCGATTCCCAAAAATGAACGTACTACCGAAGGCAAAGGCTCCCTCTACAGCGGTTCGCTAACCTCTTTCATGTCTAAGCTGCTTACATCAAAAACCTGTTTCGGATTTACAACCGGCGGACACACTGGCGAAGATGTTTTCCTGGCAGCTTACCACCCGGACAAAGCCAGCCTTCCCATCGGTATGCACACCAACATCGAACTAAACGCATATCTGTGCGCCCTGTTCGGCATGGACCGTGACAAACTGGACGAACTGACAGAAGAGAACTTCGCTCCTCACACAGAGGTATTTGAAGACTATAAATGTGAGATTATCCCGGCAAAAGACGAAAAAGGTTCTCCCTCTCTGGTCGTGAAAAATAAAAAGAAACAAATCAACATCACCCCGTTCAGCAATATCATCACAATCGGTAAAAAAGGACAGGAAGAAGTCCGGCTCAACTCGGTTGTAGTTTATGTAGATAAGAACAATACATTCTACCTTCCGACGAAGCTGGCAGAATATCTGAAATAAATACAAGCGGAGGCTATTCAGTCTCCGCTTTTTTTATACTTTTGCAAGAAAGACAGATTATACACAAAATGAAAAGTAAAAGTTTAGTTTCTATCGATCAATGTTCCAAAGAGGACATTCTTCGTATTCTGGATAACGCCAGGAAGTTTGAGGAAAATCCGAACCGAAAGCTACTGGAAGGCAAAGTGGCTGCCACCCTGTTTTTTGAACCCTCTACACGCACGCGATTAAGTTTCGAAACAGCTGTCAACCGCCTGGGCGGACGAGTGATCGGATTTCAGGATGCTTCTACCACCAGTTCTTCCAAAGGGGAAACGCTGAAAGATACCATCCTGATGGTCAGCAATTATGTCGACCTGATCATTATGAGACATCATCTGGAAGGCGCTGCCCGTTATGCATCCGAAGTAACGGACATACCTATCATCAATGCGGGCGACGGTGCCAATCAGCATCCCTCGCAGACTATGCTCGATTTATACTCCATTCAAAAGACACAGGGAAAACTGACCGACCTGAACATTACCATGGTGGGCGACCTGAAATACGGACGGACAGTGCATTCGCTGATTGTCGGCATGTCACATTTTAATCCAACTTTTCATTTCGTGGCTCCGGACGAACTTCGCATGCCGGACGAATACAAGAATTTCTGCGACGAGCACGGCATCAAATATTACGAACATACGACATTCGATGAAGATGTTATCAACCAGTCCGATATTCTTTACATGACCCGCGTACAGCGCGAACGCTTTACCGACCTGGAAGAATACGAACGAGTAAAGAATGTGTATATCCTGCGCAATAAGATGCTCGAAGGAAGCCGTGAAAACCTTCGTATCCTTCATCCCCTGCCCCGCGTAAACGAAATCGCTTACGATGTGGATGATAATCCGAAAGCCTACTATATCCAGCAGGCACGTAACGGATTGTTCGCCCGTCAGGCAATTATTTGTGAAGTTCTTAATTTATCAATTGAAGATTAATCAGTCATGTCAGTAGAAAAGAAAAGAGAATTGCAGGTTGCCGCTCTGGAGAACGGAACTGCTATCGACCATATCCCCCCCAGCCAATTATTTAAAGTGGCCAAATTGTTGGGACTTGAAAATATGGATAACACAATCACGATCGGAAACAATTTCCAAAGTAAAAAAATGGGATGCAAAGGCGTGATTAAAATATCCAACAAGTTTTTTGAAGAAGACGAAATCAACCGCATTGCCCTGATTGCTCCCAAAGTAATCCTGAACATTATCCGTGATTATGAAGTTGTGGAAAAGAAAACAGTTACATTGCCGGACGAACTGGTTGGATTGGTTAAATGCAACAACCCGAAATGTATCACCAATAACGAACCGATGCCGAGCCGTTTCGAAGTAATAGACAAAGAAAAAGGAACAATCAAATGTCGTTATTGTGAACGTAAAATCAATAAGGAAGACATCATTATTAAATAATTGAAAATTGAAAATTGAGAATTAGTTTCTTCTCTTCTCAATTTTCAATTTTCAATTCTCAATTTTTAATTCATATGAAGCAAGACTGGAAGCCCGGTACCATGATTTATCCTTTACCCGCCGTAATGGTTAGTTGTGGCAGCGAACCTTCAGAATACAATATTATAACGGTGGCGTGGGTCGGTACAATCTGTACCAATCCACCCATGTGTTATATATCCGTACGTCCCGAACGTCACTCTTATCCCATACTGAAAAAGAATATGGAGTTCGTCATCAACCTGACAACACGCGAACTGGCCTATGCCACCGACTGGTGCGGTGTCAATTCAGGTAAAGGGCATCATAAGTTTGAAGAAATGGGACTGACACCGGGTAAAGCCACGTTAGTAAACTGTCCCACTATCGAAGAAGCACCTCTTTGCATTGAATGCCGGATCAAGGAAGTGATTGCTTTGGGCAGTCACGATATGTTTATTGCCGACGTCCTGAATGTTCAGGCAGATGATAAATACCTGGACCCGCAAACGGGAGCATTCGATATGCAACGAGCCGACCTGCTAGCTTATTCACATGGGAAATATTATGGATTAGGTGAATTTGTCGGTAAATTCGGCTGGTCTGTAAAAAAGAAAAAATAAACGTATGAAAAAGATACTTCTTCTATTGCCTGTGTTTTTTCTCTGTATATCAGCCAACGCGCAGAAATTTATACAGATTGAGGACAAAGCGTTTAACTTCGGAGCAAAGGTTGGTGTCAACTCTACGTTTCCAATCGTTAATTCGCTTACAATAGATGATGTCAAAGCAGAGAATATCCGCCTGCAATATAAGGTGGGCTATCAGGCTTCTGTCTTTTGCAGAATCAATATCGACCGTTTCTTTATCCAGCCGGACCTGTCATGGTATCACACGAAAGGAGACATTCTTTTCTCCATGCCACAAAATACCGAGTCCAACTTAGCCGATAGCAATACACCGGAAACAGACCTGCTTCAATTAAAAACCACCTCACTCGAAATGCCTGTTATGATTGGCTATTACCTTGTCAAAGAAGGACCTTATGCCCTCAGTATGATGGTAGGCCCTAAAGTGAAGTATAATTATAAGGTACGCTATACGACACATTTCTCTGAGGTCACGAATGAATACATCAACGACAGCACCCCGTTTGAGTTGGGTATTGCCACCGGGTTGGGTGTCAGCATCTGGAGGCTCTTTTTCGAATTCACCTATGAATTCGGACTCAACAAAGTCGAATCCGATTTCAAAGACAAATCCTCGCAAAACCCGATTGAAAGAAACATCTCGATCGACAAACGGACTAATATGATGAGTTTCTCACTCGGTTTCCTGTTCTGACCTGTACTATTTTCCACAGATATCTTTGAAAGGACACCAGGCACAGGCTTTTTCCGTTGTTGTCTGTGTAAACGGTGTTTCACGTCCGAATATCTCATCCAGACAACGGCGCAATTCTCCTTCAAACGCTTCGGAATATGCCGAGAAATCGGTTACCGGTTCCGTTTTCGTCCGTTCAATGCGTCTGCTGACTGAGGCGTCGAACGAGTCGGAGAAAAGCGTACGCATATAATAGATTCCCGGCTGAATTGTCTTTCCTGCAGGAGCGGCTCCAAGCATCCACGAATACATGAAAACCTGCATTACGGCTTTGGCACGGTCTTTATCTTCCTTATCGAACAAGCTTTCGACCGAAGTGAAAACAGATGTTCCGCTCCCACTCTTATAGTCGATAATACGAACCGCATCACGCACCTCGTCAATACGGTCGATAAAACCTTTCAGCTGAATCTCTGTCCGGTTGTCACCCAACGTAAACAGACGGTTAATCTTCCTTTCCGATTCAATATACCGGAAAGGCGTCAGTTTACTGTCACGTTCCAATATCTTCTCCACATATTTCCGAATCATCTCGCCTATCAGGAAGTTCTGCCCCGTCAGAGGACGTACGACGTCCGACATAAAGAAAATTTCTGCAAATGCCCGGGCGATGGCACCCGTCAGGACAGGCGTATCTTTCTTAATTGCTTTCAGCAGGTCGGCTGTCACTATCTTTCCACAGAGAGGCATATAGAGTTCTTCCATTACCTTATGCAAGATGCTACCGAACACGTTACTTTCAATCGTTTCGCTAACCTCTTCTTCTTCCTGTATACCTTCGACTACCGAGAAATAGAATTTCAACGGACAGTCCAGATACGTATTGACGGCACTGGCGGAAATAGCCCGGTTTCCCCCTTTGTGGAAAGCATTCAAGCGCTGCATCACTTCGTCCGTCTTCTTCACCTGCAAAGCCGGAGTCTTGGCAGACGATACATTATATACGACCAGTTTGTTTTGCAACGGCACTTCGTAGTGATAATGCAATTGATGGACAAAACGGCTGACTTCTCCTGTCTGTAAACCGTTACTGCGGGTATCATAGAGTAAACTGACATGGCTCGCCCTATAAATTAAACGGTAAAAATGGTAGGCCCAGACACTGTCCTGATGTTCATAGGTCGGTAATCCGAATCCTCTTCGCAGATTATACGGGATAAATGAGTTTGCCGCCTTACGCAACGGGAAAATCCCTTCATTCATGGAAAGGATAATCAGTCGGTCGAAATCCAGTGCACGGGTTTCAAGTACTCCCATAATTTGCAAACCGGACAACGGTTCTCCCCGGAAAGGAATGGTAATCGTATCGGTTACCCGCTTGAGCAGACGGAAATAGGTATCTATCTTCATTTCTATTCCGGCATCCTGCATAATTTCTTTCATCCGGTTGACAGTCGTGAAATAATGGAAGATAAATTCCTGCTCGAGGTCATTGGTCCGTTGTGTAGCATCCTCTTCTTCTTCATCGGACGACAAGGCGTGCATCACCTTGTTCAACTCCTGCAAGACATTAATGAGGTAATCGGAAAATGTATTCACATCGGTCACCGGGAGAAAGAGGACCGACAACAAATCGGTCTTTCCCAAATCAACAGCAGAAATATATATCCGGTTATTTTCCGCAATATCTTTCACCAGGGCATTCACTATTTCCGGGCAGGTCGAACTGATATACCGGTGATTCAATATAGGTAATACATCCCGGAAATAAAAGACCGGTTGCCGGTCTACATAGCGTACGTTTTTCTGTAACGCAAGAATATATTCCATCAACGAAGCGACAGGCGTACCCGCCAACGGGTATCCCATCGTCACATTAATCCGGCGAATCTGTTCAGGAATTGCGTTCAGTACCGGAATAAGCAAATGTTCGTCGGGCAGAATGATCGCTGTACGCAATGCATCCTCGGGTGACATCTCATCCTCCTTGCACAGTTCATTTAATAAGGTATAGACCTGTTTCGCCTGACCGATACCGGACGGAATACCGATGACTTCAATTTCCGTATCTACTTTCTCTTCGGCAGGAAGCGAATATTGAGAAGGGAAGTTTTTGAGGTTGCGCTCAACAAAATAAGAGGCTTTGTTGTTCGGGTCGGTCACCTTGTCAGAAGCATAATCCCAATAGAAATCGGCAATGCCCTGTTTCTGCAACTGAATCAGAAAACATTCCTCTGCCACAGACAAAGCATTCAGTCCGACAAAGACAACCTTCGTATAAGGCAGGTCACAACAGTTGTTCTGCTCCATCAGTTCGACTACTTCGCGGAATATCATTCCTTCATAGCCTCTTCCTTCTGCGGCTAATGCGTCACGCAAGTCATTATATAATGTATACAAGATTTTCCACACGGCAAGAAACTCTTCCTGATTCGGAGAATCTCCTTTCGGATAAAACGATGACCAGAAAGTACGGATAGCGGCAATCTGCTCTGCATCCAGAAAGCTGAAATCATTTTCTATCTCCCGCAAGTCCGTTACATTGGTAAACAGCATGCGGGCGTCGGCCATGTATTTATCGACATCATCGAAATCGTTCAATAACATTTCTCCCCAGTACAGGAACTCGTCGAAAGTTTCTGTCGAACCGCTATGCCGGACATAAATATCATACAGCATAAACAGCATACTGATTCTGTCGGCCGTCTGCTTACCGCTCAACTGTACAAACAAATCGTTAATGGTCAAGATTGTCGGGGAGAAAAGCGGTTTGTCAGCTACTTCCGAAAGATATTTCTGAAAGAACAATCCCGTTCGGCGGTTAGGAAAAACAAAGGCCAGCCTGCTGACCTCCGCTCCGTATTGCTGATAAAATAAAGAGGCTATCTGTTGTAAAAATGGTGTCATATAAATAATAATGTATCAATAAATCCGGAGCTTCATTTCAAAATAAACTCTATCCGCTCTAACTCTTCATCGGTGAAAACGGTATTACGCAATGCTTTCAGATTATCCAGCAGCTGTTCAACGGAACTGGCTCCGACAAGGACACTGGTTACACGGTCGTCTTTCAGCAACCATGCCAAAGCCATTTCAGCCAATGTCTGTCCACGTTCCATTGCCAATTCATGTAGCTGACGAATCTTATTTATCTTATCATCCGTCACCTGTTCCCGTTGCAAATGGCCGGTCGACTTAGCGGCTCTTGAATTCTCAGGTATCCCATGCAGATATTTATTGGTAAGCATTCCCTGTGCCAAAGGAGAGAAAGCAATCATGCCGACACCTTTTTCTTGCAGCAAAGGCAGCAAATCCGGCTCCGTCCAACGATCGAACATAGAATAACGGGCCTGATGGATCAAGCAAGGAACATGATGCTCTTTCAATACAGCCAACGCCTTCTCCGTCTGTTCCGCATTATAATTTGAGATACCGACATACAGCGCTTTCCCCTGGCGAACGATATCTGCCAAAGCCCCCATCGTCTCTTCTATCGGCGTTTCCGGATCAGGACGATGGGAATAGAAGATATCCACATACTCCAATCCCATTCTTTTCAGACTTTGGTCAAGACTTGCCATCAGATACTTACGACTTCCCCAGTTTCCATACGGTCCCGGCCACATATCATAACCGGCCTTAGTCGAAATAAGAAGTTCGTCGCGGTAAGCTCCCAAACCTTTTTTCAATATCCGACCGAAGTTCTCTTCTGCCGAACCATAGACCGGGCCGTAATTATTTGCCAGGTCAAAATGGGTAATGCCGTTATCGAAAGCCGTATAAGCTATCTTTATAAAATTATTGAAGACATCCACACTTCCGAAGTTATGCCATAACCCCAAAGAAATGGCCGGTAACAAAATACCGCTACGTCCGCAACGACGATACGTCATGCCGGCATATCTGTTTTCATCTGCTGTATATATACTTTCCATGGTTTGTTTTTATTTCCTACAAATGTAAGTAAAATCACCATAAAATAATCATCTTCTTCGCTTCCGTTGCCTCCTTTGAATTATTAGTGCTTATCGCAGCCCTGTAAATATAAACTCCGGGACGGACATGGCTTCCTGAATTATTTCTCAAATCCCAATCTATCACATAATCTTTGAATAATTCGGACGAACCAGTCTCCTCATGTTTCCAATGCAGCCGGCCTGCAATGTCGTAGACCATGATACCGACTTTCATCTGGGATTCGGGACGGTTGTGTGTAAGATGGAATTCAACATTGCCTTTTGCCGGTGTCGGAGTTGCGACAATATTGGTGATGAAAGGTTTCAAGCTCTCATCTACTTCGAACCGGAACGTGTAAGTTGTTGGATTTCCCATGACATCCCAAACTTTAAAGACAGCCTCATGCATTCCCGCACTTAATTGCGGAATACCGAATCTCACTTCACCTTCTCCTTTCCGGCCAAATATATTGTCATAGTAAGAATTCAGATTATAGCTGGTAAAAGGTTTATTATCTATCATAAGCATCACATCATGCCCGACACCGCCTTCTGTTATATCCACCCCCGTCTGATCCCACAACCGGGCATAGAAAAACGGAGTCGTATTTACTTTGTCACCACTCACAAATGTCGAATCGTTCAAATAAAGTTTTACTATTTCAGGACCTTCGTGATCGTCCAAAGGATCATCAGAAGTGCCTTGTACCTTATAATTCGTAAAGTTACCTTTTGCTTCTATTTTCTGCTCGCTATCCGAAGCATACAGAATCATCTTTCCGGCCTTACCGGAATAAGAAATATTGCCCGGGACATAAAAAGAGAAGCTGAATTTGCCGTTCTGAACTTGGGTTGAACCTTTATAAACAAGGTTTTTATAATCCGTATATTTAAAAGCAGTATCATTTCTGAAGTTATTCCGCGTCGTAATTTCGATTTTACTATCCATCACTTTCACTTCCAGCTTTCCGTTGAAATTATCAATTATCGAATTATCCGGAGCTAATATCTCTCCCTCTACAGTCACTTCATCATAAGCTCTGAAATTAGTTGAATTCTGAACCGCATCTTTTCCATTAATCGTATTAATACGTATTTTATGGGAAGGTAAAGTCAACTTTAAAGCAGGATCACCAATAAAGGTGAAGTTTAGGTTTTTCGATCCTAATGATTTATTATCAGACTTAACACTTCTGACCACATCACCCAAAGCCGGATACAAGCTTTGATCGAATAACTTCCCTAGAAAACTATTATTTATTCTATCATTCTCAGAACCGTAAGCCACTCGAACAGTTGTATACAATGCTATGCCTCCACTTTTTTCATTTAGAAAAATGCTCTCTCCTGCCGACGTTGCCAGTGCATCAAAACGACAAAAATCACAGGTAGCCGTAATCCATAATGGTAATTTGGGATAGGAGAATTTATCTATCATCGGTTGTGTAAGAACATTCTCATCAGACCACGAAGTCGTGCTTCCATGCCCAGTATAATTAATCAGCATCAATCCCTCTCTTAACTTCTTATTCATTTCGTCTGTTACGGCCGAATATGAATTTGAACTAGAATAGTCTTTGGCATAATTATCAAAAAACAATCTGCTTGCCAGAACATCCGGAGCTTTATCTTCAACCGTTTGAGCTGCTCCATTTGCATATTTCATATGATCATTCGCATGTTTGTTTGTTTTATCCGCATTACTTCCATCATCTGCCACAAAACAAGTTTCACTTTTCCAAATGCCCAGCTCTTCATTATTCATATAGCGAATAACCTTATTGACCATCTTCCGGGCATCCGAAACCGAACGGATAGGGAAACGCCCTATCCCTATATCCACCGGACACGATTCTATACTTTCCCCATTAGAAGCATCATCCAGAAAACCAAAATAATCATCTGTCACATAAGATTCTTGATTTAACGAATTTTCTGACTGAAAGGTAAGCAGGAAATTCTCTCTCCCCTTCTCACTCATCTTACTCCATGATTCCGTAACAAAACGGTTATCGTAAGCACCATCTCCGAAAAGCAACAAGTATTTCGGACGATCCTCTTTTGAGGCCGCTTTATCATACAACATCTTCATAAACCTCCTATAGGCTGTTGCGTCGGGAGTTCCACTTGAAAATTCATTATATATTTCTTCCGGTGTTACCACTTCTACACGTAAACCATCTTGTGTTTCATGTGCTTCTTTCAATCTCTCCGCTTCTTTTCGTAAAGTAGACGGAGAGATAATAATCATATCTTTATTCGACCAGCCATGAAGGTTCCTGCACTCAACCGCACCTTTACTGACAGGGACAGGAAAATCCGTGCGATCAGTCCTTATCAAAACAAATTCTCTCAATGAATTACTTTCCGGAATAGTAAAAGACATGGTAGAGCCGGTCAGTTCTGTTTCTATTATTTTACAGTTTGCAGGATCTGTTATATCCATAACCATACAGGCTGAATTAGCGCCTTCTATTACAAATCGGGATGCATGATTCCGGGATTTTATTGAACGGAAAAATGTATATGGTTCATTGTAAGTCTTCAATTGACGTTTGACATTCAAACGGATATAATCTACATAACCATCAACGCTCGGTTTTTCCTGTTTGTTATATTCCAATTTAACACTCAATTTATCACCAGACTTATAAGCATACTGTACTGTAAAATTTACTTCTTGACCTTTCACATATGCATCGTTTTTTCCATCCGGCGTTATAGGGACACTTCCACCTACCTGGCCATTCAATACCACATTATTAGATACTTTCGTGAGTGCTACAAACCTGCAATCGGCATTAATATCACCTTCTATAATACCTAACACTTCCGGATCCCCAAAATCATTAAATACTTGTCCCGTCTTAGATAACTTTTCAAACAACTGCCTTCCGGAAAAATTAATCGAAACCAAATCTTTCTCATGCAGCAAATAGTCATCAAAAGTTTCTATCCTTTCACTGCTCGTTTTACCACTACTTTTAATTTGCTCCGGGACTTTAACTTCTGCCCCGTCCGTCAGAAAATAATAGCTGTATTCAGAATAAGGGTTATTAGTATGGACAAAAACTTTTTTCTTGTCTTTATTCGTATATTTTACTTCCTTATACTCCCATTTCGTCGTTCCCCGCCCATAAAAAAGGATATAATCATCCTTTCTCAGCACCGGGACAGCAGGCAGATCATCCACATAAGGTTTTGTGAAATCTTCTTCCAAAGGCCAGCCGCCATATCCATAGACAGCAACTTTCGAAGGATCGTCAAATCCCATCTTCTTCAATTCAGAATAAGTGAGTTTGTAGATTCCATCCTGCTCAATCTGTATTTTCACCCAGTTTCCTTTGCTCAATACAGAGTTATCCGTATACCGTTCACCGGCCTTCACCGAGAGCGAAAAACAGAGGCAAAGCAAAGTCGCGATACCACTTATCAGAAATGATCTTGTTTCGTGTAGTTCCATATTTTCAACTATTCAATGATCTTTTAACGCTTTCTGTTTTGTTTTATTATAAAAGAGCGTGAGAATCAAAAAATAAGTTCATTAACTTTGCTGAAACGGAAAATAACATAAACAAATAAATCTGATGAAGAAAACAGTATCGAATAATCAGCTCACCATTCAGGTGTCATCACATGGAGCCGAACTAAGCAGCATCGTTGCCAACGCAACCGGTAAGGAATATTTATGGCAGGCCGATCCAACCTTCTGGAAACGCCATTCGCCAGTACTTTTCCCTATCGTAGGTAGTTTATGGAACAACGAATATCGCCATAACGGAAAGACTTACAAGTTATCACAACACGGTTTTGCACGGGATCAGGAATTTAAACTGATAAAAGAGACTGATACGGAATTGCGGTTTCAACTACAGGATAATGAGGATACATTACAATTATATCCTTTCCCCTTTTGTCTGGAGATAGGATACAAACTGGCCGGAAACCAGATAGAAGTCTTATGGACAGTGAAAAATACCGGAGACGAGGAACTGCATTTCCAGATTGGAGCGCATCCGGCCTTTTATTATCCTGATTATGATAAAGACAGCTGCTTAAGAGGCTTCTTTGCCTTCGACCGGCATGAGGGACTTTCCTACAAACTCATTCAGGAAAAAGGTTGTATCGGAGACAAGGAATATCCGCTTTCACTTGACAAGGAAGGATTATTGCCCCTGGATATACATACTTTCGATAAGGATGCATTAGTACTTGAAAACAGCCAGGTAAAACGGGTGGATTTACTGAAACAGGATGGCGGCTCTTATCTGACGGTATATTTCACAGCCCCTGTTGTCGGCCTTTGGTCGCCTCCCTCAAAGAACGCACCCTTCGTATGTATCGAACCCTGGTATGGCCGTTGCGACCGTGTTAACTACACCGGGGAATATAAAGACAGAGACTGGATGCAACATTTACTGCCGGGAGAGACGTTTGATGCGTCCTATATTATAGAGATACATGGATAGAAAATATTGAACCGGCCTGTTTCATTATGACGGCGCCTGTAAAGGCGGTTCGCGAACCGCCCCTACCAACGACGCTACATTTGTCTTTATTTCAACCCCCTGTTCTTCAACAACGGTTCCGTGTTCGGTTCTTTGCCACGGAAATTTTTATACATATCCATTGCGTCGTCGATACCGCCAGGGGTAAGAACGTATTCACGGAATTTGGCAGCTACTTCCTGGTTGAAGATATCTCCGGTTTCCTTATAAGCCTGGTAAGCATCTGCATCCAGGACTTCGGCCCAGATGTAACTATAATAACCGGCTGTATATCCGCCGCCCATCGTGTGATTGAAATAAGTAGTGCGATAACGGGAAGGTATCTGTTTCAATAGTCCGCGTTCACCCAGAACAGTTTCTTCAAACTTCATGACATCTGCACCCTCATGTACTTCCTTCAATACATGGAAATCCATATCGAGTAAAGAAGCGGCCAGATATTCAGTCGTAGCAAAGCCCTGTCCGTACTTTCCGCTCTTATCCAACTTTTCAATCAGTTCGGCCGGAATCACTTCGTTTGTCTCATAATGTTTCGCATATTCTTTCAGTAACTCAGGTTCGAACACCCAATGCTCCATCACCTGTGAAGGCAGTTCGACGAAATCGCGGGGAACACCCGATACACCATAATAATGTACGTCCTTAAACAAGTTATGCAAACCATGTCCGAACTCATGGAACAATGTTTCCGCTTCATCCGCACTCAACAAAGCAGGTTGCCCCGGAGCCGGCTGAGAGAAATTACATACAATCGTTACGACCGGTCCCTGACGTTTACCGTCTTTATAAGTCTGCGAACGATAGGTTCCGCACCATGCACCGCCGCGTTTGCTGGCTCTCGGGAAGAAGTCCATATAAAGAACACCCAGATGCGTGCCGTCTTTATCCTTACATTCGAAAGCCTGTGCATCCGGATGAGGCAACGGTATTTCCTTGATGGGTGTAAAGGTAATACCATATAATTTATTGGCTAACAGGAAAGCACCGTCACGCACATTCTCCAGTTTCAGATACGGGCGAACCTGATTTTCATCCAAATCGAACTTAGCCTTCTTCGCTTTTTCGAAATAATAACGCCAGTCCCAGCCTTCCGCTTCGAAGTTGCCGCCTTCCTTTTTTATTTCGGCATTGATATCAGCCAGTTCTTCTTTCGCTTTCCCCAGGGCAGGTTTCCATATTTCGTCCAACAGAGCATATACTTTATCCGACGTTTTTGCCATACGGTCTTCCAGGACGAAAGAGGCATAATCGTCATATCCCATCAACTTCGCTTTTTCCAGGCGAAGCGTAACCAGTTTAAGCACGACATCTTTGTTATCGGCATCATTGCCATTATTTCCACGGTTGATATAACCTTTGAAAATCTTTTCACGCAACGCACGGTTATCGGCATATTGCAAGAAAGGCATCACGCTCGGATTATGCAAAGTGAAAAGCCATTTGCCTTCCAACCCCGCTGCACGGGCAGCAACCTCCGCATTCAGTATCAGGCTTTCGGGCAGGCCGGCAAGGTCGTCTTTATTCTCAATAACCAATTGGAAAGCGTTTGTTTCCTTCAACATATTCTGTCCGAATGTCAACTGAAGCATAGATATCTCACTGTTCAGTTCACGTAAACGGGCTTGTTGCTCTGCATCCAGGTTCGCACCGCCACGGACAAAACTCTTATAGGTTTCTTCCAGCAGCTTCTTCTGTTCCTTATTCAGGTTCAGAGATTCCCGATTATCATACACAGCCTTTACACGGGCAAACAAATCTTTATTCAGACGGATATCATCACTGTTTTTTGATAATAACGGAGACAACTCACGGCTTAACGCCTGCATCTCATCATTTGTGTTGGCACTGTTCAGTCCACTGAAAACGGCATTGACCTTACGCAGCAGGCTACCGCTCTGGTCAAGGGCAACAATCGTATTCTCAAAATCGGGAGCAGCCGTCTGACCGACAATATCATCTACTTCCTTTTGTTGTTGCGCAATCGCCTCCTTAAAAGCAGGCATATAATCATCCAGTTCGATTTTATCGAAAGGAGGAACTCCGAACGGAGTAGTGAACTCCGTTAGTAAAATATCCCCTGGAGCTAAGATTTCAGACTTTTTCTCCGGCGAACTGCAAGCACTAAGTGCAACAGCTATGCCGGCTGTCATAATCATTTTCTTCATATTGTTCTGTTTAAGCATGTTACATGCGCAAAGATAATAAAAAAATCTTATTTTAACCCCCTGTTCTTTAGCAACGGCTCAATGCCCGGCTCTTTGCCACGGAAGTTTTTATACATATCCATTGCATCATCGATACCACCCGGGGTAAGGACATATTTACGGAATTTGGAAGCAACCTCGGGGTTGAAGATATCGCCGGTTTCTTTGTAAGCCTCGAAAGCATCGGCATCCAGCACTTCTGCCCAGATGTAGCTGTAATATCCGGCAGTATAACCACCTTCCATCGTATGGCCGAAATAAGTAGTACGGTAGCGCGGAGGTATCTGGCGGATTAATCCGCGTTTGTTCATCGCTTCAGCTTCAAAGGCTTCGATATCCATGTCGGGCTGCTGTTCTTTCAAGGTATGATAATCCATATCCAACAAGGAAGCGGCCAGATATTCGACCGTAGCAAAACCCTGTCCGTATTTGCTGCTTTTCACAATCTTGTCAACCAGTTCCTGCGGAATCACTTCTCCTGTCTGATAATGTTTGGCATATACTTTCAACACTTCCGGTTCGAACACCCAATGTTCCATTACCTGCGAAGGCAATTCCACAAAGTCGCGGGGAACACCGGCTACTCCGGTATAATGAACATCAGCAAACAACCCATGCAACGCATGACCGAACTCATGGAAGACGGTTTCTGCCTCATCCGCACTCAGCAATGCGGGTTGTCCGGCAGCCGGTTTACTGAAATTAAATACGGTGGTAACGACCGGCAGCACCTTCTTTCCATCTTTATAACTCTGATCACGGTATCCGCCACACCAGGCACCGCCACCTTTACCCGGACGAGTATAGAAATCCATATAAAGGACACCCAGTGAAGAACCATCCTTATCCTTACATTCGAAAGCAAAAGCATCCGGGTCCGGCTTCGGTATATCCTTGATTTCCGTAAAGGTTATTCCATACAACTTATTCGCTACATAAAAAGCACCTTCACGCACATGGTTCAGTTCCAGATAAGGGCGGACTTCGTTTTCATCCATATTGAATTTTGCCTGGCGGGCTTTATCTGCATAATAACGCCAATCCCAACCTTCGGCTTCGAAGTTACCACCTTCCTTCTTTATTTCGGCATTGATATCGGCCAGTTCTTCCTTCGCTTTTTTCAGCGCCGGAGTCCAAATCTGGTCAAGCAGGTTATACACATTCTTCTCGTTCTTTGCCATGTTCTCATCCAGCACAAAAGCGGCAAAGTCTTCATAACCCAGCAGTTTGGCCTTATCCAGGCGGGCGGCTACTAGTTCTTTGACAACGTTCTTATTGTCATTCCCGTTGCTATTGTTTCCACGGTTGATATACGCCTTGAATATCTTTTCCCGTAACGCACGGTTATCGGCATATTGCAGGAAAGGCATTACGCTCGGATTGTGAAGCGTGAAAATCCATTTGCCTTCCATTGAATCGGCAGCGGCAGTTTCGGCGGCAGCGGCAATCAACGATTCGGGAAGTCCGGCCAAATCCTCTTTGTTATCCACAACCAGTTTGAAGGCATTCGTTTCTTTCAGTACGTTCTGTCCGAAAGTCAGCTCCAGAACAGATATCTTTTCATTCAGTTCACGCAACCGGGCTTGCTTGTCAGCGTCGAGATTGGCTCCGCCACGTACGAAACCTTTGTAGGTTTCCTCCAGCAACTTCTTCTGTTCCTTATTCAGATTCATTGAAGCCTGCTTGTCGTACACTGCCTTTACACGGGTAAAGAGAGCCGGATTCAGGCTGATATCATCCGAATGGGCGGAAAGAACCGGATACAACTCCTGCTCCAGAGCTTGTATTTCGTCGGTCGTATTCACACTCGACTGGCCGCTGAAAGCATACATCACTTTAGTCAACAATTCACCTGAGCGGTCAAAGGCGACAATCGTATTCTCGAACGTCGGTTCTTCCGGGTTATTGACAATAGCGTCGATTTCCTTTTTCTGTTCTTCCATCCCTTTCTCAAAGGCCGGCTTGTAATGAGCCACTTCTATCTTGTCGAAAGGAGGAACACCGAACGGAGTCGTATATTCTGTAAAGAACGGATTGGGTGCGGCATCGGCCACATCGCTTTTCTTCGAGGAGTTGCAGGCTCCTAAAACTACTGCCAGACTGGCAGCCATAAGCGCTTTATTCATAACTGTTATATTGTAAGAATTAATTTATATCCACATTATTTATAGAATCAGACACGCAAAGATAGGTAAGTTTTATTTTACTTTGTTCCCCTAACATTATAAATAGATTAGCCATGAACAGAATATGTAAATTGTTTGGTATTAAATATCCTATTATACAAGGTGGAATGGTTTGGTGCAGCGGCTGGCGGCTGGCTTCGGCGGTGAGCAATGCCGGAGGACTCGGATTGTTGGGAGCCGGCTCCATGCACCCCGAAGTATTACGCGAACATATCCGGAAATGCCGGGCTGCCACCGACAAACCATTCGGGGTTAATGTACCTTTGATGTATCCGGAAATCGAAAGCCTGATGAACCTGATGGTCGAAGAGGGAGTAAAAATCGTTTTCACCTCTGCGGGAAGTCCAAAGAAATGGACTCCGTTCCTGAAAGAACACGGCATAACGGTCGTCCATGTGGTGAGCAGTTCCCTGTTTGCCGTCAAATGTGAGGAAGCCGGTGTGGATGCGATTGTAGCCGAAGGTTTCGAAGCCGGAGGACATAACGGACGGGAAGAAACAACCACACTTTGCCTGATTCCCGCCGTACGCCGTGCCACTTCCCTTCCGCTCATGGCGGCCGGGGGAATAGGAACCGGTGATGCCATGCTGGCCACTTTTGCTCTCGGGGCCGAAGGTGTACAGGTTGGAACACGTTTCGCACTGACCGCCGAAAGTTCCGCCCATGAAAACTTCAAGCAGCTCTGCCTCAGCCTCAACGAAGGCGACACGAAGCTGTTGCTGAAAAAGCTCGCCCCCACCCGCCTGGTGAAAGGCGGTTTCACAACAGCCGTAGAAGAAGCCGAAGCGCGGGGCGCATCGGTCGAAGAAATGCGTGCCTTATTAGGTAAAGGCAGAGCCAAGAAGGGTATGTTCGAAGGCAATCTGGAAGAAGGAGAACTGGAAATCGGACAAGTCGCCGCCCTGTTCAGGAAAGAAGAGACGGTTGCCGAAGTGATGGAAGAAATCAGTACCGGCTACCGGCAGTCTCTCAGCCGGTTAAAGGACGAGACAATTTAAAATCTTCGTCCGATTTCAGACCTTATTCAAATCCTTAAATTGCTTTTGTTTTGAAGTATTCCAAAAAGAAGGAGTGAGCAGCAATTCAAGAAACGATCCGGCACTGTTACCCTGGCCAAATGCATATTCCGGCTTTTCTTCTATGTGCTCTATGGAAGTTATCGTATTCAGTATTTCTGCAGAATCTTCTTTGCAATTATGGATGAAAGGAGAAGATGCCCGGTTCTCCTGGCGGCTGCCTATATTTATACAAGGGATCTGATAAGCAGGGGCTTCGCGGATACCGGCACTGGAGTTCCCTACTATAATATCAGCATTCTTCAGCAACGACAGGAAATATTCGAAACGCATGGAAGGGATCAACCTGAACCGGGGATTCCCTTTCATCCGGCGGTAAGCGTTCAATATGATCTGCGACCCCAGATCATTATTCGGATAGATCACGATATAATTACGGGTATCAGCCAGTAATGCATCCACCAGTTGTCTGACATGAGACTCCGTATGTTCAAATTCCGTCGTTACCGGATGATACATCACAATACCATAGTTATGGTAAGGTATCTCATAATATTTTTTTACAGTTTCTATTTCCGGTAACTCATCCGAGAACATAATATCCATATCCGGCGAGCCGATCACAAAGACCGATTCCCCCAACTCTCCCATCTGCATCAAACGCTTCCTCGCCTTTTCATTGGCTACAAAGTGCGTATGGCTCAGTTTACTGATCGCATGTCGTATCAGTTCATCGATCGTTCCTGATAGTTCCCCACCTTCAATATGGGCTACCAGTCTATTATTCAGGCTTCCGGTTATTGCCCCGGCGAGCGCCTCCACCCTATCCCCATGAACGACAATCAGATCGACAGGATTCTCTCGCAGATAAGTCGACAACCCGTCGATGGTTTTGCCCAAGGTCAGATCCATCGTTGTTTCGGAAGTCATATTCATATATTTAAATATGTTTTTACAACCACAACGTTCTACCTCTCTGTAAGTGGCTCCATATAAACTCTGCATGTGCATGCCGGTAACAAATATGGAGACTTCAAAATCCGGATGATTATCCAATATCTTCACCAATGATTTCAACTTTCCGAAATCGGCGCGCGTTCCGGTTACAAATAAGACACGTTTCATATAATATCAATACTATTCAGAATGCAGCAGGAAGAACCTGCCACATTCTCTAAATTATAAAATCTAAAACAAAATACTACGTTTCCCCTCTACCATACCGACTCCGACTTCAAACTTTTCATGCCACACTCCATCCCGATCCTGATAAAACAAATCGCGGTTGTACCATTTATCCATGATCCGCCAGAATTCACGGGGAGTCATACCTGTATATTGCAGATACCCATCCACCATTCTCTGGTCCAGCTTCTTATCATGCTTTTTCACCAACGGGATCATTTCCTCACGGGTAACATGCCCTGCCCGAATCCAGCGCGAAGCCATTTCCGTAGCTGCCGCATGACCGAATTTCAGATATTTAATGTATCCGCTTAAACCATAAGCACTGGAATCGATATGATTATAATTTTCTAATGCACCTTCGCGCATATGTTCATGATCCATATGACGGAATCCGAACCGTTTGGCTACTTCATAATTATGATGAGCATCCCAAGGTACGTAATAACTCATATAAATGGCTTCCAAACCGGCAGCATCATATTCATCCAGAGTCATCATCCGGGCAGAATCCATTTCTTTTTCCGTTACAGAACCATCTTCCAGTAATGTATTCCAAATCGGCTTAACCACATCATTAGCCATTTGCATCCGGGCTGAAGGTGTTTCATAATTATGTTCCCCTCCATAAGTATAGTTGATGTTTTCGCCATATACCAATAATTTCAACCCCAACTGAGCCGTCATCCGATACGGAAATGCATAGATCAAAGCATCTATATACCATGCTGGAGAACCAAATTCTTCAAATGTTTTACGGGCCATCAACTTCGAAAGCCGTGTATTAGGCTGCAAATAAAGCAGATCCACACTGAATGCTTCCGCTATATTTTCCAGGTTCTTACGTCCGGCATCAGTCCAGTCATAATTACCGACGGATAACAGTACCGGATTCATCTTCATTACTTCCTTCATGTAATAGACCTGATAGATCGAATCCTTTCCTCCGGAAGCTGCAATAGCGCAATCATACGATTTACCGTTACAACCACGGTACTTATCACAAAGGACTTCCAGTTCTTTCAAACGTGCATCCCAGTCTGTGTATTTTTGCTTTTCAAAATTGTTGCAGGCAGCACATACACCATTCTCATCAAAAACAATACCCGGACGGGTATCGGGCATCAAACATTTTTTACAATACCTCATATCAATAATTTTTAATTAAAAATTATTGACTCATAGTTCTATGAGTCAATTTATTACGCTCTGATTTTTTCATTTTTCAATCATATCATACAATAGCTGTACATCACTCTCTATATCCACAAGAGCTTTCTTTCCCAGCAAGCTGTCATACGATTCCGCCAGGATACCATCCATGCCCGGACGCTTTACCCAGATGTTTTCCCTTGTGAAACATTCCCCCTTTTTTACCGGACGAATCGTAACAACAGTTGCGTAGGCAAAGTCTATCGTTACTTGTTCTTCCGGAAGAGGTCCCTTATGCCCTCCACGCATCGAATGGATGATTCTGCTTTGCTCAATCAGTTCGCGCACGGCCTGTTCATCCATCGAGCAGCAGATATCCGGACCTTTACGATCCATACGGTCGGTAAAATGTCTTTCAACAACAGAGGCACCAAGAGCTATAGCAGACAAACAAGCCAGATTGCTTGTCGTATGGTCGGACAAACCATACACACAACCGGGAAAAGCCTCTGCCATTTCCTGCATCGCCCCTAAACGGACAAAATTGGATGGTGTCGGATAAAGGTTTGTCGTATGCAAAATGGCCACCGGCACATGATACTGCCTGAATATATTTACCGCCTTGCGGATACTCGATATAGTATTCATCCCGGTTGAAAGGATGACCGGCTTATGCGCCTGTGCGATATGCCTCAGCAACGGATAATTATTACATTCTCCCGAACCGACCTTAAAAGCCTTCACATCCATACGCATCAGCCTGTCGGCAGCAGCACGCGAAAAAGGAGTACTGAGAAATATCATCCCCTTCGACTCCACATATTCCTTCAATGCAACCTCTTCCTCCTCCGACAATGCACATCGTTTCATAATCTCATAGATCGAAACATCCGCATTGCCGGGTATTACATTTTTAGCAGCCTTACACATTTCATCTTCAACAATATGCGTCTGATGTTTCAGTATTTCCACCCCTGCACGGGCCGCTGCATCCACCATCTCGAACGCAGTCTTTAACGAGCCTTCATGATTAATCCCCATTTCGGCTATCACCAAAGGAGGATAATCCGGTCCGACAGGACGACCGGCTATCACCAATTCTTTCTTTGTTTTTCCATTCATAAAAAATCAGATTTTAATATGTATCAAATCAATTTGTTCTTCAAAAGAAGCAGCCGGCAAACCTTCCCCGTTTACCAAATTAGCTTCAACCGGATATTCACCAAAAGCATAATGTACCCAACAGGGAACGGGTACCTCCGGACAAGACAAAACCACTTCATTTCCTTCAATCCATGCTTTTGCCGGACAAAAACTCCGGTCTACCCCGGCAACCTCAAATGTTTTCGGTTCATCGCTATCCTTCGTACAAAGACCGTCCGACCAATCGAACTTTATATATATAAAGTTATCACGAAGCGAGGCTTCGTGATAAAGCGGGCCGCAGGGTATAATATCTTTATCATAAGTGTTATATAAAGCTAAACGGGCCAAACGTTCACCCACAGGTTTACGATCCGGAAAGTGTACACTATTTACCACCGACAAATCACAAGAAACAGCCATACCGGAAAATGGAATTCTTTTTAATAACCGGCGCTGACTGTTACGGATTTCCGGGTAATAATAATGTAATCCCTTACCAAAAGCCTTCTCATAATTCATCCCGTGCAATTGTACATAATAAAAAGGGACACATTTTCCCCAGGCTTCACGCCAGTTGTTTATCTGCAACTCCTGTAACTTTTCAAACAAATCCATATCATCCAACTGCGCGCTACTTTCACCGGAAAACCATATTACCCCTTTTATGGCATAATCCTTGACCGGACGAATAAATGTTTCAAAACAATAACCCGGATGATAAAAGTGCAATTGCCGATGATTCTGACTGTCTTTTCCCAGATTCAGAATCACACGTTCTTTCATCCATACTGTTACTTTTTGATTTATGTACCAGTCTGTCAGAATCTCAGGACATTCTCGTTGAAGGATACGACGTTCTATCCAGCAATATTCCGAGGTTCCTCCCATAGGATTTACAATCAAACCGACCGGTTTCTGCAACTGCCGGGATAACGACTCTCCATAGAAATAAGCAATGGCGGATAAAGAATGGGGCGCATCCTTTGAACAATCATTCCATCCTCTTGTCTGTACACAATGGTAAATGTTCATGCAACGATTTATCCACCGATTCCACTTTACCGGGTAAGGAGGTTTAATAGCTTCCATACCCAAATACCGGAAAGGCTGATTTCCGGATTTTGAAAAAATAGTATCATCATCTAATGCATGTTCTTTCAGGTATTTTATCAGAGTGATCCCCATATTACTTTGTCCCGAACAAAGCCAGACTTCACCGGCATAAACATCTTTATAGATCAGCTTCTTTTTTCGGGATGCTATCATCAAAGTATAAGGACCTCCTGCTGTTAAAGATTGGAGTTCTACCTCCCAACACCCATCAGACTGGCAATAGGTTTCTTTTTCCTGCCCGGCAATATGCACGCTAATCCACTCACCAGGCATCACCTCTCCTTTTATATGTATCGTTTCTTCACATTGCAGAATCATCCCGTCTCCATATAAAAAAGACATGCTAAGTTTCTTTCTTATCCTTAACTTTATAAGACCCTTCAAATAATAAATCAAATAAGGAAAAGACTCCATCTCTCTTTTTAAAGGGATAAGTAAAGAAAATAATTTATAGCTTTTCAGCCTTTGCTTAACTGTTCCTGTATTCATTACTTAATTTCTCCATATTACAATAGTGAATAATATCCTGGAATGCATTTTCCTGCATAGCCGCCAATCGGTAAGCATAATTCAATGCGGCCTGTTTCTTCCGGTTGATCGTTTCCATGTCAACCGATCGATAAAATTCCCCTATTGCCTGATCATAATTTTCTGATTTCCGGATCAGCCAGATAGCATCAGGAAACATGCAATATCCTTCCGACCGGTCGGAAGCGTTATACAGCACCGGGCTTCCGGCACAAATCGCACTGACTACTTTTGACGGTACACAGACATGGTCCCAACAAGGTAATAACGATGCCACATTGATATCGGCAAAAGCAAGTTCTTCCGCCGACACATAATCTGTTAATACAACCCCGGGGATTACTCCCGCTCTTCGCAATACATTTTCGGCTTTTGCCCCGTAAAGGGCCAGTATCATGACAAACTTCCCGGAATCCAGCATTTCTATCAGCCGGATCAAAAAAAGATCATCATGTGCCTCACCGAGATTGCCGGCATAACACAGAATAATTTTGTCCTTATATTTTTCTTTCCACCACGGTACGGTTTTCCCTTGTTTTATCGGATTGATACCGCAAGGAAGTACGGTATGCGGTATTTCCCTTCCATAATTACGCTTCAAATAATCATATTGCTGTTCCCCCAAAGCAATCATAAAATCCGGTGTATGGTGATAAACAAAACGGTGAATAAGCCCGAAGAGCGGATTCCCGGAATTGACCAGCTTTGCCGAGCAAAAGGCATCCGGATACAGATCCATCGTCCAGCATATCCAACGCGAACGGCTGAATGGTTTAAAAAAGGTCGCCCAGAAATTAATCAGCGGCGGGTCCGTAAGAAAAATACGAATATCCGCATCCCCTCTTATGCAAGAAGAAAAGATCAGACGAAAACCGTCCAGCAAACTGACCAGCAACCGGATCAGTTTATTATTCCCGTCGTAAACCGGTTTCAGTTCATGAACTGAATAAGGCAATTGTACCTGGCTTGCAACCTGCCCCCTATAAATCGTATCGATTGAGAATGTATGTACCTCCTGTCCGTTAGCACAGAGGAAATCTGCCAATATTTTGACAGATTTCCCGGTTATAGACGAATGGCGGGGACCATATTTATTTATGATATCGATCTTCTTTGCTTCTCTTTTTCCATCCATAGTTGAAAATTCTCATCTACTCTGCCACCCTTCATAAATTTCACTGAAAATCTGATCCAGCGAACGCGTTATATCCCAAAAGGGATAATGGGCTTTCATCTTTCTCAAATCACTGTAATAGCAGATATGGTCGCCAATACGGTTTTCATCCGTATAATCGTAGATCATCTTTTTTCCTGACAACTTTTCTATTTTATCGAAGGCCTCCCAGATCGAACAGGTATTCTCCTTACCGCCTCCGATATTATAAACTTCCGCTATACGGGGAGCCTTGATAAAAGCCTCCATGAAACACGCCACATCATACGAATGGATATTATCACGTACCTGTTTGCCTTTATACCCAAACACATGATAAGGCTTCTCTTCCAGATTACATTTGATCAGATAACTCAGAAAACCGTGAAGTTCCACAGCCGTATGGTTCGGGCCGGTCAGGCAACCGCCACGCAACACACAACTCGGCATACCGAAATAACGGCCATATTCCTGTACCATCACATCTCCGGCCACCTTTGAAGCGCCAAAGAGGGAATGTTTGCTCTGATCGATACGGAATGTTTCGGAAATGCCATGCAGATAAGTCTTATCCGCATACTCCCAGCGGGTAGCCAATTCTTTCACCGGAATTTCATTGGGAGCATCCCCATACACCTTGTTTGTCGACATATGCAGGAAAGGAATATCCAACCGGTAACGGCGTGTTGCCTCCAGCATATTCAACGTACCTACCGCATTCGTATCAAAATCGTCAAACGGGATCTCGGCTGCCCGGTCATGGCTCGGCTGAGCCGCCGTATGGACAATAGCGTCCGGTCTGATTTCAGAAACCAGACGGATAACACCCTCCCGGTCACGAATATCCATCTCATGATGTACAAAACCCGGAATCAATCGTTGCAGACGTTCCTGATTCCAACGCGTATCACCCTGGGGACCAAAGAATACGGCACGCTGATCATTATCAATCCCATGTATTTCCCATCCCAGTTCAGAGAAATGCATACACACTTCCGAGCCGATAAGCCCGGAAGAACCTGTTACTAAAAGTCTCATAATTTACTGATTTATTAAAAAGTTATATTTTCAGACATACTGCCCGTTCTCTACTTCCCTCTTAGCTAAAATTCCCAACCGGAACAATACCCCCCGGTATTTCCCTTTCAAATACTCTTTGGTAGTTGGTTGTCCCCTCTCTACCTCCTGTTTAGCTAAAAGTCCCAGCCAAAACTTTAAAACCCTGTATTTGCCCTTCAGGTATTCCCAGAAAGTCGGCTTTCTCCGCCAAATTATAGAACTTCTGTCTTCTTCTATTATTTCACTGCTTATCAATCGCATAGTCGAAGTATCCAATGCAAGGGACGGATATATTCCTTGCACAAGTATTCCATGCTTCGCCATATATTCGAAATCATCGGCAACAAGAAAAGGCCTTTCAATCGACAACAGTCTCCGGGCAGCCTGTTTATTGACAAGGTATGCACAGGTTCCATAAGCACTCCATAGCCGGTACAGGGTATATGTACCTATCCTGGAGGAATTCTTCGGATAATAAATCATATGACGGGTAAATGTAATTATACATTCCTCTTCTAAAGGAAGTAATCCGATGACTCTTTTAAAAACATATTCCACATCTTCGGGACTCAAAAAACAGACATCGTCTTCGAGTATCAAAGCGTATTCGTTTTCCGAACAAAGCAACCTGCGATAACACTCCTTATGGCTCAGTGTACAACCGATTTCTCCGGGTAACGGCTCACGATGGTATCTGGAACAAAATTTTTTCCGGTTAAATAACCGGGCTGTCTCTTCCTCTGTCAGTTTCTTCCCGTTAACAGCTTCCACCCATTCTATATCCATAAAAGGATACCGTGAAATCTCCTCCATAGCCCGTTCCCGGCGTTCAGTCGAATCTTTTAAATTGATCAAATAAGTCTTGACTTTCATTTCTTTTTCCCGTTATTATTTCCGTACCCGTAACCATATCCATATCCGTAACCGTACCCATAATAACCATATCCGGCCTGTTGGTAACAGGCATCATTCAAGACTACAGCCATATGCGGCAATTTACCGGTAACATACAATTTTTCAATTTCCGGCAACAGCCGTCGATCCATACGTCCTTCCCTGACTATATAAATACACAAGTCCGCCGCACGGCTGATCACCTGGGCATCCGCAACCATTCTGTACGGAACGGTATCCATCAGAATATAATCATACTTGCCTCTCAGCTCCGCCATCAAATCATCCAGCCGGCTGCTCAGTAAGAGTTCTGCCGGATTCGGAGGTATAGGTCCGGATGCTATTACATCAAGTCCTTCATAATGGCTGCTTTTCATAATAATATCCTCCGTTTTCTGCACATTCCCCGATAAATAATTAGTCAGGCCGGGGTGAACTTTTCTGTCCTCACCTTTCTCCGAGCCTTTGCGAATATCCATTTCCACCAGGATGATCCGTTTGCCGGTCAATGCTAATGCCACAGCCAGATTGGAAGCAACAAAAGTTTTTCCCGACTCGGGATTAAAGGAAGTAAACATGATAGATTTCGTTTCCGATTTCTCCTGCAACATAAAATCCAGATTGGAACGGATGATACGGAACGACTCGGATATAGGATCACGATCCTGTTCACGAACCACAACAAAAGGCGCTTTTTTCGATTTGCGGGGAATTTCTCCCAAAAACGGGATTGTCAGGTTATCTTCTATATCCTTACGTCCCCGTATGGTGACATCCAGCAATGGCTGTATATAGAAAACCATACCCGGAACCAGTATGCCGGCAATCAAAGCCCCCAGTAATATCACCAGCGTTTTCGACCCGGCTTTGCCTGCATCGTAAGCACTGTCCACAATACGAAGATTGCTGTCGGCAGTTGCCAGTGTCAGGGCATTCTCTTCCCGCTTATTCAATAAATAAATAAACAGTTCTTCTTTGATCTTCTGCTGCCGTTCTACCGATAAAAGATATTTCTCCCGTGTCGGAATCGTACCGATCCGGTTCATTTCCAGCATTTGCGAGTGACGGGCATAGGCCTGCTTCATCTCTATCGTCTCCTTCATATTCCTCAAGCTCTGGCTGATCGTCGTGCGCAAAGAAGCCAGTTCCATACTCCGTTCCTTAACAGCCGGACTGTTTTCACCTGCATTCACTTTCAGCTTATCCCGGTCCAGTAGAGTATTGTTATACTTGCCGATCAGCTCTTCTATATTGGCACTTAATATGCCGCTGTTCACCGGTAGCAAATGTTCGTTTTTCAACGGATCATGTAAAAACATCTGTACCAGTCCGATCAGTTCCACCTGATTAGTCAATTCCGTAACATCCTGGTCATACCGGTTCTTATTTTCAAGATATAGCTTAGCTTCTATACCAAAATCGGCCGATTTGCTCTGCTTCCGGTAATCTTCGATATGGTTCTCGACGTCACCGAGTTCTTCATTGATCAACTTCAACCGTTCGTCAATAAAAAATGCCGTATTCCGGATAACCAGATTCTTATCCTGCATCGACTCATCCACATACACCTGTATTAAGGTATTCAGTATATCGTCTCCCCTTTTTTGATTAGTGTCCTGATAGGTCAATGTCAGTAAATTGGCATCTTTTACCGACCGTCCCACTTCAAGGTCTGCCAATCGCGAAGTAATAAGCGATTCTCTTTCTGCACAAGTAACCTGAACAGGAATATTCAGGCTGCTCTCATCGAAAAAAGAAGTCCGGCTCACAACCATGCGTCCGACCGGACTATCCAGCAGCTTGTCGAATGTATATTCCATGACACCGTCCGGATCGTCTTCCAATCCTTTTATCCGGAAGCGACTGTCCGACAAGGGGACCACAGAGAAAAGAGTCGGTTTGACAAAGGAAGAATCAGGGAAACTGATTTTCACAGGCGAATCGGCATACAGGTCTCTGTCCTTCAACCCATCATCCATAGAATAGTTGATATCCAATCCCAACCGGCTGATCACCTCTCCCATCATCAAACGCGATTTGAAGATCAGTATCTCTCCGTCCACATTATTATTACTGTCGTCAAACATCTGTTTTTCGTTGAAAGCCTCCTCTGTTTTGACTTTGTTTTTCAACTGGACGACAGCCTCCCGTTTATAGACAACAGGGACGGTCCGTACATAAACATAAGCGAGTCCCAGGCATAAAAAAACAGACAAAGCGAACCAGTGCCACCTGGCAATCAACACCTCCAGAACGACCCGGATATTAAACTCGCTTTTCATAGACCAGTGTTCTATATAAGGCTTTTCCTCATTCATACGTTTTCATTTAAAAATAAGTACACTTGCTGTCATAAGGAACGAGATCATAGATATCCATGTTCCGATATTGGTAAACTGGTTCTGCGCACTCGCCTCCGCCTTTATCCGGTTGGGTTCTACATAGATCATATCATTCTGCTGCAGGAAAAAATCAGGCGAATTGAATATATCTCTTGAACGAAGGTCATGATACAGGATCGTACGTTCCCCGTCCGTCTCCCGTATCACGGCAACCCGGTTACGGCTCCCATAAATTGTCAGGTCCCCGGCAAGACTCAATGCCTCAAATAAGGTCACACGCTCAGATGATATATTATACGACCCGGGGCGGACAACTTCACCCAATACCAGAATACGAAAATTCTGGAAACGGACCGTCACGATCGGATCTTTTATATAATCACCTTTTATCAGCTTATCCTGTATCAGTTGTGTCAGTTCCCGCCGGGTCAGGCCGGTCACTTTTATCTTTCCCAGCAAAGGGAAATTGATCGTGCCGTCTATTTCCACCAGATATCCCCGGGTATTACTTCCCGAACCTCCATTGTAATTATTACCTCCTGTATTCCACGACAGAAGTGTAAAAGGTTGTAATAACTCAGGATCTGCACAACTGACAGCGATATCCAGAATATCATTTTTCACGATCTTCATTTCAAACGTGTCGACGACAGCCATCTTGTCAAACAACCCGCCTCCCTGTAAATAAGCGACATCCTTTACCGAACCGCAGGCCGATAGCAAACAAACGAGCAATAGGCTGCTCAATAAATAACCGGTTATTTTCATACACCCCTTCCTTCCTCTTCATCATTCAACTTTTCCAGAAGTCCTTTCCCCGGTTTAAACTTAACGCTTAATCGTTCCTGTATCGGGCATATTACACCGGTACGCGGATTCCGTCCGGTACGCGGATTCTGTTTCCAGGGTTCAAAATGTCCGAAGTTCTGAATGGTTACCGATTCCTCTTCAGCAATAGATTCTCCCACTACTGCACAAAAGGTATCTACAAATTTCAATGATTCGGTAACAGTGGCCGACATACGACCTGCTATTGCTTTAGCCAGTTCACATTTGTTCATACGTAATACTTGTTTTTATTAATAGGTTGTTTTATTTCTCAGGAAAAGAAAGAGGTATTTTATCTCATAAAATAGAAAAAGCAAAACAGGCATTCTAAAATATACAGCCATCGATTTATACCCCAAAATATCCGGTCTGAACATACTCTTTTTGAATTTGTCACGGTCGGCACGGATTACCAACCATTTCATCCGTTCGTATCGTTTCCTCCACGGTACCTGTTCATGTACGCAAAGGACACCTGATATTGTCCGGAAAAAGAGAAGTACATAATAATCGACTATGTGAGCTTTATAAGCCGGATCATCCAAGCTTTTTGCTTTTGAAAAATCGAAAACACAATCACATAGCCTTTGATTCACATCCGTAAGAAAAAAATCATAGATCGAATTCTCCGTTAAGGATACCTTTTGTTTAATGACATGATATAAACTGAGCGGTACACCTTTCAATTGGCTTATATGCAGATAATAAGTACAATTGAAAATCAGATCTTCCCCCCAACGGATATCCGGCGGAAAAGAAATATGGTGCTTCTCTATAATATTTCTATTGTATAATTTACAGACCGGCCCCGTCAATACACCACCAAACAAATGTTCGATCAGCAGGCCGGGCAGATGATGATCGGAACGATCCAACCGATACGACCGATCACTTTTTACAGGCGCTTCCCTAACAAACGTTCCAAAGGAATCCTTCACCTCCTGACCGCAAAACGGCATCGTATTCTCATCTGCAGAATCATATAACAATTGCAAATAATCCCCTTCCACCCAGTCATCGCTGTCGATAAAAGCGATATATCCACCTTGTGCCAGTTCCAATCCCCTGTTACGGGCTACCGATGCTCCGCCGTTCGGTTGGCTATATACCCGGAAGCGGGAATCCGCTGCTGCATAACGGCGGCACACAGATAATGTCTGATCTGTCGAACCATCGTCTACCAGAATACATTCCCAATCCGTAAAACTCTGGGACCGTACAGAATCCAGGCAACGGGTCAAACAATAATCCCTGTTGTATACAGGAATTATCACTGAAATTAAAATATCCATCTTTATTAATTTGTTTACCAATTCATCCTTCTTCCGATCAGTTCAAAGAATTTCTCATTCCACGGATCAAAAAATTTTTTTAAAGCATGTTTACACTCAGCAGGTACCTGCTGAGTGTAAACTCCAACATTGGAGTTTACCAGGTCTTCATCCTTCCAGTCGATATGAGGAATATTCAAAAACGTTTCTATTTCATACAAGGTTTCCTTCTTATGCTCACGCAACTCCCGGTCCTCCAGAACCAGGATCTGTTTCGGAGCAAAAAAAGTATAAAATCTCTTCAAATGCACATAATATATTCCCTGGCGGATAAAATCCGGATAATAAAACGCAGACGATAAAAAAGAACCGGCCTGTTCTATCTGGCTAAACTCTTTTTCAACAAACCAGGAAAAAGGATACTGCTCCGGATCCTGCAAATACTCATAATAGGCACATTCCACGTCTTCTCTCGGACTTTCACCTTTCTTTACTATTTCACAAACCATATTATATTCCGAGATAGCCCGGCTTACAGGTTCGCGCACCAACATGATCAACTTTGCTTTCGGATTATGACGGTAAAGGCGCTCTGCTACATGCTCCAGAAAGGCATAGTCGGGAGTTGCCTCAAACAATAGTGCTTTCCTGTTTTTCTTCAATAACCTGCGACTCCGGAAAAAAGATAACATATCCCACTTGTTAAAATCCGGCTTGTATTTTGAAGTAAATAATAACGGTTCCTTTTCCATGGTCCCCAGACATAACGGATGCATATCCAGGTAATGAAATAAAGATGTCGTCCCGCACTTTTGAAAACCGACAATAAAAAAATCCAATTTATTACCATGTTGCCTGTATAAAGAACAGCATAGATATTTCGCATAAGACTTTAAACTTTTCTCCATGATCATTCCTGATTTAACTCTGATATAAAACCAGGAGTATTTATTTTTCCTGTTATCCAATCATACATCTGCACCAACTGCAATGAAACGGCATCCATTGTATACTTTCGAAGTATCAGTTGTCTCCCCCGTTTTCCCATTTCATGTAAAAGATCCTTATCCAGTTCCAACGCCTCCCGGACAGCTTCTGTCAGCGTATCCGTATCATTACCTACCCACCAGCCGCAACGTTCCGTTTCCAACTCCTGCCACGGAGAGCCCGTCGTTGCGATAACAGGCACCTCCTGGAGTAACGCTTCCGCTACAATCATCCCGAAATTCTCAAAATCGCTGGGCACGACCAGGCAACTCAGGGATGCCAGCAATCGGTTCTTTTCCACTCCGGATACCCACCCTGAAAAACGGACAGACGATAACTCCAGGCGTTCCGCCTCCTGTTGAAGAAAAGAGACATAGTCAGGCTCTCCGTCACCCATAATCAGCAATTCACCCGGTTCCCGCAGACGGCTCCATACTTCCAGCAGACGTTCCACCCTTTTACGGGGATGCAGGCGTCCCAGATATCCCACCTTCCCGGGTTTATCCGGACAAAAAGTTTTTCAGATCAACAGGCCTGGCAAAAGGAGTATAATAACTTTTGTCCGATATGGCAAATACCACTAAATCGCCATTCCCATTAAAAGACAACATATATTCATGACACTCAGCATAAGCCGGGATCTTCCATTCTTCCTTTTCCTTATATAGATTTATACCAGACAAAGCAACCGGTTGCTTTGTCTGGCTTATCTGTACGTACAGATAAGTTTCATATTTTTCCATGACTATATTCCCGAAAGGCAGGAAATCCAACGTCTTGAAAAAGAATCGGGGACAACGTCTGCTCAGAGACAAAAATAAACGATAGTATCCAAAAGCCAGGCAAGCAGATATCGTCTTTCTTTTGACTGGTAAACTGCGATAAGCATCACAAAGGCGGATCATCCGTTCCGGGAAATAGATCTGGTCCGCATCTATTTTCATCGCATAGCGATAAGTTGCCTTCGATAAAGTATAATTATAATAATTGCTCAATAAATGAATCGAGTCTTCCGGTAAACTGCAGGCATAGCCATACTCCTCTTCCGATAAATCATGTGAAAATACCGGAGGCGCATAAAAAAAGACCTTGATCTTATCCGGATACTGACGCCTTTTCTGTTCAATGATCCAGGGAGTCTCATCCGAACAGGATTGATAGCAAATGATCAGTTCGTCCAGGGCATCGATACAGGTATCTATACTTTGCGCTACCCAACGGGCCTCATTCTTTACACGCATCAAACCGCTTACTCCCACCGGACGTTCCTTGGCAAAACCGGCAATATCAACCATATATTCAGATGGATCATATTCACCTTTCCGACAAAACGAACATGTACAAACTGTTGTCTTCATATAAATAAAAGATTATAAAATTAATATGGAATCCAGATCATGCCCCAGCCGGCGGCTAAGCCAGTCACCCCCTTTACTGTTCAGATGTATATCATCTTTAAATAACGCAGGATCCGATGATTCCGGCACCTGTGAATAATCCAGAAACGGAATATCCCAGACTTTAGCCAGACTGTCGATCGCAGCATAAGTTATTATATAAGGATCATAAAACTTTCTGAACGGCGCATATACCGGACTATAATAAAATATCACCTGAATTTTCTCCCGGCGACACATTCGGAGAAAATCTTCGGTAGCATCAAAATTACCTGTCTTAAAATCGTGTCCTAACCTCCACTCCTGTTTTGGCAACCGGTCATCCACCCGGATATATCCTCTTTTATAAGATAAAATGAAAGGGATACCATAATCCGATTCTGAAATGCCGGTATATTCACCAAAACCTTTTATCAGTAAATCACTTCGTCCCACATATTTCCAGCAAGGAATATATTTATCAAAAAAAGAAAAGCCGGCTTTTTCTATGATCTGTTTCCAATCCGGGTCATTACACCAGGGTAAATATTGTGATTTTCTTCCCGATAAATCATCCTCGTCACTTAATGTACCCCAGTCCACGTTCCACACAATAGTACGAGGTTTCTGATTTCTTTTTATATAAAGCTGCCAGATATGGAATTGTAAAGGCAGTATCCCTGCATGCAACCCTAAATTATAAGAATGTACCGGCAATATACTATCCAGAATATCCGGATTAATATGACAGGAAGCACGCGAATTTCCCATTATCAGCAAATCAGCATCTACATTCCTATCTTCATCCAGACGGCTCCACAGCTTATAATCTATGAGTTTTGTTCTTTTCAACCCCGAATCAGCGATATAGCCGGCCAATTCAGCAACCCCCAATAAGAGTAACAAAAAAACACAAACCTTGACCAGTAAATATTTTATCGGGTTATGCATAACTACCTTATATTTTTTAATCATTCCAAACATAAATAAAACCGGCTGCTACAGATTCCATTCTGCATCTCCGGACACCGTACTAATTTTTTCCATAAATGTAGAAGCCGGCAACATTTCACCATTCACTAAATTTCCATCTGTATAATCTTTCCAGGCATAGCGTACATATCTGGGTTCCATAAGTATTCCGGAATAGTCTATGATTATCTCATCTGCAACTATTTTAGCATCCACCGGAATAAACAAAGAGTCGACACCTGCAATCTCAAAACTTCTCAATGACTCTCCGTCTGATGTGCACAAACCTTTTGACCATTTGAATTTTATTCGAATAAGATTACCAAGAAGCCTGGCTTCTTGGTAATCAGGTCCGGACCTGATTATATCTTTATCATAGACATCATGTAAAGCCAAACGGGCAAAACGTTCGCCAACCTCTTTACGGCGAACCGGATGTAAGAGATAATCTTTTTCTTTTTCACATGTATCATGATAAACAACCATTCCTGTTCTTTCCAAAACCTGCTCCATCTGACGCAACAAGTCACGTAAACAGGGTAAAATGGGAAATCCCGGTTCTCTGAATAGTTGCAGATAAAATACAGGTAATTGCTCTCCCCAGTTATTTCTTAAAGACCGGACAAACAATGTAAAAAGAGGTTTCAGGTAAAATTCCATCTCGTTCCCCCATGGAAATCCCCCAAAAAGAACACCTTTCACCGGAAATTTGTCCAATGGTCTTATCTGGCTTTCAAAACAAAATGCCGGGTTATAATAATGTTTTTGATAAGGGTCTTTGCTTTTCTTTATATGCACTGGTATCTCATTTCTTGAAAAACCAAACTGAGACTTCCTCCCTTTAAACAAAAGTTCAGGAACCTCTTCTGCCAAAAGTTCCCTCTCAACCCATGCTTCGATCGGCGTACCGCTTATTGCCATGCAAACCATACCTACCGGAACATCAAGCGTACAGGATAGTTTTTTACTAAAATAATAGGCATATGCCGGCAGGTTGCGCAATTTGTCTTTTTCAACAGTCTGCCAGGGTGAAAAATTCAATATCGTATATTTGTTGATATACCTGCAAAACAGAGAAGACCATACATCCTTCCCACCTTTAACCACTTCCTTCCTGATAAAAAAGCGTATGGCTCCCGTAGCTTCTTTTTCATAATTTTCAAATTCTTCCGCATATGTCACTGCTTCATTCAACCTCATCAGCATGACGGAGGCCCCTGCAACCAACCAAACTTCTCCAATCATTACATTTCTGAACACCAACAGGCGCCGTCCGTTCCGTACCCGTAGATCATATGTTCGGTATCCGGCTCCGAAAGGAGGAAGTACCACACACCAACGGCCATCCGAACCGGTAAATGTATCTCTTTCCACCTCCCCCAATGTAACGACAATACGATCTCCCGGACAAGCATTCCCTCTTATTTTCAACCGAACATCACTTTGCAGGATCATATTATCCGCATATATGTCGGCCATATGAAGAGAACTGTCTCTTCTGAAATGTCTCCAATTATATTTCAAAACAGCTTTCCATACGACATAATAATTCCATTTATAGTAATCAATATGCTTTTTCAGAAATTTGTAAACAGGAATCAACAAAATAGATTTCACCCTATTACAAAAGATGTTCACTATCATAACTACTTTATATTCTTTCATCAAAATTACCTGTCTTAAAATCGTGTCTTAACCTCCACTCCTGTTTTGGCAACCGGTCATCCACCCGGATATATCCTCTTTTATAAGATAAAATCACTTCGCCCCACATATTTCCAGCAAGGAATATTGTCATATATTTCTTAGTTATTCAATCTCTCCACAAATGTAGAAGCCGGTAGTCCTGCACCGTTTACCAGGTTAGCCTCTGTAAAATCTTTCCATGCATGACGAACATAGACTGGTAGCGGAAGGGATTCAGGACAGGATATTATCACCGTATCATTTTCTATCCAGGCATTCACCGGGATGAAGCATTCATCTTCGCCTGACACTTCGAACTCGCGCAAAGTCTGACCGTCAGAGGTATGAAGACCTTCAGACCATTCGAACTTTATACGTATAAAGTTATCACGAAGCACAGCTTCGTGATAGAGCGGCCCTTCGGGAACAATCTCTTTTTTTCCATACTGGTAGTATAAAGCCAGACGGGCAAAACGTTCACCCACCGTCTTTCGTTCCAGAGGATGCATGTAATCTTCTCCTTCCGCCGTCCGTATATGCGTATCGTAACCTACGAGCATTTTACACATATCCGACCCTTTCAATGAGACACGTAACTGATCCCGGTAGAACGGTAATAACGGAGCATTGTTCCACCGTCCGGGTTGTAGAAAATAAATGGGAAATTTTTCTCTCCACAGACGATACCAACTATCCGGCAACAAAGGGAATAACAAAGGGAAAAACGGAAGAAATTCCTTTGTCGACCAAAAAATCCCATAAATAGCTCCTCTGACAGGAAAAGCATCCAACGAACGGATCTGTGATTCAAAAGCGAATCCGGGATCCAAAAAATAATTCTGCTTTTTATGATCTGTATTCCCCAAATTACGGTCCCTTCTCCCCCTAGCACCCGTATCCAGCGTAAAACGATTTGAAGTTCCGGACAAAATATCCGGAGCCTTTTCCATCAATAATTCACGTTCGATATATCCTTCCATCGGGCAACCCGGCAAAGCCGTACACAACACCCCTACAGGTACTCTCAACTCTGATGCCAGCATTTTAGCAAAATAATAAGCGTAAGCAGGTATTTCACCCAAATTTGCCGGATTCGCCTTCTTCCACTTATCATAAAAAGGTATTTCAAAACGTCCCATCAACTTACACAGTGCCCGGGGGAACGACCTGTCAGGCCATCCTTTGGGAAGCCGCTTCTTACAATATCGCACTATAAAACGACTCTCATCTTTCTGACTTCCCCACCATTCCTGTTCCTCTTCCCATGAATTACAGCCGGTCAGCCCCATCATCATCAAAGAGAGCCCGGAAACAAGCCATACCTCGCCGACATATACATCTTTAAAGACCAATTTATGGCGACCTCCTTTTACGACAAACAGATATGGACCTCCGGCCGGAATTGCCGGAAATATGCAGCACCAATTACCGTCGCTTCCGGTAATCGTCCGTGCAGTATGATTCGCAAAAAACAAAACGATATGCATACCTGCCGATGCATGTCCGCGTATTTTCAATACCTTATCCCGCTGCATGACCATATGATCCGAATAGATACCCGCCATCCATATTCCTCTTTTACGCAGAGATAAGTAATTTCTATATATATCTTTATAAAATACCAGGTCCCGCTTTATACCTCGTAACCTGCCATATCCCCAGGATTTCAAAAAAATCAAAGATTCCATCCCTTTTCTATCTAATGAGATCACCGTAACCTTTTTATAACTCTACGCAATAAATTCATATACTTCTCTTTCAACAGCCGTTCCGGAGAAAGAGAATACCTTTTCATGGTCAAATAATACAATTCTGCATTTCCGTATCTTGTTCGTCTACGGGCTTTTTCCAGAGGCTGTTCAAAGATATTCCGGAAGAAAGCCAACATCCGTTCGACTCTTGCCGCATAAAATTCTTCGAAACTATTTCCATACAGCCAAAAAGGAGCGGTCATCTTTTCCAGGTAGGCGTCATCATCATTATCCAGGCGGATAACCTCTTCTACCGCTTCTTCCACAGAGGAATAGTCCATAATATTGACAAACGAATTTGGATTATAATCCAAACTGATATGGGGGTTCCCCCAGTAAATTGGCAACGATTGACTCATGAACGGATCACATATTTTTTCTGTCGTATATCCGGTAAAACTCGAATTTTCTATCGCCAGCGTAAATTTATACTCTTTCAGGAAAGCCCGTTTATTAACGACCCTTTTACCCATATTATTCAAAAAACCACCACCGGCATCTATCCGTTTATAGTTGGACAAAGCCTTAAAAAAACGTTCACGCATCGGATCTGCACATGTATTATTGGTATAAACAAAATTACAGAATTTACGATGCAGCAGTTGTTCTGTATCCAGTTCCGGAATATACCGGTTATTTATTTCCGCCAGGTAGATAAACTCACGTAAAGTCCGGTCTCCACTCTGCAGGTCGAATGAACCCACTGCATAGTCACACAAATTCAAATCCGGGATCACATTCTCGGCACTCCAGAAAATTTTTATGCAGTCATTATAGTCCAAATGATTATTTCCATTACAACTATAAAACAGGTAGTCCGGATTTTTTTCATCAAGCAGAAACTCATATTCCGAAAAGAGAAACCTGAAGGTATATTCATAATTAAAACCGTTCCAAAAATCAGTAAAATAACAACGAATCTTTTTTTTCATATCTTTCTATCTATGATCGCAAAACCTATTTTTTAATTTTCAATCGAAAAAGAATAACTTTTTTACAAACCATCCTCACGCAAGATTTATAGTTCTTCTTTATAAGCCTGGCAAAAGTCGGCTCGATATTCTTTTCCTGCATATCCCTGGTGTAAACACCCATCCATCCGTCACTTGTCCGGCGGAATGCGTTTTCTTTGGGTTGTTCAAATATATGCCGGTAAAAGGCCAGAAGACGTTCCGTCTCGCTTTGCTGAAACGATTCAAAACTATCGCCATTCCAGAAAGGGGTATTCATTTTCTCCAGATAGGCCGCATCATCGTTATCCAGGCGGATCACTTCTTCGATCGCTTCCTCCACAGAAGAATAGTCCATAATATTGACAAACGAGTTCGGATTATAATCCGAACTGATATTGGGAGCCCCCCAATATATCGGCAATGACATTGCCAGGAAAGGATGTAATATTTTTTCCGTAATATAACCGGGGAAAGAAGAATTCTCCATGGCAATCGTAAATTTATACTGCCGCTGGAAATCCATCAGGTCATCATTTGTCGGCAGACTGACCGGACCTTCCATATTATTCATCAGGGAACTGGCAGAATCCACCTTCTTATATTTGGACAACTCCTGAAAGAAACGGACACGTATCGGATCTGCATTCGAATTTCTGTAAACAAAATTACAAAAGCGGCGGTTTAGCAGCGTGTCAGCATCAAGATGCCTCTTAAGCTGTTCATATTCATAAAAGTTGGGAATGCGTATCCGAAACGTACGGTCGGCATAATCGATAGTCGATAAACTCAACGCATAATCACACAAATTAAAATCAGGCAAAATATTCTCACCACATAAAAAGATCTTTATACAGTTATTATACTGCAAATGTTTGTTCCCGAAACAAGAATAAAAAAGATAATCGGGATTTTTCTCATCGATCACCAGATCATATTCAGATAACAAAGGAGCTATCCAGCCTATCTCCAAAGGATTTTCCCACAAATCGACAAAGTTACAACGGATTGTTTTCATATCTTTTCACTTTTTGTGATATCAATTCCATAATTTCCTGCGCATCCTTATGATCCCGGAGCCGTTCAAACGCCTCTTTTCCCAGTTCCACCTTTTCTACCGATTCACCGAACTGGTGACTAGCCGTCGAATTAAACGATATAGCGGTTTTTACCTTCAGTCCGGTCAAAACCAACAACTCCATCGGGCAAAAGCCACCTATGATCATCGCATCGGGAAAGCAGACCGAATAGTCCGTTCTCTCGCGGGGATGGGACTTTATGATCAGTTTCTTTTCCTCGTAACCGATGGCCAGTGCTTTATAAATGCTTATCTTTTCAGATTCTGTGATAAGCCCGTCTTCAGAGAAAGGTTGTGTCATCAAAATAACCTCTCTCCCGGAAGATAACAGGACATCGGTGCCGCCGGGTAAAAACAAGCCGGTTATTTCCTGTTTCTCTTCTGCACTCTTTTGCTCCCATAACCGGCGGATATCGATCACTTCCGCACGTCCGGCCAGTGCTTCCGGTATAGGACATATGCCGGTCAGATAGATCTTTCCGATTTTTTCAGAATAACCGTAATCCGGATACATCGGCCCGAACAACAGATTCTTACACGCATTGCTACGCGGAATTATCCGAAGATCCGGATCATAGATGTAGTTGATCAATCCGTCCTCTATTCCGGTCACCCTTTCGAAGAAATGGAGAAAATAATGGTTACTCACCAGATAAAAAGGAGTCTTTTTATATAGAAAAGCCAGAAGACGGATTAAGAATATATCATGCAGCATATTCACAGCTTTGCGTAATCCACTGGTCCGGTCATTCGCCAGCATTACATAGTTTATTCTTTTTTTCAGATGCTGCGGTACTTGCGGAATAGCCGTAAATAAAAACAATGTTTCCTCCGTTTTGCAGGGTTTGACCAGCAAATAAAGAAATAAAGTATAGGCTCCGCTTAAGTAGAAGAGCGCCTTATAACGTTTGTTGAATACTCGTAGGATTTTCATTCAGTTAATTTCAATCTCAGCTCTTAATCAAATTATTGCGTACTACCGGAGAATGCCCCAGTATCTGGGTTACTTTTGCCAGACGTTTATGCAAAGTGATCATACGGGCAAATAAATCGTTGCGTTCGGTTATTGTCAATGCAATTTTTAAATCCGACAACAATTGCTCTATCTGTCTGAGCAAATCCTTTTCATAAGCTTCCAGACGACCGAAACGGGTTTCCGATTTTATATAACCGGTAAAATTCTCATACGTCATCCTCCGTAACAAAGAATCCGGGTCTTGCTCCGGTTCCAGGAGGATCTGTCCGACATGAAAACCTTTTCCGACCAGTAACCGGGCCGATTTAACGCCGTTCACCCGGCCAGCCGCATCACCGTCGAGCATAACGACAGCATGCCGGGTATGTCTGCCCAGTAATACTGCATGCTCCTCCGTCAGGGTTGTTCCGCACAAAGCGACTGTGTGGCAGAATCCGGCGGCATGCATGGCAAGTACATCTTTATAGCCTTCGGTGATATATACGAAACCATGCTCACGGATCGCCTCCTGTGCCTGGTATAGCCCATACAACAGTTTCCCTTTATGGTAAATGATGCTATCCGGTGAATTGATATATTTACGGATATCCGTATCCTTCGTTTCTCCCCGGTAACGACCGGCAAAAGCAACCAGTTCGCCCTGCTCATTCCGGATCGGGAAAATAAGACGGTCGCACATATCAGCATAAGAAACAGGTAAAGCGACAGGAGCTATCCCGACTTCAAACTTCTTATATGTTTCACGAAGAATTTCTTCTTCCGGAATATAGGCTTCCAATAAATCCAGAATCATCCGGTGGCTGCGAAGTAAATAATCAATATGTATCGGACTAATGACAGTTTCCGCTTGTGGCGCGGCCTGATGCCATTTTTTCTTTGGCTGATAAGCAATAGGGATATCATTTGTCTCCGACAACCCATACCAACCCGCCAGTATTTTTAATGCACCGCGAAAGTCACACCCCTCCATTTCCTGTACGAATTTAAAGAGATCTCCCCCTTCGCCACAGGCAAAACATTTATAGTACTGTTCTTTCGTATTCACATAGAACGACGGATGATGGTCGGCATGGAACGGACAAAGGCCGACCCACGTTTTTCCCGAATTACTCTGCCGCCTCAGAGGAAGGTAGCGTTCCACTACCTCCTCCAAACGGACTCTTTGCTTTATCTGATCTTTCAGGTTCATAGCACTCTAGGATCATAATCCGTCAGGCAAGTCATCGACGGATTATAACGGAATTTGGCAACGCCTGTAGCTCCGTTACGGTTCTTGGCTACCAATAAAAGGCCCACTCCGCGAAGGTCTTCCTTTGTTTTCGGGTCATAGAAGATATTATACTTCTCTGCACGGTACACAAAAGCTACCACATCGGCAATCTGTTCGATCGCTCCCGAATTGCGGAGATCGCTCAATATAGGGAAATGGGGAGCCGGACGGCGGTCGCTCTCCCGGTTCATCTGCGCCAGCAATACGATTGGGATTTGCATTTCTTCGGCCATTAATTTGATCTTACGGGCAATATTACCCAAAGCCAGGTCGGTCGTTTCCTGCAAGTCATTTTTGGAGACCACTACATTGATCAGATTCAGATAATCAATGAAAAGCAACGCCAACTTCCCTTGTTTATACAACGCCTGCGCTTTTGCACGGATATCCTCGATCGTGTCGGAACCGCAATACTCAATCGTAATAGGCAGGCTTTCGAGTTCTTTTTGTGCCGCTTCCAGGCGGTCGCGTTCCCCCCGGGTAGTTCCTTTGAAGCGAATACGGTCGGCCTCGATGCCGCTGATCATCGACAATAAACGTATCACATTATCCTCCTTACTCATCTCCACACTGAAAAAGGCAACGGCTTTTCCCTGGCGGGCGGCATTCAAAGCCATCCACAAAGCAACCGCCGACTTTCCCATGGAAGGACGCCCCGGTATCACAACCAATTCACCGGGATACAATCCGCCTGTTAACGTATCGAACTCACGCAAACCGGTACGGATACGCGTACTCTTACCCGATTCGCGTTCCGTCTGCTCCTGATAAGACCGTTCCAGTACTCTGGCGGCCACCTTACCTGCCTCTTCCATCGACGACGAACGGGTCAGTTCGCCACGCAAAGTCCCTGCCAGCTGCTCCACTCCGGATAGCAACGCCAACACATCCGCTGCCGGCTGCTCCGCCTGTACTTCCGTCTCTTTCAACCCGCTCACCAACCGGCGCAACGTATAGCAGCGTACCAATTCATCCGCATGGATACGGATATGCTTGTCATTACGCACATCGAGCAACATACCGGAAATGAATAAAAGCCCGTCCAGCTTGTCATACATTCCGGAATCGAGGCGCCGCATCTCATTTTCTACCGTCAGCATATCCACCACCTTACCGGATTCTACCAGCGACAGGATCGCTTCATATACAAAACGGATACCACTATGGCTGAACATTTCTGCCCGCAAACGGTCACACACATCGAAGATGGCGTCCGGACTACTGAGTAGTCCGGCTATTACCGCCTGTTCCATCGGAAGATTCACATTCGGTAGGACCTCCCGCTTTACTTTCGGATTCTCATTCATCAGTTCACTCCTCCTTCCTGTGTGTTGGTCGGTTGATAGAAACACATTGCCTGGCTAAAGAAATCACCCTCCGGTTCATTGCCGGAAGATTGTGAAGGAGACGAAGGCTGATTAGTCTCATTGGAAACCTGTACGATCTGCTCATAGTTGGTCAGGGAGATCAGTTTATAATTCAGCAGGTCTCTCACCTGTAAAAAATGTCCTGCTTCCAATCGTCCCAGGCATTTCTTTACCGATTTGCGGCACAACCCCGTAAGATCTGCTATTTCCGAAAAGGAAGTGATCCATTCACCTGCATGGCAGGTGTACGTAAATTCATTCAGACAAACCATCCCGTCACGGAAGTACGCAAAGGTTTGTACGCAAAGTAACACCTGAGACAGGTGACGCTGTTCTTTGTCACTGCCGAAAAAAGCTTTCAGCACATTTCTGCCCACTTTCAGATAACCGCTTTTACGATAACCCGGAGTCATGTTTTCATTACATTTCGTCATGATTTTCTCGTTTTTTATTAATATTTGAAATGTCACAGGCAAAGTCACAGCAGAGTCACATCTGAAAGTTGTTGATATTCACCCAATACAGACCTATTACGATCAGTAAGGATTGCAGTCCCGGTTGCAGCTCTCTTTAATATAGAATGAATATTATATTATTATTAATACAAAAAGGGACCGATTAAAAAAAATTGAAGGATTCGCTTATCCGTTTACCTGATACAGGCAAATATAATGTCAACATCTATAAAGGCGGAGTACAATCTTTTCGGAAGTTTTCCCAAAAGGCAGGCTCATTCCCAGCCTGTTAATAATTTATTCTTCTATTTTCCCTGTACTTTTTAAATCATTAAAATAACTTAAAAGAAATTCGTATTGAGGAAGAATATCGTAAAACAACCGTCTGTCCGTAGACCGGCTTTTCTCCAGATCGAATGACAAGTAAAGTGTATCGACCAATCCTCGCAAAGAACAACCGAATATTCCGATTTTAAACAAGGCAGACATGACGGATAAAAAAAAGAACGGCTTAGTTACATGCCTGCGGGGCACCTGAAATTCCGCTTCTTCATATCCGTAATAAGAAAGGATTGTTTTACGGTAATACCTAAAAAATTGTTCGGCAAAAACTTTCCATGATTTCTTGTTCACCACCCCTGATTCACGCAGAAAAACAGCACATTCCATGACTATCTTATCAGGATCAGCCAGTCGTTTCATATTCTCTGAAAATATAGAAAATGTAAGATGTTCTCCTCCGGCCATTGTATAAAAAATTTTTATTGATCTTCTGTATCATAACTTATTTTTTATTTAAATGCCGGGAATGGTCCGCCTTCCTCAAAAAAGTTATATCTTTTGAATATAAAAGTCCCTTACTTTGAACTCAAAAGTCCTGTCTTAACATTTCAAAACACCCTTATTTTATATCGCTTTTACCGATAATCCCATTTGACATTCTCCCGGATCACTTTAGCCGGATTTCCTCCCGCCAGACATCGGGGAGGAATATTTTTAACCACTACCGAACCGGCTGCAATAACAGAGCCTTCATCGATTGTTACCCCTTTCAGAATAGTCACATTCAGTCCTATCCAAACATTTTCTTTTATAATTATCGGTGCCGTACGTTTACTTTCCTTGCCCGGATATTCTAATGTATGCGCATCATAATCCCGTATAACCGTATTCGAACCGATAATCGTCCCGTCACCTATCTCTATACGCATTCCACAATATAATGTGCAGAAAGAATTAAATTTCACATTTCCCAAAATCAGTTCTCCTCCAATCCTGAATATCCCTCCGGTGGCAATCAGGACCTGGTCTCCCGTCAGTTCTATACGACTACCGGGAAAAGTGACAAAGACTGTTTTATATAAAATATGCCTGTAGTTTTCCCAAGGATGGCCAATATGTAGAGATTGCGGTTTCGGGATATCTATTTTACATGCCGGATGTATGGTTACCGATGCTTTTTTATAAACAACTATTTTTCTTTTATAGTGAAGAGAATCCAGGATATTGATATCCTGGATTCTTACGATTAATCGTAAGAGACTTTTAATTTTCTCCATATACTATTTTTAAATTCTCACGTGCTAGACGGGGATTCTGAGACATATACTTTCTAAAATAGGCAATGGCCGATTCTTTATCGCCGTCCATCAGCGACAGGACTCCTAAATTATTATATGAGCGCAGGTCACCGTTCACCTGTTGAAGAAAATAACGGGCCGATTCCTTATCTCCCAAAGCCAGAGCTGCAGCTGCTGCATTCAGTTGGGCTACGGTACACGACGGATACGTATAGGCTGCGATTTCGTAAACCTCACGATATTGTTCCGTTCCGGGACGGTAGAAGGAAGCGACACGAAGCAGTTCGGGCAGGGATAACTTTTCCGGCTGGGCATATACCTGCTCTATCAGGCGGGAATTATCGGCAGCCGCAACCGGCAATTCCATTTCCACTGTCAGTTCCATCCGGCGCAAGCGGGAAAAGAAACTCTTTTCAATATCCTTATACACGGTGCCCTTATCCATAGCCTTGATCTGTTTACGGCGGCTGTCAGGATCGTCGGTCAGTTGGAATATGGCCAATACCTGGCTGGCGTATTTCTTATCCGATGCAACGAGCAGACGCTTCAGGCCCTCCCAGTCTTCTCCCGCCCAATCGACGGAAACCTGACAGGTGGCAGGTAGCTTGAATTGCTTCTGCAAATAATTTTTAAACTGGATGGCACGGTTTCCTGCCAGGCGGTCGTTCTCCTTTGTGTTACCGTCCGGAGAGGCATACCCCATGATACGTATATTCCTGACATTTCCGTCCGCCGACTGCATCAGACTTCCCAGACGTTCACCCAGCTTTGTCAGGACGGCGCTGTTATTGCCGTATTTAGGATTGACCTGAATACCATTGGCCGGAAAATCGACATAAGCCGTCAGCTTTTCTTCCGACACGACCGGAGCCGTTTCCTCTTCCGGCGTAATATAAGTGATCATCCGTTTATAAACAGACAGGGCATCTATCTGCAATTGGGGCACTACAATATTCCTCGACAATTGTTCAGACTGTATCTCTGTCTCTTCGTCCTGTCCGGGTCCGGATTGTGTGGTACGTGCAATTGCATATACATCATTACCGGTCGTTTGTTTTTGAGTGTTACAAGACGGTAGGAGAACCAGTAAACCTACACCGGCAATCCCTTGAATTAATCCTTTCTTCATGATTTTATTTTTGTTTTTAATGAATCGCATAATAGCATATCAATGCCCTTTATCATATTTTTCAACCAACGAATCATCCTGCCATTGGACCTGTCCGTTATAATCTTTCCTTCGTCTTTCCGTTTCATTTTTTATTTTAGGAGTGATCTCCGTTCCCAGTAAAACCCTCTCGACACTATCATCGAACGTATGGATGGATGAAGAACTGACTGTTATCGCTTTTTTTATTTTCAATCCTACCAGGAGGAACAATTCCATTGGAGTCGGTGTATCGATGACTAACGTTTCCGGAAAGAAATGACGATAATCCGTACGTTCACGCGGATGTGTTTTTATGATCACTTGCTTTTCATCATATCCTTCCAGTATCGTCTTATATAATTCTATCTTATCCGCCTCCGTGAAGTTTTTCTCCGGATAGGTATAACAATCTTCATTCCAAGGCTGGGTCAGCAATAGTATTTCACGGCCGGATGCCAGCACCGATTCCCAATCGGCAGGCAGGTAGGCGGAACAGATTTCCCGGCGTTGTACTTCGGTTTTATTTTCCCACAACTCCTTTAAGGATACCAGCCGTACTTTAGGCGCCACAACCGCCGGAACAGGTAAAAAGCCTGTAAGATAGATTGTCCGGACCTTTTTATCCATCCCCAAAGGCGGAAACGACGGATTTATGAAACGTTGGCGGAACTTCTGTTTCGGCAACGCGGCAAGAGGTCCCGGATCTCTCAATAAATAATTACCAAGTCCATCTTCCAGAAAGATCACATGACTGAAAAACAATTGAAAAAGCCGGGCATGACGTTCTCCGCCATTCACATAAACAGGTATATTCTTATACCGCCGGGACAAACACCAGATAATAGAAGAAATCAGATAAGCATGTAAACGGGAAAGTTTATAGTTCTTTATCACCTCTTTTATCTCCCAATAATCCGGACAGATATTTCTTCCGAAAGGAGCAAACAGTTCCCTGAAAATAAAAAGTGTTTCTTCCTTTTTATACAACTCCATCATTTCGTATAAAAACAATGAATAAACAGATGTAGGATAGACTATCGCTTTATATTTCTGCCGGGGAAAAAATAATTGATACAGATTCATAAGATATATGTATGTAAGTAACCGTTTTGAATTTGTTATTTGATTCATTTATTATCAGATGTGAACTACTTGTATCTCTTTAATGGGGCAAAGCCCCATGCCGCAGGCTCTCTTTTGCCGTCAGTTTCAACTGACGGATAGATAAACCTTCCGGTTTTACCGGATTCCTCTGTGGGTTTCAACCCCTTTATCTGGTATCATATTATGAAAGGGGATAAATCCCACAGAAGAAGAGGCTTTGCCTCCTGTATTTAGAACCGTTGGTTGAAACCAACGGCAAAAGAGAGCCTGCGGCACAAGGCGAGCCTCGTTTTAAAAGACACCATAAATAGTTCAAATCTTTCTAAATTGGAACCAAACAATAAATTCAAAGTAGTGTCTTTAGTTTTATAGTATAAATTCCTCTCCTTTTGGTCTCTGCGGCCAAGGCAGGGGTAACATCATGCCCGCTAATGGTTTTCCCTATCGAATTATCCAGATTAAAGATGGCTGTTGAACTTACGGATATCGCATTTTTAACGTTGAACCCTAAAAACAATAACAGTTCGAAAGGACAGCAAATATCCAGTACAAAAATGTTCGGAAAGTAATGCCGGTAATCTGTCGTTTCCACCGGGTGAGGTTTTATAATTACTTTCGATTTATCGATCCCTTTTAATAATTTACGATACACTTCGATTTTCTCTTCTTCTGAAAAATGTCCGTCAGATTGTTCACTGAAAGGTTGAGTCAATAAAAGCACTTCATACTCATTCATCCGTCTGCAATCAAAATCCGGAGGTATAAACAACCGTTTTATTTCCTGTTGTTGTACAGGAGTCTTTTTCTGCCATAGCTGTTTCAGGTTTATAATCTCAACTTTACCGGCTATGATAGCCGGTAAAGGTAATATACCGGTAAGGTATATTTTTCGGACATTATCGGCAAGTCCCATCTTGGGATGTATATCTCCGGAAACAAATCTTCTCAATGCTGATTTTCGTTTATGAAAGACTTGCTTTGCCCCGTTATTCACCAACACATAAGAACCGACTCCGTCTTCCATATAAAAGATATTCTTAAAACGGGATAAAAACAGATCGGAATAGACAAGATCGCCTCCCAGAAAAACAGGAATATTCCGATAAATGAGAGCATAGTAATGGATTTTCAGGAGCGAAAACAAATGCTTTTTTACAGGTGCGTTACATACATAAACAGTGTTTTTCATACGGGATGAAACTTTTGCGGGAAACTTGCTATGAATAAAAAACAACGTATCATTTTTTTCCGAAGATTCCAACAGCAGATATTGGAACACACCATACAGGTTAGGCAAGTAAACGATCGCCTTATACCGTTTGAATAGTTTCATAATCTACGACATTTATATTTTTCAAAATAGTATTCCACCTGTTCGAAATCTTCCCGGGTATCGATATCCAACGATCCGAACGGGTGGTCTACAATCAGTGAATACAAAGAATCGCCCCGTATACGTCCATTCAGGATCAGATCCCGGTGGCTGATATAGAGCAAACCGTTTTCGAAATAGAGAGTATCCATATCTTGACTGCGCTGGCCGAATACAAAATTCCAAGGAATAAACAGACCCTCGAGCAAATGTCCCAGTTTCCGTAATAACGGGCTGACCGTAAACAGGCTGTCATACTTTTCGGAACCGATAATTTGCAGAGCTTCTTCCATCATGCCGTCCGGACGAAGAGGGTTGGTTGCCTGTATGTGGATCATATAATCGAACTCCTTCCCCGCTGAAAGGAGTTCGATTGCAGCATGCTGCAATACAGGATCACTCGGACACAGATCTCCCGATAGTTCTGCCGGGCGTACTATTACATAGGCTCCATACTCGCGGGCTACTGCGGCTATTTCTTCGCTGTCTGTCGAAACATAGACATCCACATCCGGTAGTACCCGCCGGGAATACAAGATAGAGTGAGCCAGCAAAGGCTTTCCGCACAAAGGAAACAAATTCTTACCCGGGAAACGCTTGGACCCCCCGCGTGCCGGAATCAATACTACATATTTCATAAATAAAAAAGATTAGGATTTTCTTTTGCGCATATTACGAACAGTCTCTTTCAACAACTGCTCCGGGCCGGGTATATTTCTCTCGTATACTCCAAAAAACAACCACATTTGTTTTCGGAAGTAAGACAAATCAGAAATTATATTCCACTTGAACTTCAAAGTCAAAGTTATCCATTCTTTCGTTTTTTGAGACGAGCTCACCTTCATGCATTGCAAATGATACCAAAACCAACCTCCCGGCAAAATTCGTTTATTGTATCTCATTATCTCAATCGGATTCTTATATCCGGTGAAAGTTGTATAAAAAGTATCTTCCGTTATACAAAAAATCAGATGGTCAGCCTCTCCATTAAATAATAAATGATCCAATCTGCAGATTTTTAAATTCCCCTGCTCATACCCTATATTAATACCGGACATAGATACGGCATACTTATTATTTATAACCTCTTTTATTACATATTTCTCATATTTCCGGATAATCAGATGACGGATATACGGTATTTTTGAGAACAAATCAAAAGAATGCAAAACGGGATATTTTATCATTAATCGTATATAGAAATCTTTATAGTATTTCGCAAAATAATCCCCAGAGGAAATAGTGACTTTATTTTTCTCCCGATAAGCATCGCAGTATCGCTTCAGTTTATCCGTAAAATAAATCTGATCGCTGTCTATTTTCATCACATACCGGTAAGTACTCTTCGACAAGGTGTAATTGTAATAATTACAGAGTTTATGTATGGAAGAATCAGGCAAAGAAAAGACATTTTTCTTTGCCTCTTCTGTCAATCCATGACAGAAGACCGGAGGGGCATAATAATAAACTCTGATCTTATCGGGATATTTCTGCTGCTTTTCGAGGATTATCTCCGGTGCATTATCCGTACAATCCTGATAGCAGATAATCAACTCATCCAGGGCATCAATACAGGATTCCATACAATCCGACAAGAATTCGGCATCATTCTTCACACGCAACAATCCCGATACGCCAACAGGGCGTTCTTTTTTCAGAAAGGACATATCCACATAATAGTCTTCACTATTATACTTACCTTCCCGGCAAAAAGGACAAGTACATCTATTATCCATTTATTTTTTCTTTTATTTCTGACAACAGATCTTCCGGATCAGGCAAGCATTCTTTTTCATAAGAAAAAAATACCGGATAAAATAAATACAGGCTTTTGTCTAATGTTTGATTTTTCAATATTGAAAAATCAAACAATGTACATTGTTCCGGATATTTAAGGCCCTTCAAATGATACCAGAAGACTCCGCCATTGATATGTTCTTCGCAATCCATTAGTTCAATAGGATTGCCATTGCTGTCACTTGCTGTATAATAATATGTTTTTTCGGATATTTCAAAGATAAGATGATCTCCACCTCCATTAAAAATACTCTTTTTTCTATCATTCTCCTGTAAAAAACACACTTTCCATCCGTTAATATCAAGACCTAAATTAATTCCTTCCAGCGTGAGAGGCATATGTTCCTTCATTATTCTTTGGAATAAACAGGTTTCATACATTCTTATTACTATTTGAGGTTTCCATAGAAAATAAGGAGAAGTCACTTTTATGAAAAAAGATAACAATCTTGAAAGGATTAATTTAGCTCGGGATATTTCTTTCATTCCTCTATAAGCATCACAATACCGTTTCAGTTTATCCGTAAAATAAATCTGATCACTATCTATCTTCATCGCATACCGGTAAGTGGCTTTCGACAAGGTATAATTGTAATAATTACAAAGTTTATGTATGGAAGAATCAGGCAAAGAAAAGACATATTTCTTTTCTTCTTCCGTCAATCCGTGACATAACACCGGAGGGGCATAATAATAAACCTTTATTTTATCCGGATACTTCTGCTGTTTTTCCCGGATTATCTCCGGTGCATTATCCGTACAATCCTGATAGCAGATAATCAACTCATCCAGGGCATCGATACAGGATTCTATACAATCCGACAAGAATTCGGCATCATTCTTCACACGCAACAATCCCGATACGCCAACAGGGCGTTCTTTTTTCAGAAAGGACATATCCACACAATAGTCTTCACTATTATACTTACCTTCCCGGCACAGGTTACAAGTACATTTTGCCATATATCACAACTTCATCGGGGATCTTCCCACACAATATTTTCTCTCAATACACGTGCCGGAGTTCCACCAGCCAAACAAGCAGGCGGCACATCTTTTGTCACAACAGAACCGGCAGCAATAACAGCACCCTTGCCTATCGTTACCCCCTTCAGAATAATACAGCGGGTTCCGATCCAGACCCCGTCTTCTATTATTATCGGTTTACAAGCACTTTTAGAGTCATCACTTTCACAATAACCGTCCCTTACAACATGTCCGTCACCATCCATGACAAGCGTATAAGGGCCAATCATCACATCACGACCCACTTTTACAGAACAACAACATGATAACTCGCATCCATGTCCCATTTTCAATCCTCCAATCTGCAAAGTCGCATCTTTGTGTATATTCACTCTACAGCCGGTAAGTACCAGAAACAATGTATCTATTTCGCAACGACCTCCCCTTTTAATATAAAATTCGGTAGTCCGGCAACATTCACCACTCCAAGGATATCCTATCAACAACTGGCCTCCATCTTTTATATGCAGAGTCCCTTTCGATATACGTCTTAAAACTTTTCGGAAAATTAATATTTTCCCTTTGGAATGATAATATTGTATCATATCCACTTTAAGCAAGAGCTGAATACCTCTAATTAATTTATTATATATACGATTCATACAACATATATTAATTTAGCTGAACTAAACGATTCCGTACTACAAGCCGCCAAAATAACCGGCATAGAGAAACCGGTTGTTCTTTCCGAAATTACTTTTGAATAATTTATTTTGATTGCTTCATCGATATAATCAGAGGAAAGGTTTTGGTGTAAGATTTGACAGATATGAATGTTTGTTTATAGCAACTGGTTGTACCTGGCTCCCCTCTTGAGAGGGGGAAGGGGGTGTGTTATTGTTTCGCCCTATAACTAGCTTTAACACACCCCTTATCCCCTCTCAAGAGGGGAATTAGTTACTCCCGTCACTATAAACTGATAGCTCAATTCTTTTTAAATTCGCACATTGCCTCCGGTTGCCAGCCTCTGTAGACTGCGGCAAGGAGACGCAGACGGGTGTTACCGGTACTGCTCTTTACCCTTTCATCGGATGCATATTTATGCAATTGCGCTTCTGCTTCCTGCATCAACGATTCAACTTTGGTTGTCGTATCATCCCGTTTCAGAAACTTCAACTCTATCAGGTAAGAATATTGCATGTCCGGATAATTGGCCAGATTAGGCATCAGGTAAAGATCTGAAAAACCACGCCCAGCTTCAAACTCAGGCCAGATGATAAAATAATCCGTTAAACCCATATAGGCCAACATAAGTGTTTTGATAGTCGATTCCTGATAGATCGCATCACGAAGGACAGCTTTCTTATCCACCTGATCAGCAAAAAAGCCCAACGCAGCTTCCCATTCTCCAAAATAAGCCATGCGGCGCATACGGTCGGACAATTCCATAAACGGGAAAACAATCGAATCGCGTTCTTTCATCGCTTCCACCAGGTAACCGTAAATCTGTTCGCGAACAGCCAGATTCGGAACTTTCATTATCGTCTCCCCATATTCTATCCGGTCATAAGTCAACAAACCGAAGTAATACAGCAAGGAAACAAAATTTCCCGGATCAGCCAGGTTTTCAGCAGGGAAACTTTCCTTTATCACATTCCCGTTTACTTCTCCTGTATCGATCAGGCGGGTTATGACCGAACGTCCCTCTTCCTGCATCTTATCGATACGGATAAAATGACGCAATTTGCTGTAATCGGTACGGATATTACGGTCCAACATATCGGAAGGGGCATGTCCATCCAATAAGTAGTTATTCAGAAAATAAAGTACCATGTCAGAATTATACATGGTCTGCCCTATACATTCTTTAGCAAAGCAATAATTATCATACCAGGGCTTCATCATACGGACTATTTCATCAATAGGATCAGCCAGCATCTCCTCCTTCTGATAGTAAGACAACATATCTTGCAATTCAGATTCACTGAAACCTACCATATCATTGAAATTACGTTTCGTCGTGATATTCGTCCCGATATTAAATCCACTCGTTACATCATCCAGGGTTACAGGCGACACACCGGTAATGAACATTCGTTTTACAGGAGCTTCCGGACCCGTTGTAATTGCTTTGACAATATTGAAAAATCCACGGTAAAAACCGGAGTCATGTGTCAGGGCACGATACACATTATTACCCTCACTGGATAATATCGTATTTGTAAAATTATCATATTCGTCGATCAGCAGGTAAATAGACAAGCCTAACATACCGGCACGTTTCCCTATATAATTCAACTGGCTGGCTGCCGACTTCAATTCCCGTATGCCCTGTGAGAAACCGGGTTCAAAATATGAAGCATACTGGTCGGCGAACGCTTCCATCTGTATTTTAGCATACATGTTGAAGTTTTCCTCCAACGCCTCTCCCGTTCCACGAACGGCACTGAAATTGAAATAAAGTACCAGATACTTTCCTTGCTCAGAAGTTGGATGTTTACCGATATATTGATTACCGAATAACTCGTCAAATTTATCTGCATATCTCACATCATAATAACAGTAAAGCATATTCAGGAACAAAGACTTTCCGAAACGACGCGGACGGATCAGAAACAGAAAGGCTGCCGTCTTTTCCAAATCCTCAATATATCGTGTCTTATCCACATAATAATAATCTTCTGTAACAATACGAAGATAATCCGTCAATCCGTAAGGTATTTTCTTTGCCATATCTTTCTTCTGTTTTAGAAATTCATCGTTAATTAAAAATCACTTCCCAGCCTGCAATATTCCGTTCATCCGCACTAAAAGAAGCACCAACTTTTACTAACCGCCGCCCATCTGCCTGATAAGGGATCAGGTAACCTTTATCATCAATCTGCTGCAAAGCTTCTGCTGTAGTCCCATTCAATTTAAACTCAAATACATAGATGTAATCACTGGTTTTTACAACAGCATCGGCACGGCCACGGGCACTATGAACTTCAGCATCACAAAACTGCCCCATCAGTTTGAATACAAGATAAAAAACAACTTGGTAATGACGTTCTGTTTTTTCATTCAACTCATAAGGGAAATCTGCAAAAAATGCTTTCAACCTGTTCATAAACGCATCTACATCTCCTGCACGCAATTCACGAACAAACTTACCGATGTAAAAACCGTTTTCATCTTCAGTGACAGCAGTATAAAAAGGGGTAATAAAATCGACGAAGCCATATTTTACTTCTTCATTCGGGAAACCCAATGTATATAAAGCAAACTCTTTATCATATCCTTTGATTGTCAGATAACCGCTTTGATAGAGTAGCGGTATTGGATTATTCGCCTCCATACGATATTCCGAAAAAGCAGAAGCACGCATTTCCACACCTTCCAAAAGCAACCGCAAATCATAATCACTCTTTTTCAATAATTCAACCAGAAAAGTAGGAGTACCTGTCTGAAACCAGTAATTATCAAAACGACGCGTACGTAAACAATTTAAGACACTGAACGGATTAAATATGCCTGGAGTTTCTTCCCGGAAATGATAACCGTCATATTTAAGCTTCATCTGATGGATAGTCTCATCCAATGTAAAATTCATTTCAAGACTAAGGGCCTCCAGTTCCGGTATAAAATTCGAACGCAATTCCTCGGATGTTATTCCGCAGATAGCCGCATAATCCGAATTCATACTGATATCTACCAATTGATTCAAATCACTGAATACGCTTACATGTGTAAACTTAGTTACTCCTGTAAGAAAGACAAATTTCAGGTGGCCATCCAGACTTTTAAGAACGCCATAAAAAGCTTTCAATGTATTACGATATTCTATCGTCAAAGTCTCATTACCCAATGCTTGTAATAACGGTTTATCGTATTCATCTACCAATATGACAACCTGCATACCTGTTTTTTCTTCTGCACGGCGAATAATACCGGCAAAGCGGGTGGAAAGGGTTTGTTCATCTTTCCCTTTCCCGTATAAATCTTCCCACCGTGTAAGATGAGAACTCAGAATAGCTTCAAGAGCTTTAGGAGAATCATATTTTTCAGCATTCAGATCCAGATGCAATACCGGATATATTTTCCAGTCCTGTTCCAGTTTTTCAACCGCTAAACCTTTAAACAGATGCTTTTTACCTTGAAAATAGGCTTCTAATGTCGAAAGAAACAAACTTTTACCAAAACGCCGCGGACGGCTTAAAAAATAGGGATTACCGGACTGAACCAATCGATATAACAAATCGGTTTTGTCTACATATACAAAATCTCCTTCACGAACCTTTTCGAAGCTCTGTATCCCGACCGGAAGTTTTCTGGTTTTCGTATTCATATCGAAACTATTTCCTAATTATTACTTGTCATTATCGGCAACTATCACACAAAGATAAATAATTATACCGTACGTACTGTCTAATTTTCAATTTCTAATTTTCAATTCTCAAGGCTCTCCCAGAAACCTGAAAATCTGTTGCGTCTGTAGCGGTGTAAACTTGCGCTGACCTTTGCGCCAGCCGGATTGCTGCAAGGCGGTTGTCAGGTCTTTGTTGAAGGCAATCCAACGCTTGATGGCTTTCGCTGCCGAATCGGGCTGCAAGGACGGGTTATATAACAAACCCAACTCTGTTAGTCCGTAACTGCGTACTTTTACATGTACTTCCGATTGTTCCGTTTCCTTATTCATATCCTGCTGTTTCTAATTGGTTTATGCTTTAAATTTACAAAATAAACAACAGAAAAACAAGCGTTTACCTCTATATATTCCAACTGAAATCATTTTATAACCAGACATATCAGCCTTTATCCATACATAACCGTACATAACCGGAGTTAACCGGAAACGACACTCTCCTACCGTCGTACCTTTGAGTTGTTATCGATAACCAATCAGTTAATCGTCAATAGCTTTCGGAACATTTCCATTAGCATATTGGCACATTGTCAAATTAAAAAATTATTTCCCATGGCTTTAAATTATCACCTCGTAAAACGTCCCGACATGCGTAAAGACGCTGCCGCAGGCTCCGAGCTGTATTATGCACAGGTACGGGCATTGAAGAAAGTCAGTTTCGAAAAGTTATGCAGCATGATCGCCATGCGAAGCACCGCGTTTATCGGTGATGTCATGCTGGTGATCGAAGGCTTGCTTTCGGTCATGCAGGAACGCCTCGAAGAAGGCGATATCATCTGTATGGGCCGCCTCGGCAACTTCCGCATGGTAGCGGGAAGCAAAGGGGCCGCCACAAAGAAGGATTTCGATACCTCCCTCTTTAACGATGCACGCATCGTATACGTATCGGGCACTATGCTGGCCGATATCAAGAAAAATGCCAAATTTGAAGAACTGAAACCGATCACCGATCCGGATGCCAACAACAATGGCGGCAGCGGTTCCGAAGACCGTCCTGAAATCGAATAGGCATGGATAAGCAAGTATTCTTCAAACAGTTCCTTCCGGCTGCCCAGGCGGCCGGGGAACATTTCAAGCTGAATCCGGATATCATACTGGCACAAGCCGCCATCGAAAGCGGCTGGGGTGAAAGCGTTCTTTGCCGGACGTTCCACAATTACTTCGGACTTACCGGATACGGACAACCTACCCTCTACTGGAAAGGGGCAAAAACCCTCCGGATAGAGGACGGAGGACTCTCTCATCTGCAATTCAGGATCTATGAATCGGATCAGCAAAGTTTTTTCGATTTTGCTCGGTTGATCCGCACAGTTTATCCGACGGCTGCTGCTGTCAGCATTTATCCCGAGGCTTATGCCAAGGAAATCGCCTACAGCCGCTACATCAGCGAACAGAACGGCGACAACCGCGAAGCCTACCGGCAACTGCTGATTACGATCTGCAACTATATGAAATAAATAACCGCTCATTGGCATATTGGCATATTGGCACATTAGCACATTAAAATTATTCCTATGAAATATCTTGAAGCTATCCTCGGTTTCCTGACAACGATCGCCCGATTGATTTTTCGGGGCAAAGGGAAACATAAACCTGGTCAACCTATGGTTGACGATACTGGCCATCCTGGCTGTCCGCCATCAGAATACGGAAGTGGCGCTGGCAGCGATCGGGGCGATACTCTCAATCTCAGGGAAACCTTCCCTGCACCCGAAAAAATAATGGGTACGGCACTGATTCTCTGTGCAACGGGAGGGTATTTGCTGAAATTGCTGGCATAATCTTTTCCTCTTGGGGGGAGGTATCAAAAGTCACTATCCTGTCATCCCGGGCTTGACTCGGGATCGCATACTAAACAGTGTATATCAACTTAGTATAAGTTAGCGTATCAAGTCCGCCATGACAAAACGGACTTTTGCTCCCCCCTCCTACAGACGACCTATACACCGGATTTTCCTGATTACCTTTTTTATAAAAGCACCTCCGGCATGAAAATATAATGCAATTTTTCCCGAAATAGGTATTGCTGTCCAATCTTCAGGGCACAGATCTTTCACATTCAATAATTTCCTATAATAAGGTCCGAACCACGGAGCCGGATAAATAACTTTCTTCTCCGGATTCGAATTCAGCCAGGCGCCCCACCAGGAGTAAGATGAATTACTTATTATATGATGGCTGCACATTGTCTGCAAATAAAGATCGACCACCGGGGATTCGTTTTCAGAAAAATAAAACCGCTCCCCTTTAAAATGTTTTTTGCACCATTTTATATCATTACTGATCACAAGAAACGAGGAGTCTGGAGCAAAGCAGGAGATTGCTTTTTTGAAATAATTCATACGGCATACCGGATGTTTATATTCCGACAACAAATAATCACCCCGGCGGACATGTATGCAAACCGGATTTTTCGCAAGAACATCATGATACTTTTCCCGAATATAAAATTCTGTTTCCGAATCTATCTCAAACAACGAACGGACCGTCTCTTTATCAAAATATTTCTCCGACTGAAAACCACCCTTCAAAAGCAAGTCTTTTTTCAAAGGAAGAATAGAATAAGTAAAATAAGGTTGTTCATATATCTCTGTATCTTCCGGCTGTTCTATCTGAAAATCAATCTTACGCAGAATTGACTGCCGAAATGGCTTTACATATTCATCGATCGTTCCATTCAAAAAAAACGGATGGCATGATATGGCCTTATAAGGAACTCCTGCACGCTTCGCTAAAGAAGCACCTGCTGCAATTTCAAACAATATATTTCCCAGTTGTCCGTCTAAATATGAGTATATCATAATTTTAAGTATAAATATTTCCTTTCACCCGTGTAAATGCCTGATAATCCCAATCGTTCTCAGGAAATAATATCCCAGTTTTTCGTAAGCCATACGACATTCGATCAATGAACGCGGCAAAATTCTTTTTCTCCCTGAAGAACGTTTTTCGTCCAGAATGGACGAGTCGAACGTATCCCATTGCTGAATAACGACAGATGGATATAAGCTATAGACCCGGATACCCCACCGACGGAACAAGAGCCAGTCGTCTGCCACCCAATAGGGAAATTTTTCCTGTAACAGCAGGTTAGCAGCCTTTTTATTAATCAGATAAGCTGTTGCGAACAAGGCGCTATATACAGGATATAAATAAAAGTTTCCGTAAAAGGGGGATTTCTTTCCCATAGACTCAAAATCGGCATGCAATAATAAAACCAAGGGTTTATCATCCTTCATGAAATCCATAACGGATTCTGAAAAATCTTCCTTAAAAACACCTTCCACAAAACGGGCATCATCTTCCAGTATCAGGGCAAATTCCTGGTCTGACTCCAGCATACGTTTATAACATGCGCGATGACTCAAGACACAACCGATTTCCCCGGGCAATACGGATCGCCTGTAGCGCCGTGTATAATCTCCGGTATTGAACAAACAGCCTTTCTCCTCATCCGTCAATTCTTTTCCATATACAGCCCTTACCATTTCGACCTCCAGGCAAGGATATTGCCCGGTTTCATTCAGGATATTTTCTCTGCGTTCTTGATCTTTGGGCAGATTAATTATATAAGTTTTTATCCGATCCATATTTTTTCTTTTTACATTACCTGTTACTGTATAGTAGAGATATCCACAATCCTCCGGCAAATCGCTAACGATTCGGGCCGATGGGAAATAAACAGTAAAGTCAATCCCGGACATTCTTCCGATAAGCGGAGGATGGATTCATTGATGGCATGTTCGGTATTTTCATCCAATGAAGAAGTCGCTTCGTCGAACATAAGGATCTCCGCCTTTTTATATAAAGCCCGGGCTATGCCCAGCCGCTGGCGCTGACCGCCCGACAACAGGCTTCCTCCCTCGCCCACCGGTGTATGGACCCCTTTCGGAAGAGTATCTACAAAATGATCCAGTGATGCCAGACATAAGACCTGCCGGATTCGTTCCATATCAGGCAAACAGTTACTGTCGCCCATCACGATATTGTCCAGCAACGTTCCTTCAATCATAAACAGTTGTTGCGAGACGTATCCGATCCGGCTTCTCCACGATACCAGTTTATCGGACGACAAAAGGACTCCATCGACAAAGATCCCACCCGAATCAGGCTGCAGGAATCCCAACAATAAATGGAATAAAGTAGACTTACCGGAGCCGGATTCCCCCCTGAATCCTACAAAATCGCCTTTCCTGATCTCCAACGAATATCGGCAGAAGACCATTTTCTCTTTATCGTATGAAAAAGTGATATCACGAATCTCTATTAAATGATGGAAATCGACCGGATTTTGTACTACCGGTTCACCTTGAGCCGGTTCCGATTCGATATCCGACAGGACTTCAAAAATAAATGAATTTCCTTTCATTTGAAATACACATCCGGTAATCTTTATTATACTCGGCAATACCCGGTAAACAGCGATGGCGAACACACCGACAATGAGTCCCAACGACGGAAGTTCAAACAGTTGCGTAGCAACGATCAATACGACAACCGAACTGACAATAGCCACTTCCAGCACTTTTTGTAAAGAACCGCCAAGCAACATATTACGAACCATAATATGATTTTGTTCTTTCAACAGACCTGAAAACCTGGCGGCGCTTTCCGGAAACGTATTGTTCATCTCCATGTCCGTAAAACCGATAAAAGTTTGTTGCAGCAACTTCCCTTTCAAGGGGACTAACTGATACAATCTTTTCCCGTACTCTTTTATTCTGGAACGTGAAAAAAGATAATAAATCAATGTGATCGGAACAAATGTAAATACCACCAATAAAAAAACATAGATATTAAAAGCAATCAACCCGATGAGGATAGATATTGTAACAAAAATTTCGCACGCCAACTGTGTGAAAGGTACAAAATAGCCCTGGATTAAATTACCAGCCACACCATTTACCTGATTAATCAGCCTATGGCTGTTATTTTGCTTGATAAACAAATATCCCCTGGAATAATAACAACGATACAACCGCATGGATAAATAAGATGATATCGATAACAGCCGCTTATCTTTCAGATACTGCAACCAGGCTGACAGGCAAACACGCACGATTGAAAAGACCAGTACCGCCATACAAATAAAAAACACAAAGGAACGAGTACTGTCAAAACCGGCCCAATTATAAAGTAAAGCCAGATATTTATTTTCCAACACCACATTATCGTTCAATACCAGCAACAGTATCGGCAACAAAATACCCGTTCCTATCAAATCTATAACAGCCATGACAAAAACAGCCATCGCGATTCCCCATAAACGCAATCTGTACAGGCCCGGTAAAACCTTATATAAACGCATTATCTCAAGAGGTATCAATCGAATCATATCAATTAATCAATTATTTGTATTTACAAGTTTATTGCATTCCGATAATAATAGCCACAGGAAAAAACAGAGATAAGCACCCGAAGCCATCAGATATCCTTCAAAAAACAGATGAAAAAAAAACAGAAATAAAAGGGAGCCTAAAAAATAGCCGTTCAATCCAACCGACTCTCTTCGAAAAAGAGAATACATTGAATAAGTAAACGGAATGAAAAAAGACAGAAATCCCACGAGGCCCATCGATGATAGTAAAAACAACCAACCACTTCCCGGCTCCACCATACCCGACTTTTGGTTCACCTTGTCTTCGGCCCGTACATACTCCATATTCACCGTGGAAAAACCTACTCCGAAAACAGGAAAAGCTTTGAATTCCCGGATACGGTCTTGCCAAAGGCCATTTCGTGTAAGAGTCAGGCTTCCCGACTTTTTACTGCTATCCATCTTCGAGCGCAACCGTTCCGTATAAGGCCACCAGATACCTGAAGTCAACACCGACAGACAAAGTACCGTCAATAAGATCCTTCCTAACCTCGTTATATGATGACGATAAATCCGGCTATATAAAAAAACAGCAGCCAAAAAGGTTGCTCCCAAAGCCGAGCGGGAACCTGCCAACAGCAAAACGACTATCGAAACAATTGCAATTCCCATTTCCTTATACCGGTCGAAAACGGTAGAAGACAAATAATACCGATACACGCTATAAATAAACGAGATCCCACCTAACGGGCCTATTAACATGGATTGATTGGTAAACCCCTGAAAACCGCTATAACCATGCACGTATCGTAAACGGCATGCCCAGCCGATAAATGAAGCCAGCACGATCCAGCGTATTGCTGTCAGTGTATAGACAAAAAGCAGACGCCTCCACGCTATCATGACCGGATTGACAAAGAAAGGTCCTATCGCCAGAACTACCGATGCAAAAGCCATCACACGAAACCATACCCTGAAATAAGCCGGTATTTCATTTACCCACACCGACAAAATGATAGCAATCAGAAATGGCAAATAAGTATACGACAACATAAGACCTTCCCGCAAAATCAACCAGATAAGAGCTCCCAGCAAACTACCGTAATAAATGGTATCAGGCACCACAGGAAGAAAAGGTATCGCTTTGGTCAGAGAAACCAAAAGAATACAAAACAATAGGATACGGGATATACTATCTATTCTTCCGATAGTCATTTCAATAGAGTTAAAATGCGTTCAGCTACTACAGACGGAGTGATCAGATAAGATAACTCCCGGCTTTTCTTTCCCATCTGCAACCATTCCGGCTCCGGCAAATGAATAAAACGTTCAATAACCTGACGGATGGCACGTTTGTCTCCGGGTGTAAACAAAAAGCCATTCTCCCCGTCTTTTACAAAACAACTAACAGCACCACAACAACCGGAAGCCAGTATAGGCAATCCGCTGCAGGCCGCTTCATGGATCACTAAAGCCCAGGGTTCGAAAACCGATGGCAGGATAAATGCTCCGGATTGTTCCAACTCCTTCATTAATTCCTCCTGCGGCATAAAATCCTTTATCTCCACATCCGGATAGCCTTGCAGCTTCGGATATTCGGGACCATTTCCTATCAAAGTCAGTTTCCAGCCGTTACGGTCCGGCAAAGACTTCCAGGCTTCCAGTAAATAATGTAATCCTTTCGCCTTCGCAAAGCGTCCCATATATAATAAACGCCGGGGATAAACATGTTCCCGGAACCCCGGATCTATTTGATGGAACAAATCCACATCGGCCGACAGGTTATTCATCAGGACCTGTTCCGGACGAAAACCCAGTTTACGGGCATAAACGACCTGCGGTTCGCCCGAGACAAACAGATGACTGAACCACCGACGATGACGGAAACGGGCAGTCAGGACATTCAGCCATTGTTTACCACCCCGCCATTGCGTATCGCTCGAGGCAATTATCGGAATCCGGAAATTTTTACGAATCCAAACACATGCTTCATTGTACATGGGGTCGATCCAACCGGCACACCAGACCAGATCAGGTCTTAATCTTTGTACCAATATATTCAGATGATCGACATTCCAAAATGAAGAACGGTTATAATAGGTTATCCCCTGCTCCATAGGAGGATGATAGGGCGTTAACTTATTAGTGTCCCATAGAACGACATGCATCCGGCAACCTCTTTCTACCAATGCTCTGAAAACAACTACGTTGTAAGGCATCAACTCCGTATATAAAACTAGTATGACAGCCATTTTCTCAATGTATTATAAGCATCCGGAACCTCCGGTAAAGAAATTCCATACGATATCTGAAAAAAAACAAGCAGGAATAAAAGAACTCAGCAAACCACGGAGATGCATAAAGCAATAAATTCCGGAACATCTTCTGATAGATATCTTCTATAGCGGTTTCCCTAACTATATTCTTTAGCTTGGACGAAGAAAAAAATTCAACATGTAATATCCGTAACCGCTCCTTTCTTGATAGATTTGCATTTTGCCAGTATAAACTATGCAGATAAATACAATAATCACTGACTTTCATTCTTTTCAGGTAATCATCAGAAAGAGCTTTATCTACTTCAAAATGATAAAAAAAAGATTGAAGTACTTCTTCTTTTTGTTTGTGTGCTTCCAGAAAACCAGCCCTGTAAGAGGAAAGGATCGTGATCTCTCCCCGGCGGATATAATGGTAATAAGCACCCGGTACTATACTCACTGTTCCGATTTCTTTTAATACCTGCAGATTAAAAGAAATATCTTCAAAAGGAGCTTCTATCTCAAATATCAGCATCCGGTCTTTGAGAATCCGGGTACGGTATAATTTATTGCAGGCATAATTAAATAAGCACAATTCGGAAAGCTGCACAAAGAGAGAATAAAAATTCATTTGATCCCGTTCCGTATATTCCTCTCCTATCTTATCCAAATGAACACGATTCTCTTTCGTAAATTCAACAGTAACGCCACTTATCACAACATCTGCCTCTTCACGCAATGCCACTTCATACATGGATGAAAACATATCAGATTCTATCCAATCATCCGAATCAATAAAGGCTATATATTCTCCTTTTGCCACTTGCATCCCGGCATTCCTCGCAGCACTCAGATGTGCATTTTCCTGGTGAACCACGCGAATACGGGAATCTTTAGCCGCATACCGGTCGGCTATCTGCCCGCTATCATCCGTCGAACCGTCATCTACCACAATAATCTCGATTTCCTGCAAATGTTGGTTGATGATACTGTCCAGACAGGCCGGAAGATATTTTCCGGCATTATATACGGGAACTATTACTGAAACCAGGATCATTCCGGATGATTCCTTTTCCATATATTCAATATTTTACTGAACAAAATACCCAGTGACAGATTGATCGCCAGCAACAGGTTTATATTACAAATACCTGTAAGCCAGTTATTCAGAATCAATAAAGCGATTGTAAAGACCAGAATAAGTACCGTTGCCTGCAAATGACTCATGCCGGCAGCCAAACATTTATGGTGCAAATGATTCTTGTCAGCAATAAACAAGGGACGGTGGTGCATAGCACGAACCACCATCACCCGAAAAGCATCAAATATCGGAATGAATAATAAAGTGAAAGGAATAACCAGATTCTTTATATCCAGTTCTGTCTCCGGTACATATATAGCATACTTAATTATCAAAAAGGACAACAAATAACCTAAAAATAGCGAACCGGCATCCCCCATGAACATTTTAGTCCCTCTGGTGGTACGTCCACATATATTAAAATAAAGAAAGGGAATCAAACTACCGGCAGCCGAAAAAGACAGCATAGCATACAACCATAACTCTTCATGAAAAAACATCAGACCGATCACCAGAAAAGAAAATGTACTTCCTCCGGCAGCCAATCCGTCTATACCGTCAATCAAATTTACAGCATTCGTTATAAACACAATCACAAGGACAGTCAACGGTATTGCCAGATATACCGGCAGGATATACAAGCCGAATAGTCCATACAAATTATCCAGATAGAAACCTGAGAGTGGAAGTAAAGAGGCAACCAGAAACTGTGTAATGAACTTCTTACGATAACGAACTCCTATCAGATCATCTTCAACTCCCAGCATATACAGGAAAAGACAACCGACCGACAAAAATAAAAACTCTAACAGGATATTGCCAGTCAACTGCTCGTCCAATGGAAATGCTATCAGATAACGATAGCCTATCACAAGCGACATTGAAAGAACTGTGGAAGGAAAAAAAGCAATACCTCCTAACCGCGATATTCTTTCATGATGGGATTTGCGGCTGTTTGGAATATCATATAAATGCTTACGCTTGGAGATATTAATAATTTGAGGAAGAAAAATCAATGAAAAGAAAAAGGATAAAACCAGGCAAAGAAACATAGACATTTTACTTTTCAACGGTTCTCCGTAGACAACCTCTAAAACAACTAATAATGAATTAGTTAACATGTAATTATTATTTGATGGTTGATATAACAAAGGTCGTCAGTCCCATTTCTGGAGGTGACATACTAGTGCTTTTTATTTTGACCCTTATTTATGGAATAAGGGTCATTGAGTTTAAGTCGCTATATATCAATACAGTACCAACACCTTTTATATACAGAGTAAGTAAAAAGTCACTAATGATGTCTATTTATGATCTATATATGACACGGAAATAATTCGTTGTCTGAATGAGGAAAGGATAAGAAACTGGAAATGGAAAATGATAGTGTTTATTTAGTAAAATAATATTACAAAACTCAGGATTCCTTAAATAAATGTCAATTTATTTGTTTCTGATAATTGGGATGTTCTGCTAAGATCAGTTAATGGTTTTATAGCAGTTGTCCTTGAGTTTCATAACAGTTTCATTTTTAGGACATTTAGCATTGTTTTTTCATGAAATTCTGCTATTTTGTTTTAAATTTAATCTTTTTTAAGACACAAATATCCTTCCGGCTCAAGTTTTATCAATTTTAATTTTTTACTTTTGCGGCATAATAGATTTTCAAGCTATTTGGTAGTTTAGGGTATAGATTACGCAACTTTAATTCTATTAGTATATAAGCAATGACCCTTATTCCATAAATAAGCGTCAATTCTTACACGGCTTTCCATTTGCCCACTTTTCTACAAAGTTTATGATTTTCAAATTCACTTGATCAATGACCGTTTGATCCAAACTACTTAAATAAAATTGAGTTGTTTTCTCCGATGTATGCCCCAAGGCCTGACTGATTACCGATATGGGTACCAAGTTTACTTTCGCACGCATTGCCCACGAATGACGCGCCACATATGAAGTCAATTTTACAGGAGTGGACAACTTATTTCCGATAGTAGCCAGGCGACGGTTATAAGTTCGTAAAGCCACCTTATAGTTCTCATAAGAAGCATCAGGAGATTTTAAAACCGGAAACAACAGGTCTGATCCCACATCAGCATATTTGTCAAGCAAACGACGCATACCCGAAGTAATTGTAACACGGATCTCTGTTTTTGTCTTGACACGATAATACACCAGTACGTTACCACGGATATTAGCACGGGTCAGATGAGCCAGGTCTACGAAAGCCATACCGCAAGCCATAAAACTAAACAGGAACAGATCACGGGCGAAGTCCAGTCTTTTATTACTTTTCAGATTCAGATTAGTGATCTCCTTGATCACATCCATTCCAACCGACCGTTTATAAGTCTGTACAGGACGTAAATAAACTTTCTGAAACGGATTTTCTTTGGGAGTAACCAGTTTTTCCGAAACCGCCGCATTATAAGTTGCACGAAAAATACTCGTATAGTTACTAACCGAATTCTGACTGAGGGACAGTGATTGTAAATAGGTTACAAAATCTTGTACCAGATGACTGTTCACACGCTTCAAATGAAAGGTTCCTTTACCCCAAAACTGCTCCAACTGGTGGTGGGTTGCCTTATACAAACCAGCCGTACCTTCTTTCCCGGAGTCATATTTCTCTTTTCCGAGACAATCCATATAACTCAATACATCTCCGCAGACATGTACCTTCTTTTCTCTCTCTTGCAGTGTTACCATAACTATCATTTTTTTAATCGAAATATAAATAACAAATATAAGAGAAATGTTGTTGCAAATCATTGGTTTTGGAGGAATTACAATATCAAAAATTCCCTTTGATTCAGTAACCGAGAGAATAAGAAGGACAACGCAATAAGGGACATATATTACTTCAAAACTCAATAAACATAATGAATTTCGAAGGATCAGCTCATTTTTGTTTAAAGAATATAGAGAAGATATTTTAAGCGGAAAACTCATATTCTTCATGACAAAGTTTGAAAAAACTAGAGGTAACTAATTGTATATTAAAAAAAGGATTACTTTTGCAAAACAATTTAAGATTAGAGTATATGAATAAAGAACAATTAGCTGAAAAGCTATATCCGGGATGGAATACGCAAGATGAAACAAGCATTCATCAAGACATGAGTACCGCAGAGCGTTCTGAAACAAGTGATTACAACTTTTATTCTGAAGTTAGTGATATAATGGATAGATCATTGGAGAAACCTTCTATGAGTCGTTCCAATGATGTATTTTATTTTGTATAATATAAATATTAGAAATAGGGTGTTCAAATGAACATCCTATTATATTTTATATCCACCAAGCTAATCTCCGAGTGTATAATCTTTCGCTTTTAGAATAAAACCTCTCCCCTCCTTTTCTTATAATCGCCGGGAGTGATTCCGTAGTGCTTTTTGAATACCCGGCAAAAGTAGGCGTCATCTGTGAATCCCAGCTCGTAAGCTATTTCCTTTATGGTATATTTATCATTGATTAATAGTTGTAGAGAGGCATTCATCCGTAATAAAGCGATATAATTGTTCGGAGTCGTATTCAGCAGCTTTGTAAATATCTTATGAAAGTAATTCGGAGATAGACAACACAAATCGGCAAGCATTTTCAGATTCATCGACTCCGTAAAATGCTTATTGATATACCGTACTGCCGGTTGCAAACGTTGTATATTATAGGTTTGTTCATTCTCATCCAAAGGATATCGCTCAAAAATACGTATGATAAAGGCTTGTATAAACGTCTGGAGCTTCAGTAATTCAAAAGTATATTTATAGCATGAAGCCGCACTCTGAGATTGTAATTGTTCTATATCCGGCATGAGTACATTTTGTTCCTTAGCTACGTCAGGCAGTTCCACAACAAGCGGCAAAGACAATAACCCCTGATAAACAACCAAATCTTTCGGTATAAAATGCAACCAGTGAGTAGAAAATGAAGAATTACAGTATTGACGGGTCAGTTTATTGCCATTAATAAAATAAGTCTTATCCTTCTGCAAAGTAAATTCCTGCTGTTCATCGCAAATACGGACCTCTCCTTCTGTTAACTGATAGATTTTAAAACAATTATCCACCTCTGTCCGCTTTTTATTCCATGAAACGCTTCCTGTATAAAAGCCTCCGGTAAGAATCTCGTATGTCTGGGATAAATAAATCATATAAAATATGCATTATGATAAGATTGTACAAATATAAAGTTTTTTTTTGCAAGATTGCCGCCACACAAATAGCTAAGTTTGTCCAAACTTTAAATCAGAATAACATGAAAACATTTTTTACAAGCCTTTTAGGGCTATGCTTGTTGGCTGCAACCTCTTGCCAGTCGACAAAACCGTCTATCAGCAAGGAGGTTATTCCTAACGATACCAGGGCACAAGAGATGAAGGATATGAAATTCGGTATGTTCATTTGTTGGTCTTTAAGTACTTTCTCCGGAAAAGAATGGACCGGAGAAGAACTGCCTGTCGAATTTTTCCGTGCTACGGAATGCGACACGGACCAATGGGCCAGAACCGCGAAAGAAGCAGGCATGAATTATATCTATTTCCTGACCAAACATCATGACGGCTTCTGTTTGTGGGATACGAAGACTACCGATTTCAAGATTACAAATGCCCCGCTGGGAAAGGACGTAATGGCAATGCTTCGCAAATCGTGTGACAAATACGGTATAAAACTGGGGATTTATTTCTCGGAAGGCGATTGGAACTGGCCGGAAGCCGAACGCGGAAAAGGAGGTCGTGGCGGTAATAATCCGGAAGTTAAGAAGGCTCAATTGAAAGAGTTGCTGACAGAATACGGTCCCATAGAACTTATCTGGTTTGACCATGCAACGGGCGACGGCGGACTTTCGCATGCAGAGACAACCCGTTGGGTCCACCAGTTCCAACCGAATTGTTTTGTAGGCTATAACCACGGAGAACCATCCGGACGTTTATGTCTGCGGGAAATGGGAAAACCCGGACGATTGGGTGACAGCGAAGCCAGTAAGTACAATAAGGAACAGGAAGCTAATTATAACGGATACCTGGTTGCCGAATTTACCTATCCTCTCCTTCCGCCGCATCAAGGTGGTGCCATGTGGTTCTATTCTCTACCCAAGCACGATAATTTGTGTCACCCGGCTTCCAAAATATATGAAGATTACCTGAAAGCCGTAGAGTATGAAAATATATTTTCCGTCAATATAGGTCCCGATTACAAAGGCCGTATTCGTGATATAGATGTGAAAACGTTGCAAGAAGTAGGGACGATGATTAAAGAAAATAATAAATAACATGAAAAATACACTGTTTAAAAAGAGCGGGCGGATTGAGCGTTTACATAAACGGAATCTGGAACTGGCACAGCATCATAAGAGAGATATTTATGTGGATAATCCTGAGTTTCTGGTATATCACTGGTCAGGCAAAGCGGCGACTTTCAGTCCCGCTACGGGAGATACTGCCGCTTCGGAAAGCGAACGAATCAATCTGGGTGACCATAATTGCCGTATTGATGTCGGAGGCCCTTTTCCTTTTGCCAAAGAAATGCCTTCCAAAGTCTCAGGCTTTTCCAATACTCCGATAAACTTTGCGACGGATTATGCCTTCTTTCTGGACCACAGCCCGGTTGCAATTCACCCTTATGAGAAAATAGTGGGAGAATTTTACTGGCAGCTGGACGAGGCGCGTTATTTCAAATATCCGCAGGAAAACCAGGATTTAGGTTTTAAAGCAAGAGAAATGGGGGCCGGTGGCATGAGTCTGACCCATACTTGTCCGGATTTATCCATTGGGCTCGACTTGGGTTGGAACGGTATCTTAAAGAAGATACGTCATTATAAAGAACAATACCAATCATTCGACAATCAATATAGTTATGAATATCTCTGTGCAGCAGAAATTGTGTGTGAATCCATTATCCGTTATGTAGAGAGATATGCGGAGGAAGCCAAAATACGGGCAAAGAACGAAAGCGACCCGGAGATAAAAGCTATTTACGAATCGGTTTCCCGGAGTTGCCGAAACCTGGTGTCTAATGCTCCTTCCACCTTCCTGGAAGCATTACAATGGATTAACTTCTTCCAGATAGCGGAACGTATCATTGGGCATGGAAATGGTTACGGCCGCATGGACCAGCTGCTACTGCGTTTTTACCGGGCAGATGTAGAAAAAGGCATTTTAAATAAAGAGACTGCCCGCGAACTGATTGCCGAGTTGTATCTGAAATATGGCGGTAACTATTTTTGCTTCGGCGGACGGGATAAGGAACTGAAAGATGCCACCAACGAAGTAAGCTGGATTGGAGTGGAAGCATACGATATGCTGGGTGGATACAACCAGCTGGGAGTGATGTGGCATAGCGATATCGACCCCGATTTCTGGGAATATGCCTGTGATGTAGTCGGACGGCATGGTTGCGGCGCTCCTACGCTGGTAAACTATGATGTGATGCGGGCCAGCGAACTGCGCTCCGGATATAAGGAAGAAGATGCATGGAATATTGCCTATTCGGGATGCCAATGGTATTGTTCGGTAGGAAAAGAATATAGCGACCAGGATACCAATTCCCTGGTTCCCATCCAGCCGCTACAACGCACGATACGGTATGCCGCTCAAAACAAGCTGTCCGACTGGGATGCTTTCATGGCTCATTTCCGTCGGGAACTGGATGCAACGACGGACGCATTGGTCGAATTTAAGAACAATACCTACAAATGGCAGCCCAAAGTATGGCCGGAAATAGTAACGTCTTTCTGTATGCATGGCCCGATAGAAAACGGCAGAGATGTAACGGACGTCAGGGCTGTGGCAAACAATTATACTTCGGTGAATGTATTGGGTGTTCCTAATTTATGCGACAGTATGTTTGCTATACGTGAGCTGATATTCAAAGATAAAAAATATACTTTGGATGAGTTGGAAGAAGCTTTGACTACAAACTGGGAAGGCAGGGAAATCATGAGGCAGGATTTTCTGAATATGCCAAAGTTCGGGAATGATAATGCTTCCGTCGACGATATGACCGTTGAAATATGTACATTGATACGTAAAATGCTGGAAGAAAAGCATAATATAAAAGGATTCCATTTCCGTCCATCTCTATTCCAGTTCATGGGACATACATATGCCGGACCGATGCTGGGAGCAACACCCGACGGACGAAAGGCGGAGGAACCGCTGGCACATGGTATGAATCCGATGCATGGACGGAACAAAGAGGGGATTTTACCCACGATGCGTTCTTTCACCAAATTGAATTACAGCGAATACCAGGGCGGTTCATTCCAGATAGAACTTCATCCGAGCTTCTTTCCCGAAGATAAACCTCGCGGAACTTTTGTCCGGGCTTTTGCCAATCATTTCTTTACCTGCGGTGGTGTACAAATCAATTTGAATGTGGTAGATATAGCGACCCTGGAAGACGCAATGCATCACCCTGACAAAGATGAATATAAGGGAATAGTCGTGAAAGTGACCGGCTATTCTGCACATTTTGTATTCATGGATAAACAATTCCAGCAGGAATTTGTAAAAAGGGTCAATTATCAGAATTTGTAATGCAGGAAAGAGAACTGGCAGCGAATCTTGTCAAGATTACTCCGCTATCTTCACATGACGGTCCGGGGTTGCGAACGACTGTTTTCTTTAAAGGTTGTCCGCTACACTGCCGCTGGTGTCATAATCCGGAAACGATTCATCCGTTTCCGGAACTAAAATGGACTAAGCGCGATTGCATCGGTTGCCGGCAATGTGAAAAGGCATGTAAAAACGGAGCGATTGATTTTTCCCTTAAAAGAGAGTATGTAATCGATACGGATAAATGCATCCGGTGTTTTTCCTGTGTAGAACATTGCCCATCAAAAGCATTAAGTATCATCGGTCATAAATATTCACCCCAAACGTTATCGGCCTGTATCCTGAAAGATGAAGCGTTACTAAAAAGCATGGACGGAGGAGTTACATTTTCCGGAGGTGAACCTGCCCTGTATCCGGATTTTATAACCGTTCTCGCGAGAAAGTTGAAAGAGCGGGATTTACATCTGGCCCTCGATACATGCGGACAGGCTTCCTCTTCAGCCTATGAACAGATGCTGCCGTTCCTGGACTTGTTACTATTCGATATTAAAGAGATAAATCCGGAGAGACATATTACTTTTACAGGGAAAGATAACAGGAGAGTAATTGATAACCTCCACATTATTGCCGGATTGATTCGGAAGAGCCGTCTGCATACACAAATATGGGTCCGCACCCCCTTAATTCCGGGAATGACGGCCTCTGTTGAAAATATAGCAGGCATCGGAAAATTACTCAACGACTCTTTTTCAGACCTTATTGATAAATGGGAACTTTGTGCTTTTAATAATATGTGTGCCGATAAATACACAGAATTGGGATTAAACTGGTCATTGGCAACAGTTCCTTTACTAACAAATGAAGAAATGGCAGCTTTGCTTGACACGGCAAAAAAATCGGCTGGCGAAATAAAACAAATAACAGCCTCCGGGCTTATAAAACAGAACTCTTATGATGATTGAAAATAAAACGAAAATGGTTAATCGAAAATATCTGATACCTTTTATCTTAATCACCTGCCTGTTTTTTATGTGGGGGATTCCCAACAATTTAAACGGTATACTGATAAAACAATTTATGAAGTCTTTCGAACTATCCATATTGGAGGCGAGTTTGATTCAATCTGTTTTTTATATCGGTTATTTCGTTTTTGCTTTTCCGGCTGCTACAATCATGCAAAAGTATGGTTATAAAACGGGACTGATCGGGGGACTATTACTTTTCTCCGTAGGTTGCGTGTTATTCTGGCCGGCGGCAATAGCCGGTAGTTATGCTTTTTTCCTTTTTTGCCTGTTTATTATCGCTTCCGGCCTCACTTTCCTCGAAACAGGAGCCAATCCTTTTATTGTACAGTTGGGAGATGAAGAAACGGCTGAACAACGGCTGAATCTGGCACAGGCATTCAATCCTCTGGGTTCTATTTTCGGAGTAATCATCGGTACGGTTTTCATTTTCTCCGGAGTAGAGTTAAGTGGAGAAACAATCGCAGAAATGAAAGAGGCAGGCGAATATACCGCATATTTAGAGGTGGAGACTTTACGTGTTGTCACTCCTTATCTATTTCTGGCTGTATTTGCCTGTATATGGGCAATCCTTTTGTGGAAAATAAAATTACCGGAGCAGCAGACGACCAAGGAACAAGCCACCCGTATAGGAGACTCCCTGAAAATCCTGCTGAACAATAAAGAGTTCATGAAAGGAGCCCTCGCCTTATTCCTGTATGTCGGCGCCCAGGTCGGGACATGGAGTTTCTTTATATTATATGTACAACAATATGCAGGAATGACAGAAAAAACAGCCGGCTATATGCTCTCCGCCACTTTGGTTGCTTTTACATTAGGCAGATTATCCGCAACCTGGTTGATGAAGCTGGTTAAACCGGTCCGGTTGATGGCCTTTTACAGTCTGATTAATATCATTCTGACAATCTGTTGCATATTAATGCCAGGTGTATTCGGTACATGGTGCTTATTATCGACCAGCTTCTTTATGTCATTGATGTATCCCACTATTTTTGCATCAAGCCTGAAAGGGTTGGGAGAACACACAAAGATTGGCAGTTCGGTAATGGTAATGACTATTTTAGGCGGGGCCGTCGTTACCCCTCTTATGGGAGTAATCCAGGAAATATCCAATGTTGCCGTCTCTATGATTCTTCCTTCAATCGCCTATATGTATATTTTTTATTATTCAATTAAAAAGTCTTCTTAAAACAAGATATTAAATCTGATGTAAAATAATAAAAACAAGAAATTTACCATGAAACAGTTTTTCCTTCTTTTATTGCTTTGGGTCAATATAGTTTATGTACATGCCAATCATATCATAGACCAGATTGATTGGGAGACATTTCTATCCCGCCATGATTTAGTATGGGATAAAACACCCGACAGTTATTTCAATGCTCCATTTCTGGGTAACGGATTGCTGGGTGCAATGCTTTATCAGCCATCTGGAAATATGTTGCGACTGGATATCGGTAGCAGCGAAGTATTGGAACACAGAAATACGAATGCCAAAAGCATTGTGGATAACGGGCGGCTTCCCATCGGTTATTTCGAATTTGCCACTAATTACCGGATAAAAGGGAGTACCGGAAGATTGGATATCTACAATGCGGAAGCCCGCTTCAACCTGGAGATGCATAGAAACCAAACGGTTGAAATGAGAGTCAAAGTATTACGAAATACAGATATTATCGTACTGGACTATCAACCGACAGAAAACCTGAAAGGATATTGGGTATACCGTCCGTTACCATCGGTCGTTCCCCGCCAGAACCCCAACAGAGGACATGTTTACCTGAATCCCCCCGCAGTTCAGCGTATCATAGGGGATGTAAATTTATCCATACAAAAAAGAGATGGTGGAGGCGATTATGTAACGGCCTGGAAAGAGGTACAATTAGCTGACGGAAGCCGCCGTCTGCTAATTACGGTACAGGACGATTATCCCAAAAATACCGATTTGAACAGAGTTGCTTCATTGCTTAATGAATATGCTGATGAAAACAAAATGAAAACAGCCTTCAATGCGCACAGAGACTGGTGGAATAATTTCTATACCCAAAGTTTTGTCTCCATTCCCCACCCGCAGATGGAATCCTTATATTGGGGATTACAGTATAAGTTAGCTTCCATGATGCGTAAAGGAGCTCCCCTATGTGATTTGATGGGCCCCTGGTATAAAGAAACGAACTGGCCCGGAGTGTGGTTCAATCTGAATACACAAATGCTGTTCAGCTCCCTTCATATATCTAACCAGCAGGAACTGGCTTCTACCCTAAGCGATTATATACACGATAACGAACAGAATCTCATCAACAGCATTCCGGAAGAATATCGTCATAACGCCGCAGGATTGGTTCGTTGTACCGGCCGGGAACAGATAGACCCGGTCTTTGAATGGCCGAATGCGGAATATCCGGAGCGTTCAAACCTGATTTATTTGATGTATTATATGTGGGAACATTACCGGATGACAATGGACGACACTTATTTACGCAAGCAATATTTCCCATTATTAAAACGAGCCGTCAATTTTTTATTGAATGTACTGGAAAAAGACGATGCGGGAAAGCTGCATACTCCCAAAGCCCATTCCCCGGAAGCTATCAATGATTCTGATACAAATTATGATTTGTCGTCTTTACGATGGGGTTGTCAGACTTTGTTGGAAATAAACCGGCGTCTGAAGTTGAAAGATAAACAACAAAAAGAATGGGAAAACACACTGAACCATCTGGTTCCCTATCCGACCGATCAAAATGGTTTTATGGCATCAGCACATCAATCCGCACCGCTGGGACATCGTCATTGGTGTCATTTATTTCAGATATACCCTTATTATCTGGTAAACGTAGAACAACCGGAAAATCAGGAGGTGATAATGCGTTCTTTACAATACTGGGGAGATCCTAAAATACCTAATACCTGGACACAGGCTGTCATCAGTTCGATGTATTCGTCCATGCAACAAGGGGAAAAAGCGTTAGAACACATGAATTACGCATTAGCTACCAAAAATTTAACTGCTAATTTCATGCATTCGGAAGGTGGTAGTCCTTGTTCGGAAACTTACGGAGGTTTGAGCCGCATGTTACTGGACATGTTGATACAAAGCTGGGGAAACAAAATACGTATATTTCCGGGAGTGAGCAGAGAATGGAAACAGGCGGTGTTCCATAAACTAAGGGCAGAAGGCGGTTTTTTAATCTCCGCCAATCGCAAAAACGGCAGTACTGAATGGATAGAGATTGAAAGTCTGGCTGGTGAACCTTGCATTTTACAGCATGGTTTTAACGGTAATTACAAAATATCCGGAGCCAAAATAAAGAAAATAGATGATTCGTCTTGCCGGGTATATTTGAAAAAAGGAGAAAAAGCTCTTTTATATACCGATAACGCAAAACCGATTATTACCCCGATAGTTATTCCTCAGGGACATTATAATTATTACGGAGTATCAGCCGCTAAACATTAAATCAAACTCTCTGATAATAAAAAAGGGTAAAGCCAACTTCCTGTTAGTCGACTTTACTCTTTTCTTATTTATCTGAGAATATTTGAATACTTCTAATCAAACATATGTCTGAATTTGCTGAAGATCTTCTCTTTCATTGTACGGTTCGGCTGGAAGTTCGGTGAATTATCCAAACCGGTCAGCGTTTCTTTTTCTGACGCTGATAATGTTTCAGGAATATATACGCTGACATTTACCAGCAAATCACCTGTTCCATAACTGTTCACGGAAGGAAGTCCCTTATTTCTCAGGCGAAGGACTTTACCCGGTTGCGTACCCGGTTCGATCTTCACTTTCGCTTTACCGTCGATGGTCGGAACTTCTACGGTTCCTCCCAAAGCAGCCTGGGGAACACTCAACAACAAGTTATACAGCAAGTCATTCTCGTCACGGATCAGTTCTGCATGCGGTTCTTCTTCAACCAAAATCAGCAGGTCACCGTTTATACCTCCGTGGCGGGCTGCATTTCCCTTTCCGCTCATGGATAACTGCATTCCTTCAGCTACGCCGGCAGGTATGTTGATCGTAATGATCTCTTCATCACGCATAACACCCTCACCGTCACATTGAGCACATTTTTTAGTGATGATCTTTCCTTCACCGCCACAAGTCGGACAGGTAGACTGTGTCTGCATCTGACCCAAAATTGTATTGGCAATACGGGTAACGACACCACTGCCATGGCAAGTCTCACAAGTCTTGGAGCTGTGATCGTCTTCTGCTCCGCTACCGTGACATTTGCTACAAGGTACATATTTCTTAACCTTTATCTTCTTCTCTACTCCGTTAGCGATCTCTTTCAGATTCAGTTTTACCTTCACACGCAAATCTGATCCGCGGTTCACACGACGGCCGCCACGTGAGCCTCCGCCAAAACCACCGAAACCGCCAAAGCCACCAAAATGTCCTCCAAAGATGTCTCCGAACTGAGAGAAGATATCTTCCATTGACATTCCGGCTCCACCAAAGCCACCTCCCTGGGATGCACCTCCTACTCCGGCATGCCCGAACTGGTCATAGCGCTGGCGTTTCTGAGGATCACTCAATACGTCGTACGCTTCGGCAGCTTCCTTGAAGTTTTCTTCTGCCTGTTTGTCACCGGGGTTCTTGTCCGGGTGGAATTGGATTGCTTTCTTTCGATATGCTTTCTTAATTTCTTCTACTGTGGCGGTTTTTGACACCTCCAGCACTTCGTAATAATCTCTTTTAGCCATCTTTGTATTGTTGTTATTTGCCCTCTAGCATGTTGCTTATTCTCCTACTACTACTTTAGCGTGACGAAGCACTCTGTCATTTAAAGTATATCCGGTCTGTACACAATCCAGGATTTTACCCTTCATGCCAGGTTCCGGAGCAGGAATAGTAGCTACAGCTTCAAACATTTCGGTGTCGAAAGGTTGGCCTACCGCTTCAATAGCTTTCACTCCCTGCTGGGCCAGATAAGCCATAAATTTGGAATAGATAAGTTCTACCCCTTCTTTCACGGCTTCCACATCATCCGAGTTACGGATATTCTGTAATGCACGTTCGAAATCATCGACTACAGGAAGTAAGTTTTTCAGGGCTGCCTCACCGCCGTTCTTAATCAGGTCTGCTTTTTCACGCAGGGTACGTTTGCGGTAATTATCAAATTCTGCCATCAGGCGAAGATGAGAGTCGTTCAATTCGTTATACTTCTTTTTCAACTCATCCAGCTCTTCGGTCACATTGTCAGTTTGCGCACATTCTTCTGCCGCATTTTCCTGTTCCTGCTGCAAATTTGTCGCTTCTTCGTTGTTCTGACATTCATTCTTTTCAGCCGTTTCCTTCTTTCCGTTAAAATTCATCTTGCTCATAACTATCTTAATTTTTTTATTATTACCTAATTGTCAGCATAATACGACAACTTTCATCTACTAACACTTTGGATGCAGAAAAAGTTATCCTTACGATCATACACCGGAATAACATCAAATATGCTGCCAACTATTCATACTCAACAAAAATATCTTTACCTTTGCCTATAGATTTAGGTATAAACAGGTATTATTAATACTATAATAGAATTACTGGCATTATGAAAAGAATTGTTTTATCCATATTATTGTTATTTGCATTCTTAACCGGTTATGCACAGAACCGTAGCGCGTCAATCTGTAGATTAGGATTCACATATGATATCAGCCAAAGTAACAACTGGGGAAAGTTCAAACCTGTCATTACAGGAGTTATCCCTTATTCTTCGGCAGAACTTGCAGGAATTAAGCAAGGTGATATTGTAGAAGCGATAGACGGGGTGCAGTCGGCAGAAGTTTCTCCTCAGGAGATAGCCCAGTTACTGAATCCTGCCGGTAAAAACGAAGTGATACTAACCATCTCCAATCTTTCCATCCCGACCAAACAGGTAATGGTTAAGAAGGATTGCAAGAAGGTCAACTCGATCACTGAAGACCAGTTGGCTTCGGCTTTCTCCATGTACAGTCTGGAGACTACCAGCGAGCGCACTTTTACCTGTCCGTTCAAGACAGTGGTGACACCCGATTCTATAAGCTTCGGCAAATTCAAGACATTTGCTTTCGCAGCGATAGATGAGAACAACCGTAAACTGGAAAGTGCCATCAATGATTGCATCGAGAAAGAAATGACTAAAAAAGGACTGGTGCTGGATATCGCACAACCGGATATTCTGATACAGACATTCTACTTCTTCGATAAGAATCCGAACTTCAAAGGAGCCAATAAGATCCAGATAGAGAAAGAGCCTACTTTCCGTTATAATTTTACTCAGAGTAAGATGGATTCTTTCCCGTTCCTGGGTAATTCGGCGGCAGAGGCTGAAGCAGAATACCTGTTACAATTCGGTTTCCGAATGATCGACCAGGCATTTGTTCCGGGTCGCATCCTTTGGGAATGCGAGGCGAACGAATTGCTGGAAGACTCCTACAAGTTGGAAGAATATGCCCGTATCCATGTGCCGTTGATGCTGATGCAGTATCCGTATGTAAAATATGGTCGCAATGTACAATATAAGGTAAACCAGAAGACTTATAATTACACCGGGATCTGTTATGACATCGACCGTCTGGAACTCATCACGGATGTAGACCGCAATTCGCCGGCTTACGCATCAGGACTTCGTCCGCGTGACGTGATCGAAAAGATCAATGACAACAAAATGAATTATTCCGCCGAAGAATTTACAGCAGGCTATAAGAACTTCATTTCCAAAACAATGAAATTCCGCGATCCTAAAACACAATTCACGGACGCAAACGGCTTCAAACGCTGTATGTTCTGGGATACATTCCAATACCCTCAGGTTGCCGACGCTCTACAAAAGTCAGGCAATGTAGGAGGTTTCTCCTACCTATATTATTATGCTCCTTATGTCAATCCGACCGGCAACAATGCCTGTACGTTTGAAATTAAACGGGGCAAAAACAAAATGGAAATAATCGTCCGCCCTACTATCCGCAGAGAGATTACGGTGGAGATAAAATAAAGCATATAAATTAACGTGATATACCCACAAAACTTTGAACAAAAAACGGGGTTCGATAAAGTACGCCGTTTAATTTCCGATAAATGTTTAAGCCCGCTGGGACAAGAGCGGGTTGCAGAGATGGAATTCTCTGCCGACTATACAACCGTTATTGAACGTCTGGAGCAGACAGATGAGTTTGTCCGTATCCTGCATGGAGAGGTAGAGTTTCCTGCCAGTTTCTTTTTCGATGTCCGTTATTCGTTGAAACGGATACGCCCGGAAGGAACCTGGCTGGACGAAAAGGAATTGTTCGACCTGAAACGTTCGCTACAGACAATCAATGATATTGTCCGTTTCTTCCGGACGGAAGAGGATGAAGAAATAGCTTATCCGGCTTTGACAGCGCTGGCTGGTGACATTCTTGTTTTCCCCCAGTTGATCGGAAAAATAGATTCCATCCTCGACAAGTTCGGGAAAGTAAAAGACAATGCGTCTCCTACCCTGGCACAGATCAGAAAAGAAATTTCATCCACGATGAGCGGTATTTCCCGCAGCCTGCAATCCATCCTACGGAATGCACAGTCGGAAGGCGTAGTAGACAAAGATGTCACCCCGACCATGCGCGACGGTCGTCTGATGATTCCCGTAGCTCCGGCTTTCAAGAGAAAGATAAAAGGTATCGTACACGACGAATCGGCCAGTGGAAAGACAGTTTTCATTGAACCGGAAGTTGTTGTGGAAGCCAACAACCGGGTGCGTGAGCTGGAAGGTGACGAACGCCGGGAGATCATGAAGATCCTGACGGAGTTTACCAATATTGTACGCCCGATGGTGCCGGATATCCTGCAATCATATGAGTTTATGGCGGATATTGATTTTATCCGTGCCAAAGCGCTCTTTGCCGAACAGGTAAAAGGGATCAAGCCGGTTGTGGAGAATGTACAACAGGTGGATTGGGCGCGTGCCGTTCATCCGCTGCTTTACCTGTCATTGCAGAAACAAAACAAGCAAGTCATACCACTCGATATCACACTCGATGAAAAGAAGCGTATCCTGATTATTTCAGGACCGAACGCCGGAGGTAAATCAGTCTGTCTGAAAACGGTCGGACTGCTACAATATATGATGCAATGCGGATTATTGATTCCATTGCACGAAAGTTCACGCACCGGTATATTCTCCAGTATTTTTATTGATATCGGTGACGAGCAAAGTATTGAGAACGACTTGAGTACTTATAGTTCCCATCTGACCAACATGAAGTATTTCGTCAGAAACTGTAATGAAAAGACAATCATACTGATCGATGAGTTCGGTAGCGGTACGGAACCCCAGATAGGTGGTGCCATTGCCGAGGCTTTGCTGGATCGTTTCAACCGGAACCGCAGTTTCGGTGTAATTACGACGCACTATCAGAACCTGAAGCATTTTGCCGAAGATACGGAAGGCATCGTAAACGGCGCCATGCTGTATGACCGCCATCTGATGCAGCCGTTATTCAAATTGTCTATCGGGAATCCAGGTAGTTCGTTTGCCGTCGAGATCGCAAGGAAGATCGGTTTGCCGGAAGATGTAATAGCAGACGCCTCTGCCAAAGTCGGCTCCGATTATATCGATATGGATAAATACCTGCAAGATATTGTCCGCGATAAACGTTACTGGGAAAGCAAACGGCAGAATATCCGCCAGCAGGAAAAGAAACTGGAAGATATCACCTCCCGTTACGAAAAGGATCTGGAAGAGGTAAACAGACAACGAAAGGAGATCATGCGCGAAGCGAAAGCCGAAGCGCAACGAATACTGGCCGAAGCTAATGCCAGGATCGAGAATACGGTTCGTGAAATCAAGGAAGCACAAGCAGAAAAGGAACAGACCAAACTTGCCCGTAAAGCGTTGGAGGAGTTTAAGGCTTCTGTCGAATCGGCTGGAGAAGAGGATGACAAGATCGCCCGCAAGATGGCGAAGCTACAGGAACGGAAAGAGCGTAAAAAGCAAAAACAGAATGCACCTGCCGCCAAACAGACATTCAACCGCGATGTGATCGAGGTGGGCGACAATGTCCGCCTGAAAGGACAGGTTTCTGCCGGAACAGTTATGGAACTTCAGGGCAAACAGGCGGTCGTAGCATTCGGCATGATTAAAAGTACGGTTAAACTGGAACAACTGGAGAAAGTCAGCAAAGGACAGATCAAGAAGGAAATCCAGAAAAGTACATTTGTCAGCTCGGATACGACCGACCATATGCACGAGAAGAAATTGAACTTTAAGCAGGAAATAGATGTTAGAGGTATGAGGGGCGATGAAGCACTGCAAACTGTCACCTATTTCATTGACGATGCCATCCAGGTCGGAGCATCAAAGGTGCGTATCCTGCATGGTACGGGTACAGGCATCCTGCGGCAACTGATACGCGACTATCTGCATTCAGTTCCCGGTGTCCGTCATTACCACGATGAGCATGTTCAACTGGGAGGTGCAGGCATCACTGTTGTGGAACTGGATTAAACAAGGGTATCTATGAGACGAAAAGAAGCTACACATGTGCACAGAAAAAGACATATTTCTAACCGGCATCTGTCGGATAAGTATTATTATGCCGGTGAGCATGAGACTGTAACCGACATTCGTCTCACCCAATACAATGCCGATGTACTCCATACGACCGAAGTAAAAAAGGGTACTTCTTCTTTCGGCAAGCTGGTCGATCCGAACAAAATAAACTGGTTTCAGGTAAGCGGGCTGACCGACTCCGATACCATTACGCGTATTGTAAAAGAGTTTGGCCTGCACAATCTGGATGCCAAGGATATACTGACACCTCAGCATGTCGTAAAGATCGAGGAATATGCGAACCATGTGCTCATTATCCTGAATTCCAGCTATTATGATGCCAATATGGAGATACATTCCGAGCATATCAGCTTGTTGGTCACCGGAAATGTAGTCATCACTTTCACTGAAAGTAATAATCCGGTATTCGCCAACACAATGAAAGCGCTGGAATCCGATATGCTGAACCTGCGAAAAAAAGGCAGCGGACTGCTGCTTGCTTTCCTGCTGAATACGATCATTGCCAATCTGGTAGAAACAGCCTCCAAAGTAGAAGAAATGCTGGAAGATATCGAAGAGACACTGCTCGACATCAAAAGCGACCAGGGAAACATGGGTTCGATGATCCAGCAACGCCGGCATGAATATATGCTTATCCGCAAAAACAGCCAGCCATTGAAGGAACAATTCCCCAAACTACTGCGTACGGAGAACGGAATAATCAGTCCCGATATGCTTCCGATCTACAACGACCTTGCCGACCAGTTACAATTCGTTATCCAGACAACAGAAAGTTGCCGGGAAATCATTTCTTCATTGGTGGACCTTTATATTTCCAACAATGACCTGCGAATGAATGCGATCATGAAACGGTTGACGGTCGTATCTACCCTGTTCATCCCGCTGACATTCCTGGTCGGCGTATGGGGTATGAACTTCAAGCTGATGCCCGAACTGGACTGGAGATATGGCTATGGTATTGCCTGGGGAATCATGTTCCTCACAGGCATACTAACCTGGATTTATATGCGAAAAAAAGACTGGTTCTAAATCCCGTAATTCCTTTTGAACTGGTAATAAGTATTTCTGGACACGTTGAAATGCTTGCAGATCATGACAACAGTGTCCCCTCTTTCAAGCATGTTCATCACTTCATCTTTGTTGGCATCCAGCAAAGATTGCTTGGCATCCGTTCCTTTCGGACGTCCCAATTGCAAGCCCTCCTTCTCTTTCTTATGGTTCAACGCCTCTTTCGTACGGACAGACATCAGGTTGTGTTCTATCTCCGAAACCAGATTACAGGTTGTCGATACGACCTCCGTATTCAGGCTGTCATCCAAAAGATAACGGTCATTTATACTATATACATGAACCCCCAGGGTCATACATTTACTCAAAAGGGTCATTACTTCGGACAAGGTACGACCAAACCGGGCAATATCCGTTATAATAACTTTATCACCTTTTTTCATTCTGTCCAACACACGGAACAGAGTCGGTTCACTCTCCTTTCTTTTTCCGTCTACTATATCAGTGATCCATTTACTGATTTCCAAACCATTTGCTGACGCATAACGAGTAATTTCATCTTTCTGTCTTTCAAGATGTTGCTTGTCAATAGTTACTCTCAAATAAGCTATTACCATAAAACTTCTGCTACTTACTATTTTGAATGTGCAAAATACATTTTCGTTTACGCGGTGAAGATACAATAAAGTAATGACAGGTCATACATTATTTCCCGTTTCCTCGCATAAAAAAACGCTAAAAAGAGAAGTATAGCAATTTAAAAAACAAGGCGTTACACATAATGCTAAACTTTCCCTTTTATTTAAAGAAAATGTTATTGAAAACAAGATGAAACATTCTTTAATAAGCGCTGCATACATTTTATGTTTATATCCGGTAAAACAATCGTATCTTTGCGTTCATGAAGAAATATCTTTTAGTCATACTAACGTTCCTGTATCTCGGGGTTTCCAGCGGAATAATCCTGAATATCCATCATTGCATGGGTAAGATAGTGGAAGTTGACCTGTGGCAAAATGATATATGCCCTTCATGCAAGGAGAAGAAACAAACACATCATTGCTGTTCTACAGATACGCAGTTGGTGAAGATGACAGTCGACCAGAATATCGACCAGATACCGGTGATAGATTATACTCCGGTTGCTTTGTCCTTGCTGTTCGATATAAATGACCTGTTGGCCCTCTCCGAAACGGACGGCTCAACTCTATTCAATCCTTTTTATAATACCCCACCCGACGAATGTAGTGGTACAGAACTATGCATTCGAAACTGTTCTTTTCTGATTTAGTGAATGCCAGCTACCTGTCGGTAGTCTCTTTTGTTCACATTCCATAAACAAAAAAAGATTATAATCTGTTCCTTTTGTGTAACACGAGAGGAAACTTCATATGCATAGGCATTCTTTGGAAAACAAAGTTTGCCTGTTGTAAGAAGTTGTATGCAGCAAATAAATCCATCAGAATAAAAAACAGTACTCTATGCTAAATAAAATAATCCGTTATTTCCTTGAGAACAGGGTGATAACCATGCTATTATTACTATTGGTCGTTGTCTGGGGAATATCCACATCTCCTTTCAACTGGCACGGTGGTATCATACCCCGTAATCCAATCCCGGTGGATGCCATTCCCGATATAGGCGACAACCAACAGATTGTCGCTACCGAATGGATGGGACGGTCTCCCAAAGACATACAAGACCAAATCACCTATCCGCTGACAACTTCCCTACTGGGAATACCAGGGGTTAAAAGTATCCGGAGCAGTTCCATGTTCGGAATGTCATTCATTTATATCATTTTTGATGACAATATAGAATTTTACTGGAGCCGTTCACGTATCCTGGAGAAGTTGAATTCACTGCCTCCCGGCACATTGCCGGAAGGTGTACAGCCAGCCCTCGGGCCTGATGCAACGGCTTTGGGGCAAATATATTGGTATACGCTGGAAGGTAGAAATCCGGAAACGGGTAAACCCACCGGAGGCTGGAATGCCGAAGAGTTACGCACGATACAGGACTTCTACATCAAATATAGCCTTTCGGCTGCCGAAGGAGTATCGGAAGTGGCTTCTGCCGGAGGTTTTGTAAAGGAATATCAAATCGAACTGAATCCGGATGCCATGCGGGCTTTCAATATATCGGTTATGGATATTATGAATGCCGTCAAGAAAAGTAATCTCGATATCGGTGCGGAAACGATGGAGATAAACAAAGTAGAATATCTGATCCGGGGGTTGGGATATATTAAAGATGTATCCGACCTGGAAAAGGCTGTCGTCACTGTGCGCGACGGTGTTCCAGTCCGTATTTCAGATGTTGCTTTCGTAAATATAGGCCCGGGAACACGTCGGGGCGGACTGGATAAGGAAGGTATCGAAGCTGTCGGCGGAGTGGTTATCGCCCGTTACGGTGCTAATCCGCTGGAGGTGATTGACAATGTTAAGACGAAGATAAAAGAAATTGAAGCCGGACTTCCCCAAAAGACATTGGAGGACGGGACAGTTTCGAAAGTAACCGTTGTTCCGTTTTACGACCGTACCAACCTGATAAAAGAGACAATCGGGACACTGGAGACTTCACTTTCGCATGAAATATTGATTTGTATCATTGTAATTATCGTACTGGTACTGAACCTGCGTGCCTCGGTCATCATTGCCAGCATGTTGCCGATAGCCGTACTGGCGACTTTCATCCTCATGAAATATACCGGGATAGAGGCAAATATTGTCGCATTATCGGGTATTGCGATAGCAATCGGAGTTATGGTCGATGTCGGGGTTGTTTTTGTGGAAAGTATTATCCGGTATATGGAGATGCCGGAGAACAAAGACATTAAAAGAGGTAAAGCCTTCGTAAGCCTTATTTACAAAGCAGTAAGTGAAGTGTCCGGTGCCATCGCGACGGCGATGATAACAACCATTGTCAGTTTCCTGCCGGTCTTTGCGATGGAGGCACAGGAAGGGAAGATGTTCTCTCCCCTCGCCTATACAAAAACTTATGCGCTGGCTTCCGCTTTTATTCTGGGGTTAATAATATTGCCTACGCTCTCTTATCTGCTGTTCTCCGTCAGGATAAATTCAAAAATGATACGGAAGGTGGCTAATTATTTGTTAGTTGTAGCAGGTATCGTATTACTGGTTATCTATGGAAGCATACCGGCACTGGGACTTACGGCTGTCGGTGTGAATAACCTGCTCGCTTCTTATTGGAAGAATCCCAAAATGAGTACCTATATCAATATAGGCATTACGCTGCTGGTTGCTATTTATTACCTGTCGGAAGAATGGTTGCCGATGGGACCGCAAGCCGGATTATCGGCCAATATATTATTTGTTGCTGCCTGTATCCTTATTATCTTATCTCTTCTGTGGATATTGGTTATTTACTATGAAAAGATACTGAGATGGTGCCTCAGCCACCGCTGGCAGTTTATGATTATCCCTGCCGCTACCATCGTATTCGGTTTTATGATCTGGAGAAAAATCGGCGAAGAGTTTATGCCCAGCCTGAACGAAGGCTCCTTCCTGCTGATGCCGACCAGTATGCCTCATACCGGGATTGCACAGAACCTGGATTATATCGAAGCACTGGATAAACGCCTGGCGGCCATTCCCGAAGTAGAGACAGCCATCGGGAAATGGGGACGTGTCAACTCGGCTCTCGACCCGGCTCCGGCACAGATGTTTGAAAACACCATCAATTATCGTCCGGAATATATATTGAATGAAGACGGACAGCGTGAACGGTTCAAGGTAAACGGGAAAGGAGAATATCTTTTAAAAGACGGTGGTACTTATAATCCAGCCGACGGTTTCCGGCTTATCCCCCGCGACAGCCTGATACCTGACCGGAAGGGAGATTATTTCCGTCAATGGCGTCCGGAAATTAAAAACACAGACGATATCTGGCAGCAGATTGTGAATGTCACTCATTTACCGGGCTTGACCTCCGCTCCTAAATTACAGCCGATAGAGGCACGCCTGGTCATGCTTTCCACCGGGATGCGTGCACCGATGGGACTAAAGATATATGGTCCGGACCTGGAGACAATCGAGCAAAGCGGAAAAGCGATAGAACAGGCATTAAAAGAAGTTCCTTCGGTTATCCCCTCTTCCGTCTTCTACGACAGGGCAGTCGGTGCCCCTTATCTGGAAATAAAGTTGAACAGGGATAATATGGCCCGCTACGGAGTAAACGTAGAAGACTTACAAGAGATATTGAGTGCAGCTGTCGGTGGAATGGTATTGACCACTACGGTCGAAGGCAGGGAACGTTTCCCGGTCCGTCTCCGTTATGCACGTGAACTGCGGGATAATCCGGAGGCTTTATCCATGTTACTGGTTCCTACCGCTACCGGCGCACAGATTCCATTGAAAGAACTGGCGGATATCGACTATACCCGGGGAGCACAGATGATTCAAAGTGAGAATACGTTCCTGGTCGGTTATGTCATATTCGACAAAACATCCGGCAAAGCCGAAGTAGATGTAGTAAAAGAAGCGACACGCGTACTGGACCAAAAGATAAAAGACGGAGAACTGACTTTGGCAAAAGGTGTCTCCTATAAATTCGCCGGCAATTACGAACAACAGGAACGAGCCACCCAGCGGTTGGCGATTGTTGTTCCATTGGCATTGCTAATTGTTTTACTGGTACTCTATTTCCAGTTTAAAACAGTAACAGCTTCCCTCATCCACTTCTCCGGCGTATTTGTCGCTTTTGCAGGAGGTTTTATCCTGCTTTGGTTGTACGGGCAGGATTGGTTCATGAACTTTTCCGTAGGGGGAGAAAACATGAGGGACCTTTTCCAGATGCATACAATCAACCTGAGCGTCGCTGTCTGGGTCGGCTTTATCGCCCTGTTCGGAGTCGCAACCGATGATGGCGTGCTGATGGGGACATACATCCACCAGACTTTCCTGCAACAGAATCCGACTACTAAAGAAGCGATACGGGAAGCAGTCGTTACAGCCGGACTCAAACGTGTACGTCCCGCCGCCATGACGACAGCAACGACATTAATCGCTTTACTGCCGGTACTGACTTCTACCGGAAAAGGAGCCGATATCATGGTACCGATGGCAATACCTACTTTCGGAGGTATGCTGATACAATCCATGACTATGTTCGTAGTCCCCGTGCTGCAATGCTGGTGGCGCGAAAGTGTGATAAAGAAAGAACAAAAGAAACAGAACATTCAAATGAACACAAGCGATGAAAAATAAGATAAAAATACAAGCATATATAATAGGAATAGTCCTGCTGCTCGGTTTCCTTCCGGCATTTTCACAGCAGGCGGACAGCCTGGCGTGGTATCTGGAGACAGCCGCACGCAACAACCCGTTGGTAAACTCCAACTTTGCCCTCTATAAGGCTTCACTGGAAAAGATTCCACAGGCAGGAGCTTACGAAGACCCGGAGCTGGATATCGGTGTTTTTGTCAAACCGATGGAGACACTGAGCGGTAAACAGATTGCCGACTTCACCCTGATGCAGATGTTCCCCTGGTTCGGAACGCGCAAAGCGGCCCGCAATGAGGCGACCGAAATGTCACGCATGGCCTACGAGCAATTCCGTGAAGCCAGGAACAATTTGTTCTATGAAGTAAAGAGCCAGTGGTACCAGTTATGTAACCTCAACGAACAGTATAAGAACACGCAAGCTAATCTTGCTTTATTGGAACAATTGGAGAAATTGGCTCTCAACCGTTATTCCGCGCCGTCGCCCAATGCACCCGTCTCCACAGTTACCCCCATTACAGGTAATGTCGTTACTCCCCCCGCTTCCAATGGAAACAGCATGGATAACATGGGAGGAATGGGAAGCAGCTCCCAGGCAACGCCACAAGGTAGTCCAACCGGCAATTCCTCTATGCAGGGAATGGCTTCCGGTCCTATGGGTAGTTCCATGGGTACCGGCAGTTCTTCAGGCACCATGTCGGACGTACTGCGCATACAGATAGAAAAAGCGGAACTTCAGAACAATCTGGAGCTCATAGCCTCCAACAGAACGGCAGCCGAAGCACGTTTCAATGCCCTGTTAAACCGCAGGCAGGATATGAGGGTTGCTGTTCCCGATTCTTTGCAACAACTGCATTTCCTGATTGACGACCAGGCCATGACCGACAGTATCATTATAGCCAACCCAATGTTGTCGATGCTCGAAGCCGAAGCGAATGCCTACCGGGCAAAAGCAGAGATGGATAAAAAGATGAGTTATCCGATGTTTGGAATCGGCCTGCAATATTCACTGGTCGGGAAATCGAATAACAGTATGGTTATGGATAACATGAACGGTATGGATATGGTCATGCCTATGTTTAAAATCAGTATTCCAATCTTCCGTAAAAAGTATCAGGCACAACAAAAGGAAAGCCGGCACTACCGCCAGGCAAGCGAACTGAAATACGAAAATACGCTGAATCAGCTGCAATCCGAATACCAGACAGTTAAACAACAATTGGCGGATGCATCCCGGAAAATAGCTCTTTACCAAAAGCAGCAGGAACTGTCATTATCCACCTGGCAACTGATTGTCCGGGAATTTTCCGCCGGAACAACCAGTCTGACAGATGTCATACAGGTAGAACGCCAGCTTTTGGATTACCGCCTCAAGAAAAGCGAAGCTATTGCGGAATACAATACAAGGATAGCCGGCATGGAAAAATTAGTAGCAACCTCAATAAACGAATAAAGATATGAAAAAGATAAAAGAATGGTTTAAAGCCAAACAAGTACAATATATCCTGTTTGTAATGGCCGGTTTATTTCTGGGCTGGTTATTCTTCAGTCCGTCCTCCACAACACCCCAGGTAAACGACGAACACCATAGCCATGACAGCATTGCGGAACACACCCACAGTCATGACCTGCAACAGGATGAAAACGGCGTATGGACCTGCTCCATGCACCCTCAAATCAAACAGGATAAACCGGGAAAATGCCCGATATGCGGTATGGACCTGATTCCTTTACGCAAAAGTGGTAATAGCCACGAGAATGTAGACCCTTCCGCCATCCAGTTATCGGAAGAGGCAATAGCACTGGCTAATGTGCAAACCTCACGTGTCAGCAAAGAAAACCCGGTTAAGGAAGTGCGCCTGTACGGTAAAATAGCACCGGACGAACGGAGCCTGCAATCGCAAACCGCCCATGTGGGAGGCCGCATAGAAAGTCTGGCCGTCGATTTTACCGGCGAAACGGTTCGTGCCGGACAAACGTTGGCCACCCTATACTCGCCGGAATTATTTACGGCACAACAGGAATTACTGGAAGCGATCAAAATGCAGCAACCCGCCTTAATCAAAGCTGCCCGCGAGAAACTGCAACTCTGGAAGATGACGGATGCTCAGATAACGGCTATCGAACAATCCGGCACCACCTCTCCTACCGTAGAGATTAAATCGAATACAAGCGGTATCGTTATGTCGAAACGGGTCAGCCAGGGGGATTATGTTTCGCAGGGAGCCGTACTATTCGATGTTGCCAACCTTTCAAAGGTATGGGCCATGTTCGATGCCTATGAAACAGACCTGCCCTTCCTGAACAAGGGAGATCCGGTCTCATTCACCATGCAGGCATTCCCCGGCAAAGTATTTAAAGGGCGTATTGCCTTTATCGATCCGATTGTCAATCCGACCAGCCGTACCTCCCGGGTTCGTGTCGAAGTAGCAAATCCGGGTATGGAACTGAAACCGGAGATGTATGCGACAGCCATCGTCGACGCTCCCCTGAAAGGATATAAAGATCAGATTGTCGTTCCCCAGACAGCCGTACTCTGGACAGGCAAGCGGTCTATCGTTTACGTCAAACAACCGGACATGTCTACCCCGACATTCCAAATGCGTGAAGTGGAACTGGGTCCGTCGTTAGGCAATGCCTATGTGATACTGAAAGGGCTTTCGGATGGAGAAGAAATTGTAACCAATGGCGTTTTCTCTATCGATGCCAGTGCACAGCTGGAAGGAAAAACATCTATGATGAATAATGACGGAAACACGGCTCACCCAACTCAAAGTGAACATGCCATGTTCGGAGTAAAAGGAGCCTGCGACATGTGCAAGCAACGAATTGAAGAGGCCGCCAAAAGCGTAAAAGGAGTCACTTCCGCCTCATGGGATAAAGAAGCGCAAATGGTCCATCTGCAATTCAACCCGGAACAGACTTCTGCTGACGCCATTGCCAAAACGATAGCCAAAGCCGGACACGATAACGACAAGTATAAAGCTGACGACAGTATTTACAACAAGCTCCCGGCTTGCTGCAAGTACCGTCAATAGAAGAGTGAAGCGCAAACAAAAAGGGCTACAATTCATTTTGTATCCCTTTCCCGTTTGCGCTTCAAAAATTATCCTCTTCCTATCAATAATACGTCTCTGTTAGCGGAATATTTACTTCGACGGATAGCATCCCACTGCCATCACTACAAAAACGTACTTTGTTTTCACGGGCTAGCCAACCCAATGCAAGAAAAATAACAGACTCTTTACAATGAGTCATCTCTCCAATCTTTCTGACAGACATGTTACCTCTCTCTGCAAGCAAGCGCCAGATCTGACCAGCACTTGAACCAACGTCATTCTTATTCATAACACTCCATTTTTTGATATGTGACCTAAAACTAATAATAATGGATCAAACGGACATGTTCCATTTGACTCCTATATTAGTTACTTATACCATTTATTACTCAACTTTCGCACAAAACAAATGACTTTGCTTTATAAATGAAACAACCTTGACACTAAAAATGTTTCATAAAAACCATACTTATTCAATATAAATTGAAAGATAAATAACCTTTAGGCTTACAATCAGCAACTTCCATCATTCATTTTTCTGATAAAAAGAATTGTAGGAAACCGTAAACAAAGCCTTTCCCTAAACTGTTTGAATTATATAGAATCAAATAAAACAATTAGGCGATATGGACGATTATGAATTAATTGATAACGAAGAGAGACACCAATACGAATTTCACATTGGCAAATACGTTCCGAAAATTGAGTATATAAAAACCAAGAACGGCGAAATATACCTTACACACACCGAAGTGCCCGTAGCCCTCGAAGGGAAAGGTGTCGGCAGCCAACTGGCTGAAAAAGTGCTGAAGGATATAGAAAAACAAGAATTGCGCCTGGTTCCGTTGTGTCCTTTCGTTGCCGGATACATCCAAAAGCATCCGGACTGGCGACGCATAGTAATGAGAGGTATTAACATAGGATAAAGCGATTATAGATATGGGAAAGAAAATTGAATATTCAAACGGTGAACTGACAATTATATGGCAGCCTGACCTTTGTCAGCATTCGGGTATTTGTGTAAAAACATTGCCACAGGTATATAACCCCAAGGAAAGACCCTGGGTGAAAATAGAAAATGCAACCACTGATGAATTGATCGCACAGATCAACAAATGCCCGTCGGGAGCGCTTAGTTACAGGCTTAATAAAAAAGAAGAAGAATAGGTAAATAAATAAATAAATAAATGCTATAACTTAATTACTGACTTCCGTCGGGCTCGTTCACAGGCCGGCGGAAGTTTTTTATTTGAGGCGGCCTTCTATCCCTAACTGGTAAAGGAATAATCCCCAGTTTTCTTCACGTATTTCTGTATTCAACCGGACTTGCTCCACATTGATATTTACCGGATAACTGTCATTCAGATAGTATTTATCCTCAGCAGTATCATGATACAACACCAGGTCGTTATAAACCGTACTCACACTCGCCATCACATCGGAGACATTGGTCGCCGTAAACAACTCCGTATCGGCCAATATAACAAGTATCTTTTCATACTGCTCCAGCTTTTCCTTAAATGACGAATGGTCGTAGAACCTGATTTCTCTCGTATCTCTGTTAAACCATTTTATATCGTTTCCTGTAAAAAGGATTTCATTTCCTAAAGGCAGGTTATAAACCTTATGACCTAAACCGACCACAACTATTTCAGAGTTTTCATTCAGCGTGCCGTCATTCTCACAGCCGGCAAACGTCAGCAATAAGAACAAAAATGATATGAAGTAACATAACTTTTTCATCAGACTATCATTTAGACTACTGTATCTGCACGGAATAAATTCAGGAACAGAGAAATAGCAGTCTCAAAATTAGCATTTTAAATTGGATGCACAAATCATTCCGGAAGAAAAAGTAAACCTGTCAGGGCATGGCATTATAGTAACGCCAGGTATCATCACGTTTACGGTTCCTCCGCTTATTCCTTTCCTCTTTTGAAAATATCCATTTCAAGATATCGTCCAGAGAAAAATAGAGTTTAACGGACCCGCCCACGGTTCCCCGCTTCTGTCCGTCTTTTACCACATCTGAAGAATACAGGTTCCTCCCCCCTGCCGCAGCCGTTACCGGCAGCTTGCCTATCTGTATCTCTTTTTTGTCGATAAGCCGTGTGGGAGGAGGCGTATAGGCTTCTTTGTTTATTTTCGGAATTGTATCCAGTTCCATCTTATAGAGACGGTAAACACTTGGAGGCATCGACTTATAATCCACGTTATTATGTATGCTATCCGTATCTGCATGCAGATATTCGGAGAAATCTTTCAGGAGAGGCAACTCAGAGGGGGCCTCCAGTATCTGCTGTCCGGGTTCATCTTCCATATGGATCAATTTACCTTCGCGGATAGCTTTCTGAAACTCCGGATTAATGCGTATCGTATCCTTTCCGGATAAAACACGAGACAACCACACCGAATCTTCTTCACTCCAATGCTGTGCATAGAGCTGAACCGGCAAAATACCTGTCAACATCAGAATAAGTAAACACTGCTTCAACTTCATACTATAGAAACGGTGAAAAGAGAATTATACTGCATGACAAGAATAGCCATTAAGTAGAAAAATAGTTGTTTACCGGCGATGAACTTTGTAAACTTCGCGAATATTCATACTTTTACTGCCGGTTTCAGAACTGTTTGTCACAAGGGCGAAATATTTATAAACTACAATATATTATTTATGAAAAAGATTATCAGCTTATTTTTAGCAGCTACCGCATTTGCCTGTACACAGGAACAAAGCGTAGATGTAACGGTTACGAACCCGTCTGCCATCGACCGTTCAAAGGAGGTCACTGAAATTTCAATGGATGCCATTGCCAAACTGAATGGCGAATCTTTCATCATTTCCGACAATAACGGGGCACAGGTTCCTTATCAAATCACATACGACAAGAAAATTATTTTCCCTGTTGATGTGAACGCAAACAGCAGTGTTACTTATAAGATCAAACCGGGCACTCCCGAGGCTTTCGCCACAGTTGCCTGCGGTAAGTTCTATCCGGAACGTGTGGACGATATTGCCTGGGAAAACGACCGTATCGCTTTCCGTACCTATGGTCCGGCTTTGCAAGCTACCGGCGAACAGGCTTTCGGATATGATATCTGGACTAAATGTGTTTCCGAACCGGTTGTAGACATGCGTTATAAGACTGAACTGGACCCGGAATCGAGAGCCAAAATAGCCGAACTGCGCAAAACAGACAAGAAAGCAGCACAGGAACTCGCCAATTCGATTTCTTACCATATCGACCATGGCAACGGATTGGATTATTATAAAGTGGGCCCGACACTGGGTGCCGGTACTTCCGCCCTTCTTTCTAACGATTCCATCGTTTATCCGTATTGCTACAAAGACTACGAGATTCTGGATAACGGTCCGTTGCGTTTCACCGTTAAGTTGGTATACAATCCGCTGAAAGTGAAGGAAAATAACAATATCATCGAAACACGTATACTTTCATTGGATGCCGGTTCGCAGTTGAACAAAATTACGCTTACGTTTGCCAATCTGAATGAAGCGACACCGCTTGTAACCGGTATCGTACTACACGAGCCGAGCACAGACTATCAGGCTGATGCCGCAAACGGCTACATTGCATACGCCGACCCGGAAGACCCGACAAACGGACAAATCTATATCGGAGCCGTCTTCCCGGAAAAACTGAGTGATGCGAAAGCTGTAAACTTCTCCGACGAAGAGAAAAAACAACGGGGAGCAGACGGTCATGTACTGGCTTATGCTACTTATGCACCGGGCAGCGAATATACGTATTATACCGGAGCCGGATGGAGCAAATGGGGTTTCAAGAACTCTGCCGAATGGTTCAAATATATCCAGGACTTTGCCCAAAAGGTAAAACAACCGTTACAGGTTACAGTCAAGTAAAAACATATTACATGTAAATGTACCCAATAACACCGTTCACCTTTCACCTGCTATTCATATCGCATTGTTATATGAGTAGTTACGTTCGATACAGAGGGTGAATGGTTGGTGAAAGGAGGTGAATGGTTTGATTTAACCATTCACCTCCTTTTCTATTAAGGCTTTTCCAGTAAGGAAGAATGCTTAAAGTCCTTAGCTATTAAGGTAAAAGATATAACTTGTTATCTTAACGACCACCGTCATTAAGCTTACCAACGGCCGCCAATATGCTTAACGACCTACGTCGATAAGCATAACGAGCACCATCGCAAAGCTATCGGATTATATCTTTCAGGTTAAAAAGAAAGGGCTTATGGATTAATAACTAATAGGTCGGCGGTTAGTTGGGCACTTCACGGAACAAAGGATATCTCCTCCAAAGGATTCCAAAAGACCTTTTTCCAATCTTTTATACGGTTGTTTTCAACCCGGATGCCTTCCTCTTCCAGTTTTTCCTGCATTGCAGTCGGCGTGCCGAAAGCATCTTTGCCGGATAATATTCCTTGACTGTTCACCACCCGGTAAGCCGGAACTCCCACTTCCGAACAACCTCCCAACACTCTGCCGACCATCCGCGACATATTCGGATAACCGATGGCACGGGCTATCGCACCATAACTGGTGGCACGTCCGTACGGAACCGTTTTCACCATCTGGTAGACAGCCCCCACAAAATCCTCTTTATCAAAATCAAACATATAATATCATAGTTTTCCTGCCAGTTCCTTCAATAAATCATCGCCACCGGCAACCGTATCTCCATTCTCATTATAAACGCCAATCAGGTAACTCCCTTTCCAAAGTACCGGAATGTCCCCGTTATAACGGTCCTTAACCAACAACGCACCCTCTTTTAATTCATCCGTCTGTTTGGTGAAAGTCATATACTGGGCCAATATATTTTTAACCCCGGCAGAAGAACCGCCGTCCAATACAAACAACTGGAAAGCCTGCCCTTCTTTTTCATACTTCACCGTATATACGGCACGCAGAAACTCATGGCCGATAAAATTTGAAGTAATATAAGCAGCCGAATAAGGAACTTGCCCCTCCGCAGGGAATAAACGGATAACAGAAGGATAGCCGGCATCGGCATCCAACCTTCCGGCAAGCGCCTTGCCTATCGCCTGCAATTCTTCCGACACATCGCCGGATGCATTACTCCACATCTTCAAATACATATTTCCAGCAAAGAAATACAGATTCGTCTTATCTCCCTGCGCCTCTCCCCCGACAGGTAAATATGCCAGGTCGGATGAACGTTCGGCAGTATACATTCCGAAAGCATCCTCCGGCGTTGCATGGCGATAAGCCTGTATCGTAATGTACTCGCTTCCTTTTTTATACTCCATGGAAGTCATTTCCCTGAAGTTATTCTCGATGAAAAGCGGAGCTGCCCCGTTGATACGGTCAAAGAGATTATCCGGATTGAAGACTTCCACCTCGCCGGATATCTCCCAGCCGTCCACTGCCGGCAGCCACGATTTCAACTCGTCCGATGTCTGCGCCTTTAAAGGACAGAGGGACAACAGGAAAAAGAGTAACAAATAATTGCTCTGTTTCATACGTTCGTTTTATTAAGTCAGAAATTCGTCAGGCACCTGCATCACCGGCGTTATCGCAGCAATCTTCGTCGAGACATCGAAGCCGGAAGGACATTTTACCTGGCAGGTTTCGCAATTGGAACAAATATCCGCCGAAAGATTCAGTTCTCCAAGTGTTTCCTTCGACATTCGCGAATATTTATAACCGTAAGCATACATATAAGCCCGCATAATATCAGGAATAGGAAGATGTTCAGGACATTGCGCCCGGCATTTTCCGCATTGCTGGCAATACAACATTTCCTGTCCGCAAAGGGTAGCCAGATATTCCTGGTCGCCGGCAGTCAGTTCCGGGGAACGGGCAGCAACCAGGCATTCATCCAGTTCATCATAATTGGAGAAACCGGGGATGGCAGTCGTGATATGTTCGTTCTTCCAGGCCCATTTCAGGCAGGCCTGTGCGTTAATCTTTTTCTTTCCCCCAGCGTCTTCGGTACCACCGGTCATCGTCTTCATGGCAACCAGACCGACACCGGCTTTAGCGGCACGGGCTATGGCCTCTTCCGTCTCTTTCAGATTCGACAGTTTGAAATTATAACTCAGCAAGACAACATCGTAAATACCGGCTTCAACGGCAGCATCTAGCAATTCCGGCTTGCCGGCATGAATGGAAATACCCAGGAAACGGGTTTTGCCATCCTCCTTAAACTTCTTCATGACGGCAACCACGCGTTCATCCTTTATTTCTTCCACTTTGTCCAAAGCATGAGCGTAGAAAACATCGACCTGTTCCATATTCAAGCGCTTCAGACTCTGGTCAATCAATCTTTCATACGCATCTTCGAAATCATCCCTCAAAGGATAATCGAACTTTCCTTTTGTAGCAATAAAGAAGCTATCACGCGGCTTCCCGGCAAAGAACTTCCCTAGCATTTCTTCATTCTTTCCGCCCTGATAGCCGTGGGCCGTATCAAAATGGAATATACCGGAATTATAGGCAGCCCTTACCACATTCGGATTGTCGGCACGCATCACACCCATACTCAGTATCGGCAGTTTTACACCTGTCCTGCCAAGCGTACGGACAGGGATTTCATTTTCATTAGCAGTCACCTGGGGAAGACCTGCAGCCCTGGCCCCCGGAATTAACATCGCGCTCACGCCGGCAGTGGCTGAAAGCCGAAAAAAATCTCTTCGATTTACATGTTTGGTTTTCATAAGATAATATATTAGTATATGTAATTGTCCGACTGAGCCTTACAAATATAGAAAGATTTATCAAAATAATTCACTTTTTCCATAGGGTATTCATTTCCTGAACGATCTTATAAGTACAAACAAGATTATTCACCATTAAAACAATACAAAGATGAAAACACTGTGTAGACAATCCATCGGTTTTTTGCTGATCTTATTATTGGTGGCAGGTAGTAGTCCGTTGCAGGCGCAGGACCAGTTGGTACGTGACGATGCCGATCCGGAATTTATCACCATCAGCGGAGTTGTCAAAGACAAAAATAATAAGAAACGGCTGGAGTATGTGAACATTTCCATCCCCGGCAGTACTTCGGGTACTATCACCAACGAAGACGGGGAATTCTCTTTCAAGATAAAAGACGCTTCCCATGTGAAGGCTGTCGAAATATCCCATATCGGATACTATAATAATAAGGTAGAAGTAAGCGGCAAGAACCTCTCCGACCTGACTGTCTGGATGACCCCTTACGAGAATATGCTCGACGAGATCATCATCCATGCCAAAGAACCACGTTACCTCGTGGAAGAGGCTATCAAGAAAATCCCGGAGAATTACAGCAAGAAAACGAATATGCTGACCGGCTTCTATCGTGAGACGGCACAGAAAGGCAGACGCTACATCAATATATCAGAAGCCGTGATCGACGTTTACAAAACGCCTTATCACGAAGCCATAGACCGCGACCGTGTACAGATTTACAAGGGCCGCAAGCTATTGAGCCAGCGAAGTACCGATACGCTTGCCGTCAAACTGCTCGGCGGTCCCAACCTGTCAATCCTTTGCGACATCGTGAAGAACCCCGATGTATTGCTCGACAGGGAATGTCTGCCCTACTATCTGTTCAAAATGGAAGAATCAACGAATATCGACAACCGTCCGCAATATGTAATCAGTTTCAAGCCGCAGGTCATCATGCCGTATGCCCTGTATTACGGAAAACTTTACATAGACAAGGAACGACTCTCATTTACCCGTGCCGAATTCAACCTGAGTATGGACGACCGCAACAAAGCGACCCAGGCCATCCTCAAGAAGAAACCGTTCGGATTACGTTTCCGCCCGCTTGAAGTAGCCTATCTGGTTAACTACAAGGACCGCAACGGCGTAACTTATCTGAATTACATTCGCAACGGGGTACGTTTTAAATGTGACTGGAAACGCAAATTATTCTCTACCAACTACACGATCATCTCGGAAATGGTCGTAACGGACGGAAAGGAAGAAAACGTAACCAACATTCCGTACAAGATGGCATTTAAGGAAACACAATCGTTGTCCGACAAGGTGGAAAACTTTATGGATGAAGATTTCTGGGGAGCCTACAATATCATCGAACCTACGGAATCACTGGAAAGTGCTGTCAACAAATTAAAAAAGCAACAGAAATAAATTTCAATATCTTTTCGTACATTTGAAGGACTCTAATCATTAAGATCCACGGCATGCTGAACGATTTATTCGTACTAACAAAGATTAAAGAGGGGGACGTCAAAGCTTTCGAAGGTATCTTCCGGCTCTACTACTCCCCTCTTTGCCTCTACGCCGCCGGTATCACCGGCAGCATGGACGTCGCCGAAGAGATCGTGCAAGAGTTGTTCTACGTATTCTGGAAAGAAAAGGAGAAACTGCAAGTGTTCCGTTCCCTGAAAAGTTATCTGTACGGGGCCGTGCGCAACCAGTCTCTCCAATACTGCGAACATCAGGAGGTGCGCAACCGTTACCGGGAAAACGTATTGTCAGGTAATCAGGAAAGCAAGCCGGCCGACCCGCAGGACCAACTCGAATACAAAGAACTGGAAGCTCTGATAAACAGGACTCTCAATAAGCTGCCCGAACGCCGTTTACGCATCTTCCGGATGCAGCGTTTCGAAGGTAAGAAATACGCGGAGATAGCCTCCGCACTCTCTCTGTCCGTCAAAACAGTGGAAGCTGAAATGACCAAGGCACTTCAAACACTCAGGAAAGAAATTGAGAATTATACACAAACAGTATGACTCGTAAAGAAAGGGACAACAGAAAAACGGACCGGGCATGGGAGAATGTCTACCAACGCTTGGAAAAGGATGGCTTACTGGACCATAAGGAGAAGAGCAGTATCATTCCTTATGGAGACATGCGCCGTCCTCCACTCTGGAAAATTATTTCGGCAACAGCAGCAATGCTAGTATTCTGCATTTATCTGTCTACAATTTATTTTAATCGAACAAATAAGGAAACCGACCGTAACCTGCTTACCCGGCAGAACATGGAAACAACGACACTTGCCACCACGCTTGAAGACGGTTCTATCGTCTATCTGGCAGGCAACGCCGCCATCCATTACCCGGAACATTTTCAAGCGGACAAGAGAGAGATCACCTTACAGGGAAATGCTCTTTTCGACATTGCAGGCAACCGCCAGCGTCCTTTCCTTATCGAAACCGAAGATACACGTATCGAGGTGTTGGGTACGGCGTTCAATGTAAAGAGCGACAATACCCAACCGTTTGAACTGTCCGTACAAAGGGGAATGGTGAAGGTGACGCTGAAGCAGAACGGACAAGATGTTTACGTCAAGGCAGGTGAAACCGTCACCCTCTCTTCACGAAAGCTGGAAGTAAGCGAAACAAAAGACCACGGACAATTTGCAACCTATGTCCGGCAAATACGTTTCAAGGATGAAAGGCTGGCCGATATCCTCCGCATTATCAACCTCAATACGGGAGATATCCGTTTTCAGACAACACCGGAACTCGAGGACAGGCAACTCACCGTTACCTTCTCCGACAATTCGCCGGAATCAATGGCAGAGTTGATCTGCTTTGCCCTGAACCTGAAATGTACACGTGACAAAAATCTGATTACTTTGCATGAGAACTAACGGGATAAAAAGGATACAAGGTGAAACTGAGCGCTACATATCGTCTATTATTGATCCTCATCGGGATGCTGCTGATGACAGCTACCCCTTTGCAGGCAGATGATAAGGGCGATAAAGATGTGCTCGAACGCCTTATTCAAATTCCGCGAAGCAAGGAGACTGTTTACCAGTTACTTGGAAAGGTTTCCGAACGTTCCGGCTACCTGTTCATTTACGACAGTAAAATCATCGACAACGAACAGGTAGTAAAAATACCGGGAGGCAAATACACCATTAAAGAGGCCATCTACCATATTATCGGTAACCGTGACCTGGGTCTCCGCGTGATCGGCAATCATATCCTGATCTCCCGCCCGGTAGAACCGCTACCCGTAAAGGAGGCACCGCAACCAGCCCTTCCGGATACAGTTCCGTATTTTACCCTCGAAGGCATTCTGCGAGACAAATATACCAACGAACCGATACCGTTTGCCACAGTCAGCGTCAGCGACGACGGCTCCATCGGCAATGTCACCAACCAGGGTGGCGAGTTCAGGCTGCGTTTGCCCGACAGCCTGCGCCAGTCACAGATCAATTTCTCGCATGTCGGCTACCTGCCTTATGCAATAGAAAGTTCACTGTTGGCAGAACGCTACAGTATGCTGACACTGGAACCGAAAGTGATTCCCATACAGGAAGTGGTTATCCGTATCGTGAATCCTTTGCGCTTGTTACGGGAAATGCAGGAACACAAAAGCCTGAACTATTCCCAGGAACCGGTCTACCAGACTACTTTCTACCGGGAAGGCATCGAGCGGAAAAACAAATTCGTCAGTCTGACGGAAGCAGTTTTTAAAATATACAAAAGTGCGTACACCAACCGTCCGGTCACCGACCAGGTTAAGCTGTTGAAGATGCGCCGTATCACCAACAATCAGGAAAAAGATACGATTATCGCAAAAATGAAGTCCGGAATCAATGCCAGCATACAGCTGGATATCATGAAGGATGCACCCGACTTCCTGCTGCCGGAAAGCGACGTGAATTATCCCTATGTCTATGCCCATTCCGACATCACGGTAATAGACGGCCGGATGGCAAACGTGATCTCTTTCGAACAACGTGATTTCATCAACAGCCCTCTCCTGAAGGGAAACCTGTATATCGATTCGGAAAACAGTGCGCTGTTGCGGGCCGAATTCGAAATACATCCTAAATATGTAAAAGATGCAGCCGGCATGCTGGTTGAAAAGAAAAGCCGTAACCTGAAAATAATCCCGCAAAAGGTTATCTACACCGTTTCCTATAAACCCTGGAACGGTACTTATCACATCAGTCATGTAAGAGGAGACCTTCATTTCAAAGTAAAAAAGAAAAAACAGCTGTTCGGCAGTTCTCCCCTTCATGTATGGTTCGAGATGGTGACATGCAAAACAGATACTTTCAATGTCAGCCGTTTTGACCGGAAAGAAACATTATCGACCCGGACAGTGTTCTCTGAAACAAAATTTAATTATGATGAAGGCTTCTGGGGTAACTTCAATGTGATTCCTCCGGAAGAAAAACTGAATGAAGCGATTGGTAAAATATCGTCAAAAATAGAAGAAACAGGTTACTAAGTGGTTAAAAATCATAAAGAGGGCCTTTTCTCAAAGGCCCTCTTTATAGGTTTTTAATAGGTATTAGTCTTTAAGGCAAAAAGATTGTTTAGGTTATCTGCATGCAAAGATGCGGGATTTTATGTTACTGAACAAATAAAAAAAGATATTATAAAACACATTTTTAAAATTATCGAAACTTATTTGCAGCTTCTTCTATTTTTTAACAATTGAACTTCACCGTTTAATTATCGGTTTGTCACGAAAACGAACATGGTTCTCCTTGATTCATAAGCAGTAATAAAATCCACCAACTGCTTATTGTTCCTGTATATCGTTTTTAGCATTCCTAAACGAAAAAATTCAACTTTCTAACACATGCAAAAATATAAATCTTTTTTTAATAAATCCTATAATACGGTATAGTTAACGGCACGGGGATTTTATGTACTTTTGCACCCGTATCGAGGTGACATTAGATACGATATATAAACGTCTTAAATTGCATAATTAAGCATGTACACTGTAATTAAAAGGATGGAGATCTCCGCAGCACATAGCCTGCGTCTCTCCTATTCCAGCAAATGTGAGAACTTGCACGGTCACAACTGGATCATCACTGTTTACTGTCGCTCGAAAGAATTGAATGCCGATGGCATGGTCGTCGACTTCAGTCACATCAAAGAATCAATAAAAAACAAGTTGGACCATCAGAATCTGAACGAGGTCCTGCCTTTCAATCCGACGGCCGAGAATATGGCCCGCTGGATATGCGACCAGTTACCTAATTGTTATAAAGTTGAAGTTAAAGAGTCAGAATCAAACACTGCGATCTATGAGAAAGATTAATCAAATTTTCTACAGCCTGCAAGGGGAAGGCTTTTATACCGGCAGAGCCGCTGTTTTCATCCGTTTTTCCGGATGCAACCTGAAATGTTCGTTTTGCGATACCGAACATGAAGAAGGTACATTGATGTCGGACGAAGAGATATTGGAGGCAATCTCCGCTTATCCGTCAGACATGGTCATACTGACCGGTGGGGAACCTGCTTTATGGATCGACGAAGCATTTATCGACATGCTTCACAAAGCGGGTAAATATATATGTATAGAAACAAACGGCACACGCCCGTTGCCTAAAGGCATCGACTGGGTGACTTGTTCGCCCAAAGAAGGGGCACCGCTCAAAATTGACCATATGGATGAAGTCAAGGTTGTTTATCTGGGACAGGATCTGTCATCCTACATCAAACTGCCAGCCAAATACCACTTCCTCCAACCCTGCTCCTGCCGGAACACGATGGAGATAGTCAATTATATCCTCCAACACCCGGAATGGCAACTCAGTTTACAGACACATAAGCTGATTGATATAGCGTAAAAACACTCAAAATATAAATGCCCCTTTTAGTCGGGGCATTTATTATAATATACAGAGACTATAATCCGTTTATTTCTTCGATTGACAGGCCGGTGCATTGAGATATTATTTCGATATGGACGCCCTGCTTTTTTAAATTTGCAGCAATCTGACGTTGTTCTTCTGCTTTTCCTTCTGCTTTTCCTTCTATTTTACCTTTCTCTACCCCTTTTTCCAGGCCGTCTTCAAAACTGGTGTCAATAGCTGCCAAAAGGTCACGTTCGACAGAAAGGCTCAGTTCGTATTCCAGGCGTTGATCGGGAGTCATGCGCTCTACTTCCACTATACTTTTTAGCTTGCGGAATATCTGATTGTTGAGTTCTTCGGGTAATCGTTCCATGATCTCGATATTGTTTAAGACGTATAACCACTTCTTATAAAGCGTGTCACATGCCTGCAAAGGTAATACAAATTTCGGCATTTCGAGATATATCTCGTTGAGTGTTTCACTGAACGGGACCTTCAACTCACGGTCCATACGCACGATATCCCAGCGGTATTTTTCCGGTAGGGATACGTCCATGATATAATTTAAAACACAAACTATGTACACTTTACTGATGTGATAGTTCCAACGTTTGCGGATCGTTTCAGAGTCTTTGTCCTGCTTTTCTTTTGCGATCATGGATTGTTGCTGGATAGCAAACGAAGCATAATATAACACTCTGTCGGAAAAGTACTTCTGACGGCTTTTTTGCATCTCGCATATAAAAACTTCTCCCTTTTCGTTTTCACAGAAGATATCGAAAATGGCACGTCGCTGATCCTGTTTCACTCCAAGCATTTCCACATTCCTGAAGGTGATGTCTACTATTACTTCATGTTGGAGTACTTCGTTTAAGAAACTGATGATAAGATCTTTGCTTACTTCACTGCCGAAAATTTTCTTCCAGCCATAATCTGAGAATGGATTAATAAATTTATTCATAGCATATCGTTTTTAGTTGCCTCTTTATAGTAGAGGTGGACAAATGTAAACAATAATTTTCAATTAGTTTACCCGGATCAGGTTATTTTCAATAAAATAATCGGGGGTCAAAATTAACGTCTCCCTTAAACGCCGTGCTGCGTCTCGATGAGACGTAACGTTGCGTTTAGGGGAGACGATGGGTTGCGTCTCGATGCGACGCGGGAAGGCTATTCGATTTCGGGACGGTCACCACCGCCACTTCCACCCGTGCCTACGGTAAGAGGGCGTTCGTACTCGATGGTACGGGGCTCTTTCAACAGGGTGGTTGTGTTGGAAAACTGGGTGACGATACGTAAGGTGTACTGACCGTCTGCCAGGTCCGAAGGGACACGGGCCAGAAGGCATTTCGGGTCGTTCGTTGTCAGGCGGCGGGTGACGGGATGCTCCGTGCCGTCGCTGGCTATGAAGAAGACACCAACACCTTCGGCTTCACCGATGATTTTGATCTTATCGCCGTCAATACGGATATCATCACCGGGAGTGATGACATCATTGGAGAGGCCGGTAAACGTATTTATAACCAGGCCGATGTTAGCTCCGCTATCTTTTACCGTTAAAACCTCTACTCCGACATGGCTCAAGGATTCGCGCATTTCGGATGCAAGAATAAGATCCAGCGTTACCTTATGTTTCTCCGGGTCGAATTTGGCACTCGAGCCGATCCATGAACCTGCCACACGCGGCGTGTACTGGCAGGTTTTCGTGAGAACACTATAACCGTCCATGACCGCTTCACGAATGACACGGTCGTGTTGGTTAATGATTGATAACAAGGTGTCGTACTTGTATTCCGAACCTTCATCTACTATACGCTGCGCGATATCTTCGTTACGCAACGTGTTTTTCATGGTGGATACTTCGGCTGTATAGTCGTTATCCACATCTTTCGTCAGAAGGTTCAGGCGTAGCCAGACCTTCCAGAATTTGGTGTAATTTGCCATAATTAATTAATTTATAAATTATTAATAAGAGATATTTTTCACACAACGAGCATATGCATTATCCTTATATAATCCTCCTAGATTATAAAGATTAGAGTATCCAGCCCAACCATCAAGATTAGGACTGAATATATTATACCAGACAGATTCGTCAGAACTAGTAGGCTGAACTTCATTGACAAAATATCGACTTTCAGTAAATGCCGCACGAGCAACATCTCTTATTGTTGTATTACTATACTGATAATAAGTATTGTTAACAGGCCCTACGTTATTAGAAAATACATAGTTAAAATCATAAGAAGTAGGAAGATACCAACCCGAAGGACAACAAGATGTTCGGATACTATTAAAAGTAGAACTATTCATTGCTCTTCCTCCGTTTACTGACATAGGAGCCACCCACCAATCCTGACGAGCAGTTGTTATTGATTTAGGTGCCTGGCCTGCAACACCCGGATATGTCGGAGCTTCTGTTATTACAGTTACAACTTTATTAGCACAACCCGACACATTATTTTGCGTTGTCAATCTACATGATTTCCGATCTATATTCATGATACTCGTCGATGTCGAACCCATTGTTACTTTTATTGTATTCAGGACATCACCATTTGAAGCCGTTGATGTTCCACTTACAGCTGCATTAATCCACTGACTTATAGCTCCATTTCCTATTAAATTTTTACTCTCTGATATATTAAGTGAAACACCTTTAGGAGAACGTACCTGAAATGTAAAATTATCAGAAGTTGTGGGATAGTACTTGATTTTTGGATCAGATGTCGAAAAAGCATTTACTATAGCAGTACTCGGAGCATTAGAAGCCGTTATATTTGTCGACTCGAATGTTACATTTTTGTTTCGATTATTCACTTTTAACTCTATGTATTTATTTTCATCTAGTTTGTTACGTATTTTCAACGTTCCAGTAGCATTCTGATTCAAAGAGTTTTGAGAGAATGTTAAAATCATCGTATTAGTAGTAGATCCCGAAGTGACAGTCACCCAACTTGGTTTATCCTCATTATTTACAATACATCCACCAATTGAAAATACAGTTAATTTCACAGAAGAAGCATCATTAAACAGATGTATCGTTTTATTAGTTGTATCGTAGTAGGATAGACTTCCTGACGAAGCCGAGGAAGTAGGTTGAGCTGACGCAAGTTCAGGATTATTAATCGTCATTTTCAACGTATAAGCTTCTGTTTGTGTTGCATTGCCTTTATTTACAATATTCATTTTTATGCCATCGGTCGAGTATGGATCAGGAAACCCAGTACCAGTCATATTAACGGTTAACTTGTAATCCCCTTGTATTTGGTTTAATTCTTTTCCTGTCGGATCAATGGTAAGCCAATTGCCAGTTACATTGTTGTCAGGGAATTCTATTTTACTGCCTCCGAATGCAAAAACATTGAACGTTACATTCGGAGTCGTTATGCCAGTCGTTTGAGAAAACATAATTATTTTGTTTAGTTTATCAAATGTGCTACCCGAACTTGTAACTTTGGAGGTTACAGCAAAATCAGACTTGAATATCAAAACAAACTCTTCTACCATACTTTCATTTCCAACATTCAATATCTTTATTTTTGCTCCATTCGTAAAAATATCCTCCGTGAAACTTGGATCAAGCGTATTTACTTTTAATGTATAATTCGTCTGCGATTGGGTAACAGTAAGCCAATCCTCGGGAGTTTCAGCATCGCTGTCACCAAACAACAATTTGCTTCCGCCGGAAGCGAATACATTAAACGTAACCTCGGGAATAACCGCATCGGTATTTTGGTGAAACGTGATTTTTTTATTCTCTACATCAATAGAGCTACCACTAGATACACTCACTTGTTTAACCACTGGTTTTGCTAATGGCTGTACCATCACAATCGATTCCTTTGCTGTTATTTTATCGGTGAAACGAAAGGTGGCTACGGGGTATTTCCCAATATATGGAGAAGCTAATTTTATTGTGTACTCTATCTTTGAGTCAACATCTGCCTTTGTCGGCATATAGTCAGGAGCCGGAGTTATATCCAGCCACTGGTTATCTTTATCACCATTTTCGTAATACAAGGTTACGAAATAGCCGGAGGTGGAAGCACCGGTCAAGGTAAATTGTTCAGTGCCGGTTAGACCCATTGTTACTGTGCGGGTAACCGCATCATAATCTGCGTCACCAGTACCGGTATTGGCAAACGTCAAACCATCTGCATCCACATCGCCACCCGGCTCATAATCATCTATATTACCTTCGTCCGTCCAGTCTTCCACGTTGATTGTGAAGTCGAGATGGTATTCATCAGCTTTTGTTATATTGACCGTATAACGGTGGTTCTGGCTGACCTCGATGTAGTTGCCGTCGCTTTCGGGTTTGAAGAAAACTTTGTAGGTGACAGGGACAGGATCGGTCAGGTTGGCGGCATAAGTTCCGCTAAGAATGAGGTTACCACCATCCCCCATCGGGCTGGGCCAGCTGTAGAAGGCACCGATACAGTTTCCTTCATTCGCTTTATCACCTTCAAATTTGCGGGCAGGATAAGTGATCAGTTCACCATCGGCGGCGGGTTGCGAACCATAGACTTTCAACGGGAAAAAGCTGACTCCCTGTCGGCCGTTCGCCATGCTGACGGACTGGATGGTGAATTTCGACAAGGCGGCATCGTTCACGATATCGAAACGGGCCACCGATCGGGTCAAACGGAAACCCAGCTGCAAACGGGCCGATACGGAGAAATCCGTCAGGTCGAGCGGCGTGGTATAGGCGCCGGTCATCGGTAGCGGGGTAAGCAATATATCGGTGTTCGACCAGGCATCGAGCAGCGGACTATGATATGTCAGAAAAGCTGTTTCCAAAGGGCTGCCTTCCGTGACGGTATTGGTCGCCTGCCCGGGAGTAGATTGTTGCAGGGCTACGAAGTTTGTCACGATATTACCATCGGCATCCAGTAGCTTCGGCTGGTTGGCTATGCAATAGAGTTTGACGAACAGACCTTTTTTCAAAGAAAGCAGGGCGGTTGTTTCTTTTCCGTCGGCATCTTTAGCTGTCAGATCAAGGGCTGTCACGTCGTTACCGACTGGCATGTCGGCAGCTTTTTCGCGGTAACAAAAGCGTTCTTGATAGGAATAGGTGCCATTTTCGGTGGTGCTACCAAAGACGTAGATGTCGAGCGACGAGATTTTGTTTTCGTCGGCGGTGGCGATCACGTCACCAGCTTTGGTCTGGACGACTGAAAGTTTATTTTTCAGTGTTAACAGGACTTCACGACGGGCGGTGCCGCCGCCTTCCGGGTCCGGCAGAGGCTTATCGTGTCGCTCTTCCGTTTCACTGGTACAGGCTGCTACCGAAAGGAGGATCGAGAGCAGGGAGATACCGTATAATTTATTGAATGTTCTCATTACTGTTTAATTTTGTTGGTTGATCACTTCTTGTTTTCCGGGTTCAATGTTTTCAGAAGCAGTTTACCCGGTTTGAATTTAACGCTTACACGAGGGGCGATCAGGCAGGTCTGACCTGTACGGGGATTGCGTCCCTCCCGCTCTCCTTGTACCCAGGGAGAAAGGTTTCCGAAACCTTGAAGGACTACAGATTCTCCCTTCAAAAGAGCTTCGGCAAGTACTTCCTGCGAGGCATTGATAAATGTCTGACATTGCGACAGAGGCAATGAGAGGCGTTCGGATAGGGATTGTATCAGTTGTTGTTTGTTCATTTTTTTTGATGTTACGATGGTACATGTTTATTCAGGTTTGAATGTAGCGTCGTTGGTAGGGGCGATTCGCGAATCGCCCCTACAGGCGCCATCATGATGGAACAGGCAGGTTCAATTTTTTCTATTACGGAGTCGAAACTGCTTCCGCCGCCAATACGACCTTTACCTCCGTGGTTGCATTTGTGGCGGCCGAGGTGAAGGTGATTTTATTGGTGGCTTCGGCCGCTTGGGCCGCTGTCAGCGTGAATGTGTAAGTGGCTTCGGCATCGGCATTACTGGAGGCATCAGCTGATAGCCAGCTGCCGGTTTCAATTGCCACGCTGCTTCCTGTTGTTGCAGCATCGCCACTCAGCTTCACGGAGGTTACTTTCAAGCTGACTGTATGGTCCGCTTTGTTAGCGATAGTCAGCGTTTTAGTAGCTGGGGCATAGCTGTTACCTTCTGATGGGACCAGTTCGATCTCCGGACCGGTCAGGGCAGTCGGGACGACGATGACGTCGAGGTTCTTACCGCTGGCCTGGTTGGTCAGACGGATGGTTACCGGGAGGCATGTCATGTCAGCAATACCTTCTTCCGGCAACTTATATTTGAACGTTGTGACCTGCGAGGCCTTTGTCGTAGTTCCCGGTTCTCCATCCGCTACCAGCCATTTATCATCGTTGGCATATTGCAGGGAGGCTTTTATGGCTGAGTTCGTCTTCATTTCGAAAGACAAAGTGCTTCCGGTTACCGCTTTCATGGCAATACGGTGGTCATCCAAAAGTTGCACATTTGTATTACCGGCAGCCGACAGGCTTAAATCGTCGAATGAAAGGTTGTTCTCCGGTTTATAATTATCCACGTTGCCTTCGTCCGTCCAATCGTCTACATCGAGGGTAAAATCGAGATGATAAGGGTCGGCATCGGTAATCTTCACCTTATAGCGGTGGTTGTAAGCCACTTCGATATAGTTACCTGTTTCAACGCCAACGGGTTTGAAGGGGACTTTATAGGTGACGGGAACCGGATCAGTCAGGTTGGCGGCATAGGTTCCGCTCAGGATCAGATAGCCTTTGTCTTCGACAGGACTGGGGTATACATAGAAGATGCCCAGGCCATCGGGGCTGTCGGTTGTCTGAGCGGCCAGATAGTCACGGGCCGGATAGGTGATCAGGTTACCATCGGCATTCTTTACCGGTTTGACAGGGAAGAAGCTGGCTCCGGCACGACCGTTGGCCAGGCTGACGGAAGTGATGGTGAACTTTGACTGGGAAGCATCGTTTTCCACATCGAAACGGGCAACCATGCGGGAGAGTTTAAAACCCAACTGGGTACGGGCCGAAACGGAAAAGTCGGTCAGGTCGAGCGGCGTAGTATAAGCGCCGGTCATAGGTAGCGGGGTGTTCAGCACATCGGTAGGCTCGGTTGCCTGCAAGTCGACGGTGTGGAATTTCAGGAAATTCTCTTCCGTCGGGATACCGGCAGTCACAGTGTTGTCCGCCTGGCCCGGCTTGCTTTGAAGCAATGATTGGAATCCGGTAAATTCGGCGCCGGCAGCATCGACCAGCTTGGTGCAGTTGGCGATACAATAGACCTTAACGAACAGGCCTTTCTTCATACGAAGCAGGGCGGTAGAGTTATCGGCCCCGGCGTTCAGGGTGAAGCTGGTGGCGTAAGGTTCACTGATCACATCCCGGGCATCTTCACGGTAGTAAAACATTTCCTGAAAGGTATACGGGCCTGCTTCGTCTTTAGAGCCGAAGACGTAGACATCTAAGGTATAGATATGGTTCTCAGGAGTTGTGGCAATCGGATCGTCAGCGGCTTTTGTCGTGACAGGGATTACATTCAGCTTGTTTTTTAACGACAACAGAACTTCACGGCTGTTTGCGTCATCGGCTCCGCCCTGGTCGGGGGGAATCAGATTGTTCAAGGTGTTCTCGCTAGTACAGGCGACCAGCAGGGCGCCCAACAGGAGGGTTGATAGATTATGTTTTATATTCATAATGATTATTTTTTAGTGATCGTTATAGTTATGCCTTTACCGTCAGTGACTGCGTTATCCAACGTTAGGGTAAATGGAGTATCAGCAGTAGAACCTTTTTCGAAGGTATAAACTTCAGCGACTCCGGCTTCCAAGGTGTCATCTCCGGCACTACCTGTATTTAACTTTACACAACCATCTACAACTTTTTCAGCAGCCCAATTCTTTGCTGTCGCACCTGTCGGAGCAGTGACTGTTAAGGTGAAAGAGTCATTCAAACTATCATAATCGACAGTATACGTTCCGTCGGAACCTTCTTCTACAACACCGCCAACATTATTTGACAGTTCTACTGTTGGTTCCGTGCTCTTCGGAGTGATTGTTAAAGTAGAGGTAACCGTTTCCTCCGCTTTGTTCTTAAAGGTTACTGTGACCGGAGTTTCGGCTGTCAGCGTGGTTGCATCGGCTATCTCGATCTTGAAGATTCCGGGAACGGCCGTTTCTTCTGTTACCGTCAGATTAGAACCTGTAGCATCAGCAATAATAGCTTCAGCTTCTGAACTTTCCGTACAAGTTACCTTTACATACATGGTACTTCCGTTTATCATATACATAGCGGAAGTGGCGGCTGTAGCAGTTCCGCCAATTGTAGAAATAGTATTGTAGCTGCTATTTGTATAGCTACCATTGTCGTTTACGACAATCTGAGGTTTGGAGGCTGTCTTATGTTCGATGGTTAGTGTCGCTACCTCCGACTCTTTCGCTTTATTCTTAAATTCGACCGTTTCATTATTGGCGGCAGTTGCAGCATCTTTTATTGCAATCCGGTAAGTTGTTGTGAAGCCTTTTGTTGAAACGGTATCAACAGAGTAACCGGTTGGTACTGTTACCGCTGCCAAACCGTCCGGAGAGAATACATCCAGGGAAACATAGCTGCCCACTTCTTTTATCATGACGGCTTTTAATGCTGACTGATCGGAGAAATCAACGGTATTACCTTTACTGTTTCCTTTTACGACTTCACTGACAACAGGGGCCAGTTCCGGACCGAAGAAAGTAAGGGTTGTTTGCAGGTCGGGATCGTAAGAGGCGGCCTGGTTGATGAAGGTCAGGGATACCGGGTGCTTGGGAGCGACGGGGTCAAGAGCTGCTGTAGTAACTTCGTAAGTGGTAACTGTCAGTCCGTCTTTTTGCTCTTCCGTCACATTTCCTACCGTCAGCCAGTCTACGTCTGTATCGCCTGCCTTAGTTGCCAGACCTTTACTGCATTCCAGCTTTCCGGTAGAGGTCAGGGTGATTTTGAATGTTCCGGCATCAACTGTGCGGTAACTTACACCTTTAACGATCTCGGTCGGAGCGTCTGCATCTGCCGTTATCTCCTTTATTTCCGGTTTTGCATTGTCCGGTTTGATGATCACACCACCACCAGAGGTCCAGTCTTCCACTTCAAAAGAGGCGAAGATGTTCGATTCGGTAACATCGGTGATATGCAGTTTGTAACGGCTGTTAGAAACAACAGGAATGTAGTTGGCCGCATCAGCGGGATCGGCATCTTCCGGAGTCTTTACGATCGGGATATTATAGGTTACGTCTATGCCCTGACCGGTTGACGGACTTTTGTATTTGCCTTTGATGATCAGGAAACTTTTGTCGGTTTTATGTGTCGGATACACATAGAGGGCGCTTTCAAGGGTTCCCAGGTTGGCATTCTCACCCAGGAAATCGCGATCTTTATAAGTGAGCAGCTTGTCTGTCCTGTCAACGTCAGCTATCTCTGTCAGTTCCCCACCAAAAAGTGAACCGTTCGGACGGCCATCGCCAAAAGCTATTTTCTCGATTGTCAGATTGGATGTGGCTGTCGTATTGTCGATATCAAAGCGGGCAACAATACGTTTCAGGTTGATCGTCACTTTCGATACACTGCCGCTGATCTTCGTCGTTCCTGTTCCGGTCATGACCAACGGGGTGGTCAGAGAGGTGGAAGCTCCTGTCAGCTTAGCGGTATATGCTTTCTTAAAATCAGACAACAGCGTACCGGCATTCTCGACATCACCGGTAGCGGCGCTAGTCGTTACCGGAGTTAAAGTAATAGCAGCTCCTGTTTCATCCGGTACATCATCCTGATTGGCCACGCAGACCAATGTCAGATAAGGAAGGCCTTTCAGCTCGCCTGGTTTGATGAAGGCTTTCCAGGAAGATCCCGACGACTGGAGGTTAAAATCTTTCGAGCCTGCACCAGGGGCAGCATCAGTCTTTGTCCAAGTTTCCAGATAATGCCAATTCGCATCTGTGGCATTCGCTGCGGCAGATGCAAAGAGATAGACTTTCAGGGTGCCAATCTTGCTCTCCGGCTCCGAAGCGATCGCCTTGGTATACTCCTCACTATCGCCGCTTCCGCTAAATAACAGCTGAATCTCACCGGCTGTACCCAAGGTGGTCTGACCCTGGGAGTCGTCTTCATTCGTACAACTGCTTCCCAACCCGGCAAGGGCCAGAAGCAACATGAAATACATCTTTTTCATAACTTCTTTTTTTAGTGAATACTATAATGTTTAAAAATCTGTTATCCGATCGTGCCTCCTTCGTCCCAATCGGATTCGGTGACTTCGGAGACGATTATTTTATCTTTATATACCGTTACCAGTATCTCAAATTCCTGTTCGATGTTCTGATCCATATTCATTGCCTTTTTGGAAAAGAAACGGTAGAGGTCGAGGTCACCGATAATCCGCTCGTCGTTCCGCCAGAGGCTCCAGTACTGATGGGTGTCGCTGGTGTAACGGAAAGTGACAAACTCACCGGTCACTTCTCCGTCATAATTCATCGAGGCACGTGTTTCATGATTGAGCAATGAGGTGCTGATGTAAGGGACGGTATAGGAGCCGCCACCAGTCAGCGGGTCGCTCTCCCACCCTTTGACGAAGCCGTATTCGGCAGGAAGCCCTTTCATTCGCATACGGTAAGTACCTCCTTCGGGTGGCGCGTCGGCCATCCACTGTACGGTGACGTGCAGCGAAGCATGTGCGTGCGAAAGGTAGACCTGTTGCCGGAGCGACTGCCCGTCTTTCACATGGAAAGCATAGTTGCCATAATAAAGGCGGCTGGTATTGCTCCGGTAGCCCGCCACGGCGGCATCGGCACTGAGTCTCATGCCGGACAGCTCCGTGCCGGAAGGTGGAAGGACGGACAGATTGTCGCTGCCGTTCTCCGCACAGTTCCCCCAAAGCACGACCGTATAATCACCTTCGGGCAGGTTGGTCTGCCACGAACGGATACTGTCGCCGCGAAGAGTTGTAATCCCCAGCAGATTGCCGGTACCGTCGAACAGATATTGCCGCAGGTTGTCTACATAGACCGGCAGCACGTTTTCACTGCCACTTCCCGCATACCAGTAATCGAGCCGCAGGTTGTAAGGACAAACACCGGGTTCGTCGCCAAACGTGCAGCCGGCCAGAATTATTGCCTGTATCATATATATTAGTCTTTTTACCGGGTTCATTCATCCTCCGTTTTATCATCCTCATAGCGCACGATCACTTCGATGCGGCGCAGCCTGGGGAAGAAATGTCTCAGCATATCTTTATAGGGCGATCCGCCCTGTAACTCCATCAAATGCCTTTCCCGTCCGTTGAAAATACCATAGCGTGTGATCACCCGTAAGGCTGCCTCCCGGTAAGGTGGCTGGTCGCGTTCCAGCAAATCGACCAAACCTTCCCAGTCTTCCGCTACCGACGAGACCTCAACCAGTCCGCGAGGAATGCCGTACACGCCGCACAGATAGATCGAGAAGAAACGCGACCGGGCTTCGGCCAGCCGCTCATTATCTCCATAATTGCCATCGGGCGAGCAATAACCGCAGATACGGACACTCCTGACCGAGACAAAATGCTCCCGCTGCAACGGGGCGAACAGACGGTCGACCTTATCGATCTCATAACGGTTGTTTTTCAAATCAGGATGGATATCGTCTTTACCGATCGGATAGTCGAAATAGAGAACCAGGCTTTCAGTGTTCACGGGTTTCCGGACAGGCTTTGCAGGGATACTAACCGGAACATTTACTTGTTCCTGTGCCTGACACGGGACCGCATTGGCACTATCGACTGTGGCAATCCTCTTTTTGACAGGGAGAGGCCTGTTATCTTGCAATCCCGCGTCAGGCACGGGAACGGGACGGTGTTTCGGATCATATGCCGGGCAGTCTTTCAATACTATATGCTGCACCAGGGTATCGACACCCAGCAGTTGCAGGTCGCAACAATCTTTCACCTCCTGCCGGAGAAGCAGCCTTGCATGCTGCATCCAGGAGGCATAGGGTATGGATATGCGGTACTTTATATTCTTGGAAACGGTCTTATGATTGTCTATCAATACCAGATAAGGAGTTGGAGCAACCTCTCCGGAAGCCAACGCCCTCTCCCTGCGTTCAAAGCGGAACCGTTTGCTGCCACTGATGATAACAGGAGGTAATTCCACCAAAGTGTCCTGTTTTTTCACCGCCTGCAATACCAATGTGAAAGATACGGATGTCAGGTTATTGACATGTACATCGTTCAGGTCCATTTCAAGAAATAGTTGCAGGCTGTCGTTCCTAACAGAGATTTCCTGCGGCGAAATGCGGATACCCTGTAGCATTGCCGGGAAAAACAGCGTTCCGGCAAGTAATACATATATATAATGTAGGATTGTATGTTTCATTTATCAGAATATGTTAGCGTAAGAAATAGACGATAGAAAAACCGATACGCGTCGGACCGAAATAACTACGGGTGTAGGCCCCGACAGGTTCGGCACATTCAGCACATTTATATTTGGTGTATTTCATCGAAACATAACCGCCGCCGACCATCGCCTCCATACCCCAACGATCTCCCAAAGCCCAGTGGTAGCCATAAGTTAGTCCGCCACCGTAAAGGTCGCCTCTCAGCACATAATCTTTCAGACCGGAGATAAACGGAATCATGCCGATATTGAAATGACCGTAATGACCGTGCACTCCGAAGAAATGCCCTTCAAACTTGCGGCACGGCCAGAAGCGGACTTCCGGCTGTATCAGGTACAGGTTCAGACGCATATCATCCGGAAACTTCCAGGCGTTATAGGCACCCCAGATATCCATGGTGAATTGACGTCCCATCCCGAACTCCACTCCGGCATTCGGGGTCGTGGTCGCCCAAAACAGGAGATTCGTTTTCAATGCGGTTTGTTGTCCATACATATTTGTCGTTAGCAACAAACAACCGGTATACAGCAGCGATAAGTAAAGAACCCTATACATTATATTAATACTAGATTTGGTAACCATCAGTGCGGTTCTGTCTCTTGGGAAGAGACGGAATGGATAAAACAGAAGACACGATAAACCGGGAGTTCCGGGCGGTTTTGTTATCCCATCCAGAGGGAAAAGAACGCTCCGAATCAACATTCCGAAAACAAAAATGGAAGAGGTAAGACGGGATGGATTAAAAAGTGCTTGTTTTTCAAGTTATATCGCCAAGCACTCCAAACCGGATAGAGGGCAGCAACAGGACAACAAAATATAAACATCAGATATTCAATAGCTAACAGACAGAAAAAGGAGTAGAAAGAAAGACATAAAAAGACTGGAAAGAAGACTGGACAAGAAGCCTTCCTTCTTAAAAGATGTAACAATATTCAAGAAATACATGAATATTAAGGCTAGCCATGTGGAAAAATACCCTATTACATGGTGCAAGTATAAAAAAGAGTTAGTACATTTGCCAAGTTTTAACACTGACTGTCACACCCATTCCGTCTCTTCCCAAGAGACAGAACTTCCTTCACAAAGCAGATTTACAAACAGGTTTTGATTTACAAGTCCTCTTATGTACTACAATTTCATTGGCACGATCCACTTGCGAAGTATCCAGGAACGCCATATAAATATGCGTGGTTTTAACCGAATCATGCCCCATGCCTTGGGAGATGAGTTGCTCGGATACCCCCTTCTGTGCCGCCACACTTGCCCAGGTATGACGCGCCACATAAGTAGACAGATCCACACCGACCATCTTGCCCAGTTTCTTCAGACGCTTGTTCTGAAGACGTAATGCACTCTGATAATCGAGATAGTTGGGATACGAACCTTTTAGAACGGGAAACAGGTAAGGACCGGCATTTTTATATCGCGCAATCAGTTTCTTCATTTCAGGAAGCAGGCGTATCTGCAACTCCTGTCCCGTCTTGCGCCGGATATAAACGATACGGTCCCCCACGATATTCTTCTGCGTCAGATGTGCGATATCCACAAAAGACATTCCCCGGGCATAATAAGAAAACAGGAACAAATCGCACGCCAGCAACAACTCTGGTGACAGCAGCTGCAAAGCGACAAGGCTAAGGATCACCTCCTCATGCACCGCCCGTTTGCGGGTCTTCTCGATACGGGTAGTTACATCTTTGAAAAGACCGGGATAGCTTTCCACCAGTCCGTCACGGACGGCATGGTTCCGGATCGCACGGAAGCTACGCATATAAAAAGAAACGCTATTGGCACAAATACCGGAATCAAACAGATACGTCTCATATTCTTTCAGAAGGAAAGGGTCGATCTCGTCGAGTCGCAGATCCACTCCGCCACGATACTTCATAAAGCTGTTCAGCGTGCTACGGTAATGACGAGCGGTTTCCGGCTTATCTTTCTCCTCGAACTTCCCGACCAATTTCTCCACATACTGCACTAAGCAGGAGACGGAAAAACGTTCTTTGCAGGAGGCTACGATCCCATCCAGGGTGAAAGCTCCTTTTTTCTCCATCGAATAGATTACAGACCGGACCGTCCGGCAATCGCGGACCAGTTGTTCGCGGATCACACGCAACTCTTCATTACGTCCGCCCATCATACCCCCGGAGATATTGATGTCTTCTTTTGCACCGTCCCACTCTTCTTCGGACAACAGGTACGGCAACGCCATCTTACGGACTTCACGACGATAGATTATCTGCACATAGAGCGGCATACGCTTCCCCACCTCTATCGACTTACGCCTTTTTACTTTTACTGATACGTTATACATACTATTCTCATTTTGTTATCCAATATAACAAAATGAGAACAAGTTTGTATCTGTAGTTTACTCAGTCAGTTCACACACATCCAATTCCCAACCTTTAAAAACAAGGGTAATCAAACGAAGTTGAGTATCTCCTTTCGTTTGCTGCACTTTAGGATCGCCAGCATAACGACGAAGTTGTTCGGATGCTTCCATTTTTAAAGTAGCTATTTCCGCATTGGAAGCATCCCGGCGGGCATACTTTACTTCAACAATATAACTGAATGCTATTTCCGGCTGGTGAAGCAGGTCAGGCATCATATAAAAGTCTGCATATTTTTTATAGGGTTCATGTTCTGGATGAATAATATATGTACGATTAAGACCTAAATAAGCTAACAAAAAGCCTCTAATATGAGCTTCTCCTTCAATAAACTCACGGATAGAACTCTGCCGTTTTAATTCTGAAGCAAAATATCGAAATGCAGGCTCCCAAATGCCATCATAAGCCATATCCTTTACTAAATTATTTAAATAATCCAGCTCTAAAACAAACATTTCTGCTTCACGATATGCTTCAACTAAATAACCATATAATTGCTCACGTACTGTCAAATTAGGAATACCTAAAATCGTATCACCACGATCTATCCCACAAATAGAAAGTAAACCATAATAATAAAGTAAACTTTTAAAATTGTCCGGCTTAGCTAAATCTTCTGCAGGAAATGCAGTTTTGATTTCAGCGACAATATTTCCATTAGCTACAATATCATGGATAATTGAAGCATTTAATCCAAAAGACTTATCCAAACGAATTAAATGACGTAATTTATTATAATCTGTACGGATATTATTATCTATCATGTTGGATGGTGCTTCCTTTAAAGGCAAATAATAATTCAAAAAATATAAAATCATATCCGAATTAAAAATCCGTTCACCCAATGAATCCATAGAAAAACAATAATTATTATACCAAGGGGCCATCGTTTCAATTAAATGGTCAATATCCTCAGATATATCTCCTGTTTCTTTATAATAAGTGAGCATCTGCCTTAATTCACACTCACTAAAACCGATAATATTATTGAAACGAGCATCACAACTCATATTGGTTCCAATATTAAACCCACTCGTCACATCATCCATCGTAACCGGCGAAACTCCTGTAATGAACATCCGCTTGATCGGTCCATCTCCTGTCGCCCCCTCTTTTATCAAATTGAAAAAGAAACGAAAGAAACCTGCACCATGAGTCAATGTCTTATAGTGAGTAGTTCCGGCATTGGCAAGAATAGCATTACTGAAATTATCATATTCATCAATCACCAGATAAATGGGTAGTTCCAATTCTTTCGCTTTCGATATAATATATGAAAATTTAGCTGTGGCTGACGGAGCATTTTTTATTTCTTCTGCAAAACCTGATTCAAAACAGGAAGCATAAGCATTGGCAAATTCCATAAAACGTAAATGGCAATGCCATTCAAACGATTCCATCAATTTGTCAGGATCAGGATTAACAGCTGAGAAGTTAAATGAAAGAATCAGATATTTACCTTGTTCTTCTGTTGGATGCTTACCTATATATAAATCTCCGAAAAGTTCTTCAAATGAATCTTTCCGGTTTATATCATAATACCAGGAAAGCATATTTACAAATAAAGATTTTCCGAAACGACGGGGCCGTATAAGAAAAAAGAATCTTGCCGCATTCTCCACTAAAGCTATATAGCTCGTCTTATCCACATAGTAATAATTATTCGCTCTAATCAACCTAAAATCGGTAACTCCATAAGGTATATTTTTCGCTGCCATAATCCTGTCTTTTTATTGTTGAAGCAAATATAGTCAATATATTTTAAGCTGTGTACCTATGGTGCTAATGATTTGTTCCTTCAAACAAATCATGATCTTCCCGTTTCTGTGAACTCTTCGCTTTGAAATTATTAAAGGTATAACTTAACGTCAACGTGATAAGCGGATAGTTCGGACGGATCCGGGTAATGGATTGCAGGTCGGACGTGGTGATCTTGCTGACATAACGGGCCGAATTGAAGACATCGCGGAAAGCCAGCGTAGCAGACAATTTGCGGTTCATCAACTGCTGCCGGAGAGCCAGATTCACATACCAGAATGCATCGGTCCGTCCCTGCGTAGTCACGGAAGGGCCGACAAAATTACCGTCCAACTGGATACGGGTCGATTTGCCCAGGTCGAAGGCATTATTCCAGATAATATCGTAATTCGTGCTCTTCTCGTTCGTTCCGTTCAGTTTGTACTGGTTCTTTACTTTGTAATGATACAGGCTGCCATTCAGGTTCACATTCCACCAACGGGTAAGCTGAACCTGGCCGCTCAACTCCAGTCCGGTCGAATAATCATGACCGACATTCGCCATCGAATCCAACGTCACACCCGCTTCATAAGGGACACGCAAACGCTCGATCTTATCTTTCCGGCTACGATGGAAAACCGTAGCGGAAACCGTATGCTCACCGATATTCTTCTTATAATTAAGTTCGAAAGAGTTGATATATTCCGAACGGATATCCGGGTTACCGATTTCTGCCGAATAATAATCGCGATAGGTAATATAAGGTTCCATAAAGAAAAGTTCCGGCCGTGTGATACGCCGTGAATAGGAAGCCATCAGCTTATGATCTTTCGGGAACGTATATCCCAGATGTATCGAAGGGAAAAACTCAAACTTATTATATTCACGGTCTTTGCCGGGAATGGAACTGCGAAGCACACGATGCGTATGCTCTCCTCTTACACCTGCCTGGAAATCGAACGATTTATAGCTGTCACCGACAATCGCATAAATCGAATTGATCCCGTGCTGGAAATAGAAAGTATTGTAGATATCGTCCCGCCAATAAAACTCCTGCTTTTCAGGACTCCAGAACTGCATGCTGTAATCGCCGTCCTCCAGGTAAGAGAAATACTGGTAACCCGCTTCAATATGGCCGGTCTTGCTGTACGGATAGATATAATCCATATTACCGCGAACCGTCCAGCGATGTTCGTCCTCCCAGGCACGGTGCCCCTGTTCGCGCTCATTCTTTTTATTAAACAAGTCGCTCTGGAAATACTCCATGGCATCCCCTCCGTATTTCAGATAAAAACTACCGGTCAGCTGATGTCCCTTATCATTAAACTTATGGTCGAAACCGACACTCCCCTGAAAATAAGTTTCATGCAGGTCATAATCGTCGCGACTATAATAATCGCCATTGGCAAAAGGCTGGCTGCCGACCACCCGTTCCTCCGTATAATCCAGGTCACCGGTACGGGTACGACCGCCATAACCGCCTTCCAGATCGGCATTGAACGTCGTATGGGGTAATGTATACATCCACCCAGTTTTCAGGGAATAGTTGAAATTATTACTTTCACGAGGACCGTTCGAATGGGATGTCGTTGCGGTATCGGCAACGATCGTAGTCTTTTCCTGATCAAAATCACTTTTCCGCAAACGGTCAGTCCAGCCTCCGCCAAAATACCAGCGGGATGATTTGTTCTGTTGCGTCAGCAGGAAATCCACCCCTCTCGACAAAAATGTGCTACCAGTCAGGTTGACCATTCCGCTGAATCCATGCTGTGCATGCTTCTTTGTAATGATATTGATGATTCCGACATCGCCCCCTGTATCATGGCGGGCGGAAGGAGTCGTTATGATCTCGATATTTTCAATATGGCCGGATGGGATCTGTTCCAGAGCCTGTGTCCCACTGAACACGCTCGGCTTACCGTCTACATACACCATAAACCCCGTACTTCCACGGAAAGATACTTCGCCCTCGGCATCCACGCGGATAGACGGCGTATTCTCCAGAATATCGACAGCCGTTCCTCCGCTTGCCAGCATATTCGAAGAGGCCTCGATCACCTTCTTGTCCAGTTTATAGATGACCTGTTTCTTTTGCGCCACGACTTCCACCTCGGCAAGCCCGACCTCTAGCGGTTTCATAGGAATCGTCCCCAAGTCGACTACTGCCGACGATGATGCGAGCACAATATTCTGCCGGGTAAACAAATCATAGCCTACCAAGCGGATCATCAGGCTGTATTCCCCGTTCTTCACATCTGCAATTCCAAAACTTCCGTCCATATCGGGCAAAGCATGAAACACAGGATTATCATCTCCCTTTTTAAAAAGGAGAACGTCTGCAAAATCCAAAGGCTTATTTGTTCCGGCATCCACAATTTTCCCTTTGATACGGGTTAACGGAGCGGCAGTTACAGACAGACTAAAACACAATAAGGCCACAATGAGACAAAAACACTTCTTCATTTCTTTACATCAGTCGTTGTTAACAATTTCGCGAAGATAGTATATTCATTACTGCCATGCAATTATTTATGTAGGTTGTATCCTGTTTTCTACTATTTTTGCATAAAAATTGAAGTATCGGGTAAACATATGGGTGTCTTTTTCAGTTAACTATACTGGAGGGATTCGTTTTTAGTAAAAACCATTTTAAGTACATTTTATGATAACAACTCTTATTATTCTGGCCCTGTCGGCAGTCTTTTTTGTCAATGGAAAAATACGTTCAGACCTTGTTGCACTTTGTGCACTGGTCTTGTTAATGGTGTTTAATATCCTCACACCGGAGGAAGCGCTTTCCGGTTTCTCCAATTCCGTTGTCATCATGATGGTCGGTTTGTTTGTCGTAGGCGGAGCTATCTTCAAAACCGGACTGGCAAAAATGATCGGCAGTAAAATACTTCATCTGGCAGGTACGAGCGAAATCAAGCTATTCATATTAATCATGCTGGTAACAGCTTTTATCGGTGCATTCGTCAGCAACACCGGGACAGTCGCGCTGATGCTCCCTATTGTTGTCAGCATGGCGGTCAATGCTAATATCAGTCCGAGCCGTTTCCTTATGCCGCTTGCATTTGCAAGTAGTATGGGAGGTATGGCCACCCTGATCGGTACGCCTCCTAACCTTGTGGTGCAGGAAGCTCTTTCCAATGCCGGATACAATGATCTCTCTTTTTTCTCGTTCACCCCGATCGGAATAGTCTGTATAACGGTAGGACTCATTGTTCTGATCCCACTCAGCAAATGGTTTCTGTCAAAGAAAGAAGATACCCAAAAGGATACATCTACCGGACGTTCACCACAGGAACTGTCAAAAAAATACAGCCTTTCCGATAACCTGTACCGTGTACGTGTTCACAAAGACTCATTGGTAAAGAATAAGAAACTGCATGAATTAAATATCACCAGCCTGTACAACCTCACCATTCTGGAAATACGGCGCAAGTCTTCCTCACAAAGCCGCTTCATGAAGACAGTCGACCAGAAACTGGCAGGTCCCGAAACGGAAATTCAGGAAGAAGATATATTATATGTATTCGGAGACTACCATAATATAGACAAATTCGTAAAAGAAAACCGGCTGGACCTGACGGAATCGAAAGTTTCGGAATTTACCGGAGATAACGAGAAACTGAGCGTTCGTGAAATCGGTATTGCCGAAGTCCTCTTGATGCCCGACTCCAAACTGATCAACAGAGCCGTTAAAGACTCCGGCTTCCGTGATAAATACTCCGTAAACATTCTGGGAATAGAACGCGGAAACGAATATATCCTTTCCGATGTGAAAGATATAAAGATGCATGCCGGCGATATCCTGCTGATACAAGGAACCTGGGACGATATTGCCCGTATGAGCAAGAAGCAGTCGCAATGGGTAGTACTCGGCCAGCCCGTCGAAGAGGCCTCCAAAGTGACACTCGATTATAAAGCCCCCGTTGCAGCCGGTATCATGGTCCTGATGATCGCCGCCATGGTGTTCGACTTTATCCCTATCCCTCCTGTCGCAGCCGTATTGATAGCTGCCATACTGATGGTACTTACCGGATGCTTCCGGAATGTGGAAGATGCCTACAAGACAATCAACTGGGAAAGTATCGTTCTGATAGCCGCCATGCTGCCGATGTCGCTGGCACTGGAGAAAACAGGAGCATCGTCGCTTATTTCCGAAAGACTTGTCGGAGGACTGGGCAATTACGGTCCGTTGGTCCTGATGGCAGGAATCTATTTCACAACTTCGTTGCTGACAATGTTTATCAGTAATACGGCAACAGCCGTGCTCGTAGCCCCCATCGCATTACAGTCTGCCATATCCATCGGTGTAAGCCCCTACCCGTTCCTGCTTGCCGTTACAGTAGGTGCCAGCATGTGTTTTGCCTCGCCGTTCTCCACACCGCCCAATGCGCTTGTGATGTCGGCCGGTAAATATACTTTCATGGATTACGTAAAAGTCGGGCTCCCGTTACAAATTATTATGGGAATTATTATGATATTTGTGCTGCCTTTATTATTTCCGTTTTAAACATTAACGGACATTTATTAGTTTTATATTTGTACGACAAAAAGAAAAGTATGAAGATTCCTTTTAAACCAATTACAATAGAGGATAAAGAACTTATTACGTCATTTATCTATCCTCACAATTATCGCAATTGCGATTACTCGTTTGCCAATATCTGTAGCTGGCGTTTCCTGTACGACACGGAGTTTGCCGTTGTCGACGGTTTCCTGCTGATCCGTTTCTGGATAGAAGACAAAAGCCGGTTGGTCTATATGACACCTGCCGGAAAAGGAGACCTGAAACATGCGTTGGAGTTACTCGAAGCTGATTCGCTGGAACACGGACACCCGCTCTGTATGCTAGGCGTCACACCGGATGCCAAAGACATCCTGGAGGAAGCGCTGCCTGGCGGATTTTTCTATATCCCCGAACGTGACTATTTCGATTATATCTATCTGCGTGAAGACCTGGCATTGTTGAAAGGCAAGAAGTTCCAATCCAAGCGTAACCATATCAATAATTTCAAGAAAAGATATGAATACGAATACGCCCCCATCACTCCGGAACTGATTCCACAGTGCCTGAAGCTGGAATGTAAATGGTATAAAGCCAATGAGACGGAAGATGATGCGGAAGACCTGAATTTCGAACGTATTTCGATGACTTACGCGCTCAACCATTACGACGAACTGGGCCTGCTCGGAGGAGCATTGCTGGTGGATGGTAAAGTAATAGCTTTCACCTTCGGCGCACAGATCAATCACGACACCTTCGGGGTGCATGTGGAAAAGGCGGATGTGAACTATGAAGGCGCTTACACTGTTATCAATCAGGAATTCGCTTCACGCCTGCCGGAAGAGTTCGTCTACGTCAACCGCGAAGAAGACCTCGGCATCCCGGGATTGCGTCAAGCGAAACTTTCTTATAACCCGGTCATACTATTGGAAAAAAGTGCCGCGATTAAGAAAACGCTAAACAATAAACAAGATGAACAAGCAGCAAATAATCGATCTGTGGCGTCTCTCCTTCAATGATACGGAAGAGTTTATACGCCTTTATTTCGACCGGGTATACAAAGAAGAAAATACCCTCGTCATCGAAAAGGACGGACAGGTAGTATCTGCCTTGCAGATGCTGCCTTATACCATGACTTATTATGGTACGGAAATATCCGTAGCCTATATTTCCGGAGCTTGCACCCTGCCTTCCATGCGGGGAAAAGGCCTGATGAAACAACTGATGCAAAAGGCTTTCGATGAAATGAAATACCGTTCGGTTGCCGTAGCGGCACTGATTCCTGCCAATCCCTGGTTATTCGATTATTACCGGGAACTGGGATATACGGAAACGTTCGACTGCTCCGAGGATACGTATATACGTCCGGAAACACCGGTCTACGCTCCTCAGATAACCGTTGTACCACCGGAAGTTCCTTCCCTGGATCAACTATACGACTATTTCAACCGTAAAATCCGCGAAAGACAATGTTGTGTCCTGCACACTAAAGATGACTTTGTCACCATTCTTCGCGACTTGCAACTGGATGGCGGACAGATGCTGACAGCATTAAACGAAAAAGACCAACCGATAGGGATGGCCTTCACTCTTCCGCCGGATCATACACCTGGACTTTCCGAAGACAAGAAACAGGTGTACGTAAAAGAATTCTTTTATGATGATGACCGGGTAGCCAACCTCTTACTGCAAGAGGCCACTTTGCAAAACAACGTGAATAAGGCTATCTATAAAACACCTCCGGTCGTACCGGCAACCCGTCCGGTCGGAATGGCCCGCGTAATCGACACCGAGCGCCTGATACATCATTGGCTGTCCACCCATAAAGACAGTCCGTTTACAGAACAGAATCTGAAGGATATGGACATTCAGACACTCACCCGGATCGTTATGGGATACCCGAACCGGGAATCATATATGAGTCTGATGCTGGATTAATCCGGCATCAGACTGCTGTCTCAATCGTAAGTTACTTCAAATATATCTCCTTTTTGTAAATCGATCCTGACAATACCGTAAGGAAGAAGGATAGGGTCGATTTGTTTCTTATTTTTATAATACTTTTCATGCCCGGTCCGTTCGGGTAATTTCAGCTTTAAGGTATTATTGACCTTAGCAGTAACCAAAGCATGTTTAACAGCCTTATCATTCCAGGAAAGGTCGATTTGAAAACCTCCGCGGGCACATAATCCTTTGTAACTACCGGAACTCCACTCTTCGGGCAGGCAAGGTAAAAGCTCTGCATATTCTTCATGACTCTGAAGTAACATTTCAGCAATCCCGGCTGTTCCCGCCTCATTCCCGTCGAAGACAAATATATCCGTCGGCGCACCAGCAATACCTTTCGGGGAGATAGTCAGCATGTTTTCGCGGCTCAACTCATTGATAAGCCCCAGCACACTTCCATAAGCCTTTTTACTGTCCTTCAAACGGGCAAAGAAATTAATCATATTCGCCCGGCTCCACTCCACATCTTCCCAATCAGCGGCATTCAGGCGCCGGTCGATAGAAACAGCGGCCGCCTTCGCCAACTCCGGCGTATCGTCCAAACTGATTTGCGAATAAGGATACAACGCCAGCAGATGGCTGGTATGACGGTGATTCGGAACCGCCTCCTCATAATCCTCCTGCCACTCCTGAACCTGTCCATATTTTCCTATTTTGAAAGGAGGCAACCTGTCGATAGCATCTATCACACGTCCTCTGAACTCTTCATCCACCTGCAACAACTCCGAAGCATTCTGGCAAGCATTCAGTATCTCATAAACAATCACCCTGTCGCATGTCGGCATCATAGAAAGCGACAACTGCTTCCCGTCCAAAAGGAAAGCATTCTCCGGAGAGGTAGACGGACCGGTCATCAGGTAACCGCTATTCGGATCTTCTATCATATAATCGAGGAAAAACAAAGCCGATTGTTTCAATACAGGATAAGCTCTCAATAAGAAGACCTCATCGTTGGTAAAACGGTAATAATCCCATAAATGGGAAGCCAGCCATGCCCCTCCCGTCGGATGAAGTCCCCAGCCTGTCCCCCAACCCGGAGCAGTAAATCCCCAGACATTCGCCATGGTATGAGCCACCCAGCCTTCGCAACCATACACAGTCTTAGCAGTCTTTGTTCCGGCTTCGGCCAACGCTCCTATATAATCGAACAAAGGGACATTGCATTCACTGAGGTTACAGACATTGGCCGCCCAGTAATTCTGCTGCGTATTGATATCCAGATGATAATCGCAACTCCACTGCATATTGCACGCCAGATTATCATTCCATATCCCCTGAAGATTAGCCGGCAGCGGAGAATTTTCTCGTGATGCGGAAATCAATAGATAACGCCCATACTGGAAAAATAAAGCAATCAGGTCCGGGTCTTCATTTCCTTCCTTCAACAACTTCAGGCGTTCATCGGTAGCCATCTCATTCTTTCCTTCTCCCAACGAAAGAGCAACGCGGTTGAATAACCGGCCGAAATCTGTTTCATGCTCTTGTTTCAACGTGTCAAATCCTTTCTTTTCAGCACCGTTCAAGGCAGACGAAGTCATTTCTTCCATATCCCCCGGAACGAAATCGGTGCGAAGGTCAGCAATGAGCACTACTTCATCCGCATTCTCCACCGACAAACTTTCTTTGTTCTGCCTGATGCTTCCACCTTCCGCCAGAACCTTTATCCCACCGTAAAAGTGAACACCTCCGGGACCGAATGTAGGAAAATCGACCTGTCCCGAAAAACTGATGGTATTCTTATCCGTCGTAACGGCAGACTTTCTCAATACATTCAAACCAACCTCGAAGTTCTGTTTTCCCTTCTCCGAAGCACTCAACCGTATCACCAGGACATTAGCCGGATTGGAACAGAAATACTCACGGTTATAAGTCACACCATCCTGCCGATAAGAGACCGATGCAATACCTTTGGCCAGGTTAAGCGTACGTATATAATTTTCGACAGTTCTGTTTCCTTGTGCGAAAGCCAGCTCTATATCACCGAACGGCACATGAGTTCCAAAAGAATTAGGAACACCGACCAACTGCTCCGAAGCCTGTGCATTCCCTTCCTCCAGTTTACCGTCCAGGAACAGTTGCTGTATATTTCTCAAAGCCTCTTTTCCAAAAGGCTTCTCCTGCCCCGCATCCTGTTGTCCGGACCAAAGCGTAATCTCATTAAAGGCTACCTTTTCTTTCTCAACGCCACCGAACACCATACCGCTCAGCCGTCCGTTCCCTATCGGCAACGATTTCATCCAATCGTCCGAAGGCTCGTCATACCACATCTTCACCGGGTTTTCCTGGGCAAACCCCCCCTGCACGACAAGACCTAAACTAAAAAAGAGACACAACCATTTGTTTTTCATAATAACACAACTAAATATTTATATCATGACAAACCGCATCAACACGATTCGTTCTTTTTCTTTTCCAGCGCCTGTTTATAAAGTATGTCCTGAAGTACGGTATACTGGGCAACATAGCTTTCTTCCATCATGCCATTAGCCTCACTCGCCCCGTCTGTCTCCACAAACAGACTGATTCTTTTACTCATTTCTATATACTCGTCGAAACCTTCATTAGAAGAGTTCAATACACTGATAATCGTTTTGTATCTCGGGGTATCCATAATTATCTATTAAATTTTAATTCAACAATAAGACACAACCCGTTTATAAATAAAACAGGTTGTACAAAGATAGAATAAACAAATTGGATATCCTAGTTGCACAACCTGCGTTTCTTTTATGGAAAATGTTCAGAGATGATAAAAGCACAAATGCACTAAATCCAAGGCAATAATGAGGTATTTTTGCACTAAATCCAAGGTTATACTAGTTTATGGAGCCTGTAGTAACTCTTTCCATTAACTTATAATGGCTCAGACTCTATCGAGCCTATCATTTTCTCCAATAGAATATCCGGACGCAGATAAGTTTCCGCATATCTCCGGTTCCGTATTCCAACCCGGCTGCGCTCGGATTCATCCATTTCGACAAAAGCCACTATTTTCCGCACCAACAAATCCGAATCGCCGTGGGAGACGGATATATTTCCGAGACAATGACACAGGATATCCGTTATATGGGATCGGTCAGGACCGATATACAATACAGGCTTACCAATGAACATCGCTCCGTATATCTTATTCGGATGCGTAAAACCTACACAACCCTCCCCTAAAGAAACAACCTGGATATCTGCCGATCCCAATGACAAATGAATCTTTTCACGCGGTTGATAAGGCAAAATCAGGATGTTATCCAACCGATATTTTTCTTTGTATTCACATACTTCTTGCAGACGGACTCCGCCTCCGATATGGACAAATAAAAAACGCTTGTCCTCTTTCAGCCTGACCGCAGCCTCCAACAACGTAGTCAACGGATGCATGACAGAATGATTACCGGAATACATAATCACGATCCTGTCCCCAAAACCGTTTTCTCTCCGGAACGGATTCTCCATCCGCCCGCCTTCATAAACGGCAGTCATCACCGGCCATACCGGAATCACATCGATACCCATCTCGTCAGTATGCAAACGTTCGGAAATATGCCGTTTCATATAATCATCCAGGACAATAATCTTATCGGAATGACTGAATATATAATCTCCGCACTTCTGCATAACCTTCGCCGGAGTCGCATCAGTTTTAATATAACCGGCAACCATTGAAAGTTCAGGCTGCAAATCCATCGTCCAGTATACAAAACGTATTTTCTTCATCCGGGCTATCTTTATTCCGATATACGACAACAAAGGCGGACTGGTCAAACCGAGCATCACATCGCATGCAGACCGTCTCAACGCCAGCAGCCGGCACATTATCAATACATTGAAACTCAGAAAATCCGCCAGGCGTCCCAGTTTCGTCCTTTTGCCAAATCCGGTATTAAAAATACGGCAGATACGGACCCCGTTACAGTACTCCACAGCCGGATAGATTATTTCCGGATGCTCATAATTATGACGGCTGGTAATGACAGTAACATCATGTCCGTGGTCGGACAGAGCTTGCAACAAATCAACCAAATGTTGTGCCACGGAAGCAGTGTCCGGCCAGTAGACCTGTGAGATACAGACTATTTTCATTTATTCTTTTCCTGTACTTGTTCATTTATCCATCGGTAGGTCAATGCCATCCCTTTAGACAACGGCCAGTTAGGCGCCCATCCCAGTTTCTCCTTAATCAGACGGTTATCGGAATTACGGCCGACAACACCCAGCGGACCGGGAATATGTTTTATATCCAAATTCTTGCCCGCAATCTCCATCACCATTCCGGCCAGGCCGTTGATACTGATCATCTCGTCCGATCCGATATTTACCGGTCCCATAAACGCATCCTGACTCATCAGGCGGCGCACACCTTCCAGGCATTCATCGATATAAAGAAACGAACGGGTCTGGTTTCCGTCCCCCCACATCTCGATCGTTCCGCCATCGGGCGTTTCAGCCACCTTACGACAAAAAGCAGCCGGCGACTTCTCACGTCCGCCCTCCCAGGTTCCTTCCGGACCGAAAATATTATGGAAACGGGCAATACGCACATCCAGCCCCTTATTACGATGGTAAGCCATATACATACGTTCACTGAACAGTTTCTCCCAACCGTAGTCACTGTCCGGTCCTGCCGGATAGGCCGAATCCTCCGAAGTAGTCGGATGCAAAGCATCCATCTGGTTACGTTCTGGATAGATACAGGCAGAAGACGAATAGAAAATTCTCCCCGCATTCCGTTTATAAGCCACATCCATCATATTGATGTTACACATTACCGAATTATGCATAATATCGGCATCATTCTCACCGGTAAAAACAAAACCGGCACCCCCCATATCGGCAGCAAACTGATAGATTTCGTCAAACTTACGATCGACGGCACGGTTACATACATCCATGTCGCGCAAGTCACCGATCATAAAATCATCGGCTTCCGTCGGTGAAAATTCCGGATACTTCAAATCGACACCTTTTACCCAATACCCCTCATTTTTGAGGCGTTTAACCATATGGCTACCGATGAAACCACCGGCGCCACAAACTAATGCTGTTTTCATGTTAATTGTGAATTAAATTAATAATGAACTTATATTCTATTTACTCTGAGAATTAACAAAAGATTGGAATAGCATATCCCATTTTTTATAAACCGCTTCGGAGTTATAGTTTTGAAATACGAACGATCTCCCATTTTCCCCATACTCATTTCTCCTATCGAGACTATCCATCAACTTTAAAAGAGCCGTCTTTAATCCGGAAATATCCTCCGGTGGAACCAGGATTCCTCTATCCTCTCCTATTATATCGGCAGGCCCTTCCGGACAATCGAAGGAAACAACCGGTAGTCCGCAGGAAGTCGCCTCTAAAAGACTCATTGGAAACCCTTCAAAACGGGAAGACATGACATAAATGGAAGAAGACAAATATTCAGAAATTACATCTTGCGTATACCCTTTCAGGAATACATATTTTTCCATATTACACATCTTTATCTTTTCCGCTAAAAAAGCATGCATCTCTCCCTCCCCGAAAATATCCAGATGCCAGTCGGGATAATCTTTCCATATATATTTGACAGCTTCCAGTAATAAGTCATATCCCTTCTGGTTAGAAAGGCGCCCTATCGAGAGGATTCTTTTTAATGTCAGATCAGCTTCCCCTTTTGGTGTAAAAGTCAACATATTAGGTATGACTTCGACATTTTTCAGCCTCCGCCTGAATTTATCGGCATCCTTCTCAGTGAGAGACACCAGTTTATAAAACGATTTATAGACATATTCCCGAAAAAAAAGGATGGGCAAAGGATAGATATTATATAAGTTATGTTCGCAGGCAATCGATTTCTTAGAAAAACCGGAAAAATATAAATACAGGTTAACTAAGAAGTTCTGCCCTATAAACAGGCTGGAATCATTTTTACGTATCATTTCCCGAAAAGAAAAGAAAGACCGGATTATCCGCAATAAACGCTTAAATGGACTACTGTGAATAGAATACGCTTCACTGGTTACATAAACGATACCCACCTCTTTTTCAAGAAAGAAAGCCGGCGATATATTCTGACGGAATAGGGAAATGATCCGCACCTCATGTCCTTTTCTCACCATAGTATTCGCTAATAAGGTTGTCGTTCTTTCTGTCCCGGCTTTGGCTGTGATATCTACCACTATAAATGAAATTTTCATCTGATTATTCTTTACTGTCAATACTCCTATACTTTATTATCCTGGCAGGATTTCCGGCAATCACCACGTTTTCCGGAAATTTGCCACACACCACACTACCGGCTCCTACAATTGAGTTTTTTCCGATAACGGTTCCCTTTAGAATAATTGAATTCATCCCGACAAAGCAGTTCTCGCCGATAGAAACCGGTTTCATTTTCAGATGAAGAGGATCGGTCGTAAAATTCAGTCCCGGCTCAAATGCATGGAAGTCATTATCTACGATCTTACAGTTGGCTCCTATAAACGTATTATCTCCTATCCGTATCTCTTTCATGGCATAAATCGTCGAACCGGATATACCGACATTTTCCCCGATATGTATAGTTCCTCCATGCCTTGCCACCAGTATCGTCCTTTGATACATGCCTAACAAATTATATACTGGCGTACTACAGAGTCCGGACCCTTTACCTATCGAAATAGACGAATTCCTGAATGCAAGGATTATGCTGAACCCGACCAGATTAACCCGGCCCAGATATCTGATTTTCTGAAATAAGTAAAGTAGATATAATGCTAACAAACGTATCATCCGATCATTTCAATTAATGTGATAGCCCACTTACAATCTGAATTTCACGATCTTCAACCTCCATAATAAACCATATAATTTGTAATCAAAAAATCTGGTCATTCTGTATTTAAAGGAAGTCTTTCGTATCCCGGATGATTTGCGATCCTGGATTATTTCCGACTCAACCAGTTGTTCGGAAGAAGCTCCAAATGCCAGATACGGATATATCCCTAACAGATAAATCCCATGCCTGAACATATATTCAAAATCATCGGCAACAATAAACGGTTTGTTGACCGATAATAATTTTTCAGCAGCATGCCGGTTCACCAAATAGGCACAAGTCCCCACGGCTTTTATGAACCGGTAAAAAGAATAACTTCCTAACTTAGAAATATCTTTCGTGAAATAAAGCTGATGGGAAGCCAGTGTGATAATACAACTTTTATCAGAAATCATTACCTTATCCATATTTCCAAATATCCAATTAACATCATCGGGATGCTGAAAAAAAACATCATCTTCCAAGATCAACGCATATTTGCAATCCGACCAAAGCAATCTGCGATAGCACTCCCTATGGCTTAGCGTACAGCCAATTTCTCCAGGTAGCGGTTCACGGTCATATCTTGAATAAAATCTTTTCCGGTCAAATAACTGTCCTATCTGTACCTCCATAAGTTGCTTCCCGTTCACAGCCTCCACCCATTCGATATCCAGGAAAGAATAGCGGGAGACCTCCTCCAGAACCCGTTCTCTTCGTTCGACGGATTCTTTCATATTTATTATATAAGTCTTTATTTTCATCACTATTCCTTTTTATTTCCGTATCCATAGCCATAATAACCATAATAGCCGTAATAGCCTGCCTGCTCATAACAGACTTCATTCAGAACAACAGCCATATGTGACAATCTGCCATCCGTATAAAGTTTCTCGACATCCGGCAATAACCGTCGGTCGAAACGTCCTTCACGGATCACATAAATGCATAAATCGGCAATCCGGTTAATTACCTGTGCATCCGCCACTACTCCATAAGGGACAGTATCTATCAGAATAAAGTCATATTCCCTTCTTAATTCCTCCATCAGCATGTCCAGACGATTGCTGAGCAATAGTTCTGCCGGATTGGGAGGAACTGGCCCGGAGGTAATAACATCCAGGGTATCATGCCATTCACTTTTCCGGATAATATCCCTGATGCCCGACACCTTGCCGGATAAATAATTAGTTATCCCTGCCGGCACAGTTCCATCTTCACTCTTTGCCGAACCTTTACGAATATCCATTTCCAACAAAATAACCCGCTTACCGGCCAATGCTAATGCCACAGACAAATTGGCTGAAATAAAAGTTTTCCCCGAACCCGGATTAAATGAAGTAAACATGATCGACTGTACTTCTCCTTTCTTGCTCAGCATAAAGTCCAGATTGGAACGAATGACACGGAACGCCTCCGAAACAGCGTCGCGCCCTTGTTCGTGTACCACCACCAAACCTGATTTTTTCGATTTACGAGGTATTTCCCCCAGAAAAGGAATGGTCAGATTCTCCTCAATATCTCTACGCCCACGTACTTTTACATCGAGTAACTGACGGATATAGAAGCATAAACCGGGAACCAATAAACCAACCAGAAAGGCTACCAATAAAACAATCAAGGCATTTGCTCCCGCCATTTCGGCCGCATAAGCACTATCCACAATACGCAGATTGCTGTCGGCCGTAGCCAGCGACAATGCATTTTCTTCCCGTTTGTTCAATAGATAAAGAAACAGTTCTTCTTTGATTTTTTGTTGACGTTCCACCGACAAAACATATTTCTGCTGAGTCGGAATACTACTGATCTTCCCGATTTCAAGCATCTGCATTCTACGGGTATAATCCAGCTTCATATCGATCGCCTCTTTCGTATTTCTCAGGCTTTGGGCGATAGCATTCCGTAAGGAGGCCAGTTGGCTGCTTCGCTCTTTTACGGCAGGACTATTGTCACCCGCATTCACCATCAACTTATTCCGTTCCAATAATGTCGTGTTATATTTATCGATCATTCCCTCCACACCGACACTCGTTATACCAGTGTTAGCCGGAAGCAAATGTTCGTTTTTCAACGGGTCATGCAGATACATCTGTACCAATTCAACCAATTCCCTCTGGTTGGTCAATTCGGTGATCTCCATATCATGCCTGTTCCGGTTTCCCAAATAGATTTTAGCTTCTTCAGCCAAATCCGCCGATTGATTCTGCTTCCGGTAATTTTCAATATTATTCTCCACATCGCCCAATTCTTCATTGATCAACTGCAAACGTTCGTCAATAAAAAGTGCCGTACTGCGAATAATCATGTTCTTATCCTGCATCGACTCATCCACATACGCTTGTATCAACGTATTCAGGATATCTTCTCCCCGCTTTGCATCTGTATCCTGGTAAGTGAGCGTTAATAAATTGACATCTTTAGCCGACCGCTCGACTTCGAGCCCGTCCAGATATAAACTGATAAGCGATTTACGATCACTACATGTTACCTGTATCGGAACATTCAGCCATTCGTCATTGAAAAAAGAAGTACGCCTGACAATCATCCTACCCAGCGGGCTATTCTGCGGCTTGCCAAAAGTATATTTCATCACACCATCCGGATCATCCTCCAGCCCTTTTATCCGAAAGCCGCCTTCCGGCAAAGGGATAACGGAGAAAATAGCCGGTTTGGAAAAAGAAGAATCCGGAAAACTGATTTCCACCGGAGAGTCGGTATATAAATCCCTGCTTTTCAACCCGTCATCCACAGCATAGTTGATATCCAATCCTAACCGCCGTATAACTTCGCCCATCAACAAACGGGATTTAAAAATCAGAATCTCCCCGTCGATATTATTGCCATCCTCAAACAACTGTTTTTCATTGAAGGCTTCCTCCGATTTCGCTGTATTTTTTAACTGAACAACTGCTTCCCGTTTATAAACAACCGGGACAGTACGTATGTAAACAAAAGCCAGCATGAGGCAGATGAACACCGACAATGCAAACCAATGCCATTTAATAAGCAATACATCCCAGACTTTACGAATATTCAACTCGCTTTTCAAATGCCATTCTTCTATATAAGGCTTATCATCATTCATAAGTATTTTATTTAAAGATAAGTACGCAGGTTGACATCAGGAACGAAATCAAAGACAACCAGGTGCCGACGTTGGTGAACTGATTCTGGGTACTTGCTTCCGCCCGTACCCGGTTAGGTTCCACATAGACCAGGTCGTTCTGCTGCAAATAAAAATCAGGAGAATTGAAAACATCCCTCGAACGCAGGTCATGATACAGAATCGTCCGTACGCCATCCGTTTCCCTGACCACGGCAACCCGGTTACGACGTCCATGGATTGTCAAATCACCGGCAAGCGCCAAAGCCTCGAACAGAGTGACCTGATCAGAAGTGATGTTATATGAACCGGGACGATTCACTTCGCCCAACACTTGTATCCTAAAATTCTGAAAACGAACTGTTACTACCGGATCTTTTATATAATCCCCTTTCTTCAGCTTGTCCTGAATCAACTCTATCAGTTGGCGCCGGGTCAATCCCTGTATTTTGAGCCTTCCCAACAGAGGGAAATTAATGGTCCCGTCCTGTTCTACCAGATAACCACGGTTATTATATCCTGCTCCGTAATTTCCGGAATAATTATTTCCCCATGACAGGTTGTTAAACGGCTGTAATAACTCAGGTTCGGCACAACTGACGGAAATATCCAAAATATCATTTTTCCTGATTTTTATTTCAACGGAATCGGAGACATCCATCCGCTTAAACAGGTCATCTCCTTGCAAGTAAGCGATATCTTTTACTTTTCCGCAAGAAGAGAATAAAAGAGAACAAAACAATACAGCAAATAAATAATTGATTATTTTCATATATCTAATTTTATTAATCGGTTATCTCACAGACAGTATATGTAATAAGAGCAATAATCGCCGGCAACCGCCTCTGAAGAAATTCTGCAATCTATAGCGCACGGGGATATCCGTCACGTATTCTATATCTTGCTTGCCCTGTTGAATATCCGTCCCCATACTGTCACCTGTAGAAAAAAGCGGGAATAATCCATACACCTTTATTCCTTTCAAATTCATATACTGATAATCGTCAGCCAATACCGACGGGAAATCCGTCAGCAGTTTTTTCGCCACATTCCGGTGTATCAGATAGACATAAGTTCCCAGTCCGAACCATACCCGGTACATACTATATCCGTTTCCCATATCCCTCCCTCTGGTAGAACTCACCGACAAAAGAGAATAGATAAATACACCGCCTTTCTCTTTTTTCAGCATCTCGCAACATTCAGTCATGACAGCATCCACAAGCTCGGGTTTAAGAAAAACAATATCATCTTCCAATATCAATGCGACCTCTTCGTCCGAATTTAATAATCGGCGATAACATTCCTGATGGCTCAGGGTACATCCGACCTCGCCCGGATACGGATGCCGCTTATAACGATAAGTAAAGCGTTTGACATCAAACAGTCGCTCCGTTTCTTCCGGTAAAAGCCGGTATCCGTCTACCGCTTCCACCAGCTCGACATCCATACAGGCATACCGGGCGGTCTCTTTCAAGATATACTCCCGGCGATCTGCGGATCGCTTCAAATTAATCACATATGTCTGTATCTTCATGTTTCTCATTCAATAGTTCCAGTAACCCTTTTCCCGGTTTAAATTTCACGCTCACTCGCTTACGAATCGGACATTCCACACCCGTACGCGGATTGCGTCCGAAACGTTCTTTTTGTTGCCAGGGTTGAAAGTGCCCGAAATTTTGTAACAACACAGACTCATCCTTCCGGATCGATTCTCCAACTACGGCACACAGGGTATCCACTAATTGAGAAGCCATAGTAACCGTTACCGACATGCGGCTCGCTATTTCTCTAGCCAAATCATTCTTATTCATATCCTTCAATATTTATTAATAGATTATTTGATTTTCAAAAAGAGATATTTGATTTCATAAAACAAGAAGAGGAGAACCGGTAGTCTGAAATACACAGCAACAGACTTATAGGCCAATGATCCCGGCCGAATGATATACTTCTTGAATTTACTCCGGTCGGCACTCATGACTAACCCTCTCATCCGTTTATAACGTTCTATCCATGACAATCGGTCGTGTACAAAAATCGAACCGGCAGTCGATTCACAAAAGAGGTAGATATAATAATTATCCGCAACCAGCATCAGCCTGGGATGATTAAGACCTTTCTTTTGTAGAAAATCAGAGAAACCATCCCATCTTTTTTGTCTCGAATCAGAAAGGAAATAATCATATTTCGCCTCTGTCGTCAATGAAACCTTTTGTTTCATAACATGATATAAAGTAAAAGGCACACCTTTCAGCTTACTGACATGACTATAATATGTATAATTAAAAATCGTATCCTCTCCCCAATCGATACCGACAGGGAAACGAATGTGATAGTCTTCGATGATCTTTCGTGCATACAATTTATTCACAGGTCCAAACAAGAGCTTCGAATCAAAAAAATAATAAGCAATCAAGTCCGCTCCACTATTATCCAACAAAAACGATTCGTCACTTTTTACCGGCATCTCCTTGCTTCGTACTCCCTGGCTGTCAAATTCATCCTGTCCGCAAAACGACATTGTATCTTCGCCGACTGCATCATATAATAGTTGCAAATAAGTCCTTTCCACCCAATCATCGCTGTCGATAAATGCAATGTATTGTCCCCGGGCCAATTCCACCCCCCGGTTGCGGGCAACGGAAGCGCCACTGTTCGATTGACTATATACCCTGAAACGGGAGTCTGTCTCTGCATAATGGCGGCACACCGATAAGCTCCCGTCGGTAGAACCATCATCTATCAAAATACATTCCCAATCTGTAAAAGTCTGGGACAAAACAGAGTCCAGGCAACGGGCCAAACAATAAGCTCTGTTATATATGGGAATTATTACTGAAACTTTTATATTCATTTTATATTCGTTTTTTACCAATCCACTAATAGTATATAAAATCAGGTTTATCCATTTTCCCGGTTACCCAGTCATACATTACTTCCAGTTGTCCGGATACTTTTTCCACAGTATATTTCTTTAGCACCAGTTGTCGTCCCCGCTCGCCCATTTCATCCAGCAAGCCCTTATCACACGCCAACACTTTACGCATCGTATCAGTCAATGTCTCCGTATCATTCTTCACCCACCAGCCACACCGGCATGTTTCCAGTTCCTGCCACGGAGTGCCTGTCGATGCAATAACCGGAATGCTCTGCATCAAAGCCTCAGGTATAATGCGGCCGAAGTTTTCAAAGTCGCTGGGAACAACCAGGCAGGAAAGGGAAGCGAGCAGACGATTTTTTTCATTACCTGTCACTAACCCGGTAAAACGAATCCGTTTTAACTGTGCTTTTCTGACTTTCTCTTTCAAGGAATCGACATAACTATTATCCCCGTCTCCCATGATCACCAATTCGCCAGGTTCGTCCAGCCGTTGCCAACAATCGATCAGCCGTTCTATATGTTTTCGCGGATGAATACGGCCGAGGTATCCAAAACGCTTGATATCATCTGTTTTCGAAACATCATTTGCAAGCGGTTCCAATTCTACCGGATTAGGTATAATAGCGACCGGATTTGTAAACCCCATCTCACGGTAATAGTGCATCTCTTCCTCACAAGTGGCCTGCACACATGTCGCCTCCTGTAACTGCCGGCGCTGGAAAAAAGATAATGCCAGTTTTTTTATGACAGCCGACTGTTTCAGCGCTTCCGGATAAAGCATCCCGCGCAAAGTAATGACATAAGGTATCTGTTTTTTACAGGCCATATGCGCAGTCAGGTAAACCGGATACTGCCAAAGTCCCTGTATATGATAAACATCCGTATCAGTATCTTTCCCTAACATCTCTTTTAAACGGGAAGAATAACTTACACGTCTCCGCCAACCTTTTAGCTCCGGCAAATAACAGATAAATGACTCTTCAGATAAGACAGTCTCCCCGGAAGGAGGACGGAATGTCAGAATTTTACTATTTTCCCCCATTCTATTCAAATATCTGACCGGTAACAGCGTGCTGACAGCCGGTCCTCCGCTTTCTACACTCAGGAAAGGAATGACATGTAATATTTTCATTTATACGAAATATTTCTATTGATTATTTATTTTCATACATCAGAAATAACTCCCAGTCTTCCGGGTATAATTTTTCAATCTTCTTCCGAATATCGTCCGGTATCGCATAGTCCTTTGCTATTGCCAAACGATCTTTATACGCAGACAAACCGAAAGTGTCCAGCAACTTTTCCCAATCGCTTTCCGATTCATACCGTAATATTTCTACTTTGTCAGCCATATAGTTACTTTGGGGAGCTATCCAGGGAATTCTTTTGTTTCTCAAAAAAACATCCTGTTTACTACGCTTTAATGAAGAAATATATTTACAAGAATCTTCTGGTGAAGCGAGATTCAGCTTCACCAGAAGACCGGTATATGTCCCAGGACATATACTTCGCAATAATTCGTATATTTTTTGGTATTTGTTCAAACTTAACCATTCCTTTTCATAAAAATATCTGAAGTTTTTTATGGAACAAAAGTTAAAAGGAGCCAGTTGTTTTTTCAACTCTTTTATTCCGGAATAAAAACGATTATAAGGATTCCGGATCATCGTAACAATCCTGTAATCTTCCCATTCCGTTATAAAACGAGGCAAATCATCATACGTTATATGCCCCAAATCTGTTCCATATTCTTTTGAAAAAAGTTTCCACCATTTCGTAGCATCTGTTTTTCCATACTTCTCGATATAAATATCCCTCAAAAATGTTCCGCCACATTTCGGATTATGCAAGTATATTATTTTACGTTCTCGGTCAACAATCATATATTCTATTTTAGAAATTGTTTTGAATTTATTTTCAACGACTAATCCAATAACCATTCCGCCTTCAATACCGGAGAATGCGCCAGTAGCTGCGTAACTTTCTCCAAGCGTTTATGCAGGGGGATCATTCCGGCAAATAAGTCTTTTCGCTCCGTTATCGTCAAAGCCAGGTGTAAGTTTTCCAACAAGCGTTTTATCTGCCGAAGCAGGTCGGTTTCATAAACTTCCAACCGACTGAAACGGGTTAATCTTTTTATATATCCGGTAAAATCTTCGCGTCCCATCATACCAAGTAGGGAATCCGGATCATGCTCCGGTTCAAGAACGATCCGTCCGACCGAAAAGCCTTTTTCAACCAATAAGCGTGCCGATCGTATCCCGTTCGTTTGCCCGGCTTCATCGCCGTCGAGCATAATAATGGCGTAATGGGTGTATTGACTGAGTAACGTTATATGTTGTTCGGTTAATGCCGTTCCGCATAAGGCCACCGTATTCCGGAACCCGGCGGCATGCATGGCCAGCACATCTTTGTATCCTTCGGTGATATAAACAAAATGATGTTCACGGATTGCCTCCAGGGCTTGATATAAGCCATATAAAATTTCGCTTTTATGGTAAACCGGACTATCCGGCGAATTGACGTATTTACGGATATCCGTCCCTTCCGTTTCTCCTTGGTATCGTCCGGCAAAAGCAATTAGTTCTCCCTTTTCATTCCGTACCGGAAAGATAATACGGCCACATAAATCCGCATAAGAGACGGGCAGAGCAGCCGGAGCAATTCCAACTTCAAACGTTTTATATGTTTCGCGGAGAATATCCGTTTCCGGAATATAGGTTTCCAGCAAATCGAATATCATCCGGTGGCTACGGAGCAGGCTGTCTATACAGAGTTGGCTGACCGGTTCTACCAGTGCCGGCTGTCGCTTCGGTCGTACCGGAGGATATTTGACTGGTTGGTAATCTTCCTCCGTATCCGGCAAACCGTACCACGCTGACAGCTTCTTCAATGCCGTACGGAAATCGCAACCTTCTATCCGCTGTACGAATTTGAACAGGTCGCCTCCCTCGCCACAGGCAAAACATTTATAGTATTGTTCTTTCACATTCACACAGAATGACGGATGCCGGTCATCATGGAACGGGCAAAGTCCTACCAGCGTCTTCGCCGAGCTTCCACTCCGTTTCAGAGGCAGGTAGCGTTCAACTACCTCCTCCAAACGAGCCACTTGTTTGATGCGATCTTTCCGGTTCATAATATATCAGATATGAGTGTTTGTTTATAGCAACTGGTTGTACCTGGCTCCCCTCTTGAGAGGGGGAAGGGGGTGTGTCATAGTTTCGCTCTATAACTAGCTTTAACACACCCCTTATCCCCTCTCAAGAGGAGAATTGGTTACTACCGTCACTATAAACAGATAGTTCAATTATTTCTAAATTGGCACATTATTTCTATGATTTCATTTCTTGCCTTTCAAATATTCCTTTAGCTTCCTGTATTCATCTTCATATCCGAAAGCGATGAAATCTTTTTTGTATTTCCGGTAGACGAGCCATGCCGTAAACGGAGTGTAATAATCCATCCAACATTTTCCGGTCAGCGAAGCAGCCCGGTTCGTATGAGATAACGGAAGAAGATTAAATCGTTCACGGATCGGTTCATATTCCTCTTTTATATTTTCAACCTTACCGACAAAATCGACCTGGCATTTATCACCTTTGTCATAAATCAATCGGTACTGCCCTGCAAAATGAGGTTCGTCCAGACAACCGGGAAGTAAAAAAACCCTACGTACAAATTGACTAAAATCCTGTACGCGCAACAAACTACTAAACAAATAACTATCCCAGCAGATATCATCCGGATGCTGTATGCATTTATCCTCAAAACAAGAAACCAAACGTTTGAAAGGATTTCGCACAAACGTGAATTTATAATACCGGCCGGTCTCCTGATCCAACTCTACCTCTGTATAAACTCCCGCAAAAACATGGATATCCGGCTGTTCTCCGAACATTGAGATTTTAATCGAAGAACAAGCCACTTTCGGATTATTCAAATACACCAGTTTCCGGTCCGAATCGATAATAAACTTTCGAGGTAATCTTTTTGTATTTTTGATATACAGGCGATAGATTACAAACAACTTACTAATCCCAGGGATAACCATTTTTAATAACTTCTTTAAATTTAGAGAGCCACCTCTCACGTTTATATTTGTTAACATTTTCCGTTATTTTAAATGCTTTTCAATTATCATTATATCATATCACTCTCGGATCATAATCCGTCAGGCAAGTCATTGCCGGATTGTAGCGGAATTTAGCTATACCTGTTGCCCCGTTACGGTTTTTAGCAACCAGCAACATGCCCACTCCCCGCAAATCTTCCTTTGTCTTCGGATCATAAAAAATATTGTACTTCTCGGCACGATAAACGAATATGACCCCATCCGCCACCTGTTCTATCGCACCGGAATTACGCAAATCGCTCAGCATCGGGAAATGACTCCCCTGGCGGCGATCGACATCACGGTTTAGCTGGGCCAGCAAAACCACCGGGATTTTCATCTCTTCCGCCATCAGTTTCGCCTTACGGGCGATGTTGCCCAAGGCCAGATCTGTCGTCTCCTGCAAATCATTTTTTGATAGAATAATATTGATCAGATTCAGATAATCGACATATAAAACTCCCAACCAGCCTTTCTTATGCAAAGACTGGGCTTTGGCACGCATATCTTCGATCGTGTCCGATCCGCAATACTCCAGCGTGAGCGGTAACCGCTCCAGTTCCTTCTTTGCTTCTTCCAACCGGGCACGATCAGAAGCTGAAGTACCTTTAAAACGCAAGCTATCCGCATTGACTCCGCTGATCATCGAAAGCAGTCGCATCACATTTTGCTCTTTACTCATCTCCACACTGAAATAGGCGACTGCCATACCTTGCCGCGCCTGATGGAGTGCCATCCACAAAGCCACTGCCGATTTTCCCATGGAGGGACGTCCGGCAATAACCGTCAATTCCTCTTTGTAAAGTCCTCCCGTCATCGCATCCAGGTCATGCAAACCGAAAAAGACACGGCTGATTTCCCCGGATTCACGCAAAGCCTGTTCACGATACGATTCATCCAACACACGGGCGGCTACCGCACCGGCATTCTCCATCGACGAAACATGTGCCATGCCATCGCGCAAGGAACCGGCCAGATCTTCTATCCCCGTCAATAACGCTGTAACATCGGCGGAGGGCAACTGCGCCTCCGTCTCTTTTTTCTTCAACTCATTCACCAATTGGCGCAAGGTATAACAACGAATCAGCTCGTCGGCATGGATACGGATATGGGCATCGGTGCGTACGTCCAGCAACATGTCCGACAGAAACGACAATCCGTTCAACTGCATATACAAGCTATTATCCAGCCGTCGCATCTCATTCTCTACGGTCAGCATATCGACAGCTATCCCGGAGGCCATCAGCGAAAGAACCGCCCGGTAGACAAAACCGGTCCGGTTGTCGCTGAACATATCCGGCTGTAACCGGTCCGCCACATCGAATATTGCTTCCGGACTTATCAACAGGCCGGCTATCACGGCTTGTTCCAGCCGGAGGTTCGTGTTCGGCTGAGACTGCATGTTCTTTTGTGCATTCATCAATTCACCGCTCCTTTCTGATTATTACCCGGATTATAAAAATTCATCGCTTCGTCCCAGATACTGCCACCGGAATTATTCCGGTCGATTTCGTTCGTTTTATTTGCCGCCGGTTCCCCATGTTGCACCTGTACGGATTGTTCATAATTGACCAACGCGATCCGTTTGTAAAAACCGACATTCGACACCAGTACGAAATGTTGCTTTTCCAGCTTCACCAGACATTTCTTTACCTGGCGGCGATCGATACCGGTCAGTTCCTCGATCTCCGTGTACGAAGTGATCCACTCTCCCGGATGACAGAAATAAACCTGGTCGTTCAAACAAACCTGTCCTTCGCTGAAATAGGCAAAGGTTTCGACACAGAGTAAAACACAAGCCAACTCATGAAGATCCCGTTCTCCCATAAAAAATGCGCGCAACACACTTCTACCCACTTTCAGATAGCCCGACTTCCGGTAATCCGGAGTCATGTTTTCCTTACGTTTTTTCATTTTTACAACCTTTTTAGTTACTAATTCAAACGTGACAGGTAAAAGCGCGCTTTTGTGACAGATTACGAATTTTGATTATCAAACGGTAGAAGATGGTTATAAGACATTACCTTGACAACGGTTCGTACGGCCTCTTTAATATAGAATGAATATTATTATAACTAATACAAAGAAACGTGCGATCAAAAAATCATTCAGGACACTCCTGCCCGCTTACCCTATGATGTAAATATACACCCGGTATACCGCTGGGCGGAGTACACTAAAAACCGGGAAAACGAGAAGAAAGCAAACTCATTCCCAGCTGATTAATAATTTATTTCTTGGTTTTTAGTGTGTGAAACGAATCTTTAAACTTTGTTAAAACCTCTTCATATTCAGGAGGCATCTCATAAAACCATCGGCGGATGGTGGAAAGTTCCTGGTCAAAACGAAACATACCGCAAAGCGTTTTAACCAATTGCCCTTTTTTAGCTCTGATGATTCCCAGCTCCAATAAAACCGACATGACTGCAACAAAGAAGCGTGGGTAAACCAGTTCCCTGGGTGGCGTATAATACAGCTGGCTTTCATAACCGTAATACTGTATGATCGTATCGCGATATTCCGTAAAGAAACGATGGGAAAATTGATGCCATTGTTCACTGTCGATATCACCCGATTCGCGTAAAAAAACAGCTGTCTCCATAACCGTCCGTACCGGATCCGGTTGTCGTTGAATATTCACTTTAAAAGTCGGAAAAGATAACGGATCTCCTCCCGCAAGCCTACATAATTTTTTTTATCCATTGTTGTATGTATTAGGCCGGGAATGAGTTGCTTATTTCCTAAAAAAAGGTCATGACCTTTAACTGTAAAAGTCCCTTATTTTGAAGTTAAAAGACTGGTCTTAACATTTCAAAACACCCTTATTTTTTTCCCAGTAGCTTTTTGGTCATAGATTTTGACAATTCAAAGAATGTCGGAGCATCATATCTCCTTCGTCTCATAATAGTAAATTTGTTACAGCCATAGCGTACCCGGCGACCGGCTTTATCCAGAGGTTGTTCAAAAATATGCCTGAAAAAATCCGTTATTTTTTTTATTTCACTATCCCAAAACTCCTCAAAATTAGCCCCGTAAGGCCAGAAGGGCGTCATCACTTTTTCCAGATAAGCAGCATCGTCTTTATCCAGGCGGATAATCTCCTCAACAGCTTCTTCCATAGAAGAATAATTCATCAGATTAACAAACGAGTTCGGATGGTAATCCGAACTGACAGTGGGGCTACCCCAATATAGCGGTAACGACTGGGCCATGAACGGTTCCAGGATTTTTTCAGTCGCATATCCCGGCAAACTCGAATTCTCGATCGCTAAAGTGAATTTATAATCACGCAGGAACTGTCGCTTATCACCAACCCTTTTACCCATATTATTCAAAAAAGCACCACCTGAATCGATTCGTTTATAACCGGATAAAGCATTAAAGAACAACTCCCGATAAGGGGCGACACAAGTATTGTTGGAATAAACAAAATTGCAGAATTTACGGTTTAGCAACGCTTCTTCTTTTAAAACCGGTAAAACCAGGTGAGAATCCTTTCTATACAGAAATCCGCTATATTTCCGAAAAGTTCTGTCATCACATTGAAGATTACTCAAACTTAGGGCATAATCGCATAAATTAAGATCGGGCATGATGTTTTCGTCACTCCAAAAAATCCGGATACAGTCTTCATAAAACAAATGTTCATTTCCAAAACAGGAATAGAATAAATAATCCGGATGTTCTTTATCTATCAGAAACTCATATTCATCCGATAAAAACCATAAGTAAAATTTATAATCAAAACCCGGCCAGAAATCAACAAAATTACAGCGTATTTTCTTTTTCATATTCGAATTCATTTAGTAGATCCAAAACTATTCATTTATCATTCTCAGATTTTCACGGGCTAACCTCGGATTCTGAGGAAGAGACTTACGGAAATAAGAGGCGGCTCCATCTTTATCCCCTTCTATCAGCAACAAAACTCCCTGATTATTATAAGCGCGCGGATCATCGCCTACCTGTTGGAAAAAGTGGCGGGCCGATTCCTTATCGCCCAATGCTAACGAAGCGGCAGCGGCATTCAGCAGGGCGACTGCACAGGAGGGATAGGTATAGGCGGCTATCTCATATACTTCACGGTATTGTTCGGTACCCGGACGATAGAAAGAGGCCAAACGGATAAAATCTGGTAATGAGATTTTTTCCGGATGGGTATATACTGCTTCGAGCAATTGAGAATCAGTAAAGACAGGTTGTTGCACTTCTGTTTCGACAGTCAGTTCCATCCGGCGTAAACGGCTGAAAAAACTCTTTTCGATATCTTTATAAACGGCACCGTTATCTATGGCTTTTATCTGTTTGCGACGGCTATCCGGATCGTCAGTCAGTTGGAAAATAGCCAGTACACGGCTACCGTATTTTTTATCTGCCCCGGAGATTAAACGTTTCAAACCGTCCCAGTCTTCTCCCACCCAATCGACGGAAACCTGGCAGGTGGCAGGCAGTTTGAATTGTTTTTGCAGATAGTTTTTAAACTGAACGGCACGGTTGCCTGCCAGACGTTCGTTTTCCTTTGTATTTCCATCGGGAGAAGCGTAACCGGTAATACGAATGTTTTTTACATACCCGCCAGCAGATTGCAACAAGGTTTTCAAATGTCCTTCCAGCTTTGCCAGTTCGGCAGAATTATTTCCGTATTTAAGGTTCACCTGAATACCACCTGCCGGAAAATCAATGTAAACAGCCAGTTGTTCCTTCAATAACACCGGAGCCAATTCTTCTTCCGGAACGATGTAATTAATCATCCGGTTATAAACTGACTGGGCATCGACCTGTAACTGGGGTATTACCATATTCCGGGATATTTGCCCCTGTTGCTTGTCAGCTCCCGTTTCCTGCACCGTTCCGGTTTGTACGGTACGTGCCACAGCATACACATCTTCCGGAATAGTCGTTTGTTTTTGAGTACTACAAGCCGGAAGAACAGCCAGTAAACCAATACCGGCAATTCCTTCTAAAATTCTTTTTCGCATGATTTATGTAAGTTTTTAATACTAATTATTCAAGATCAAAAAGAGATAGATTGTCCCGTTGATATAATCAGAGGTAAGGTTTGGTTCAAGATTTGGCAGATATGAGTGTTTGTTTATAGCAACTGGTTGTACCTGGCTCCCCTCTGGAGAGGAGGAAGGGGGTGTGTCATATCTCCGCCATACAACCACCATAATCAGAGTCACTTGACTATTACAGGTTCATTTGCCGTTTGCTTCAGCTGACGGTTTACAAGTTGTTTCTCTCTTTTGGCTTCAGCCACATTTCTCCTAGATAGAAAACTGTAAGAAATGGGACTAAAGTCCAATGAGATAGACCCTTTACTAATCCGTCAGCTGAAGCAGACGGCAAATAAACCTGTAACAAGGCTTGTTTTATTGACTGGCTTTAACACACACCCTACCCCCTCTCAAGAGGGGAGCCAGTTACAACCAGTCAATAAACAGATGATTCAATTATTTCTAAATTGGCACATTGGCATATTGCCACATTGGCTCATTTTCTAAATACGATTGTAATTCTCTGACCTTCGGACTAGAATAAAGAATGTATCAACATCACTCAAATTCCTGCATTGCTACCGGTTGCCAGCCTCTGTAGACTGCGGCAAGGAGACGCAGACGGGTGTTACCGGTACTGCTCTTTACCCTTTCATCGGATGCATATTTATGCAATTGCGTTTCTGCTTCCTGCATCAACGATTCAACTTTAGTTGTCGTATCATCCCGTTTCAGAAACTTCAACTCTATCAGGTAAGAATATTGCATGTCCGGATAATTGGCCAGATTGGGCATCAGGTAAAGATCTGAAAAACCACGTCCGGCTTCAAATTCGGGCCAGATGATAAAATAATCCGTTAAACCCATATAGGCTAACATAAGTGTTTTGATAGTCGATTCCTGATAGATCGCATCACGAAGGACGGCTTTCTTATCCACCTGATCAGCAAAAAAGCCCAACGCAGCTTCCCATTCTCCGAAATAAGCCATGCGGCGCATACGGTCGGACAATTCCATAAAAGGGAAAACTATCGAATCGCGTTCTTTCATCGCTTCCACCAGGTAGCCGTAAATTTGTTCGCGAACCGCAAGGTTCGGCACTTTCATTATCGTCTCTCCGTATTCTATCCGGTCATAAGTCAACAAACCGAAATAATACAACAGGGAAACAAAATTTCCCGGATCAGCCAGGTTTTCAGCGGGAAAACTATCTTTTATCACATTCCCGTTCACTTCGCCTGTATCGATCAGGCGGGTTATGACCGAACGTCCCTCTTCCTGCATCTTATCGATACGGATAAAATGACGCAATTTGCTGTAATCGGTACGGATATTACGGTCCAACATATCGGAAGGGGCACGTTTTTTCAATAAATAATTATTCAGAAAATAAAGTACCATATCAGAGTTATACATGGTCTGTCCTATGCATTCCCAGGCAAAACAATAATTGTCATACCAAGGCTTCATCAACCTGACAAGTTCTTCTTTTGAGTTAACCAGCATTCCTTCTGATTCATAATAGGATAACATCTCTTGCAATTCAGATTCACTGAATCCAACCATTGAATTAAATTGTTCATCCGTCGTGATATTCGTCCCGATATTAAATCCACTTGTCACATCATCCAGGGTTACAGGCGACACACCGGTAATGAACATTCGTTTTACAGGAGCTTCCGGACCGGTTGTAATTGCTTTGACAATATTGAAAAATCCACGGTAAAAACCGGAGTCATGTGTCAGGGCACGATACACATTATTACCCTCACTGGATAATATCGTATTTGTAAAATTATCATATTCGTCGATCAACAGGTAGATAGACAAGCCTAACATACCGGCACGTTTTCCTATATAATTCAATTGGCTGGCTGCCGACTTCAATTCCCGTATGCCCTGTGAGAAGCCGGGTTCAAAATAAGATGCATACTGGTCGGCGAACGCCTCCATCTGTATTTTAGCATACATGTTGAAGTTTTCCTCCAACGCCTCTCCCGTTCCACGAACGGCACTGAAATTGAAATAAAGTACCAGATACTTACCTTGTTCTGAAGTTGGATGTTTGCCGATATATTGATTACCGAATAACTCGTCAAATTTATCTGCATATCTCACATCATAATAACAGTAAAGCATATTCAGGAACAAAGACTTTCCGAAACGACGCGGACGGATCAGAAACAGAAAAGCTGCCGTCTTTTCCAAATCCTCAATATATCGTGTCTTATCCACATAATAATAATCTTCTGTAACAATACGAAGATAATCCGTCAATCCGTAAGGTATTTTCTTTGCCATATCTTTCTTCTGTTTTACTATTTCCTACTTATTACTTGTCATTATCGGCAACTATCACACAAAGATAAATAATTATACCGTACGTACTGTCTAATTTTCAATTTTCAATTCCTAATTTTCAATTCTCAAGGTTCTCCCAGAAACCTGAATATCTGTTGCGTCTGCAAAGGTGTAAACTTGCGCTGACCTTTGCGCCAGCCGGATTGCTGCAAGGCGGTTGTCAGGTCTTTGTTGAAGGCAATCCAACGCTTGATGGCTTTCGCTGCCGAATCGGGCTGCAAGGACGGGTTATATAACAAACCCAACTCTGTTAGTCCGTAACTGCGTACTTTTACATGTACTTCCGGTTGTTCCGTTTCCTTATTCATATCCTACTGTTTCTAATTGGTTTATGCTTTAAATTTACAAAATAAACAACAGAAAAACAAGCGTTTACCTCTATATATTCCAACTAAAATCACTTTATAACCAGACATATCAGCCTTTATCCATACATAACCGTACATAACCGGAGTTAACCGGAAACGACACTCTCCCACCGTCGTACCTTTGAGTTGTTATCGATAACCAATCAGTTAATCGTCAATAGTTTTCGGAACATTTCCATTGGCATATTGGCACATTGTCAAATTAAAAAATTATTTCCCATGGCTTTAAATTATCACCTCGTAAAACGTCCCGACATGCGTAAAGACGCTGCCGCAGGCTCCGAGCTGTATTATGCACAGGTACGGGCATTGAAGAAAGTCAGTTTCGAAAAGTTATGCAGCATGATCGCCATGCGAAGCACCGCATTTATCGGTGATGTCATGCTGGTGATCGAAGGCTTGCTTTCGGTCATGCAGGAACGCCTCGAAGAAGGCGATATCATCTGTATGGGCCGCCTCGGCAACTTCCGCATGGTAGCGGGAAGCAAAGGGGCCGCCACAAAGAAGGATTTCGATACCTCTCTCTTTAACGATGCACGCATCGTATACGTATCGGGCACTATGCTGGCCGATATCAAGAAAAATGCTAAGTTTGAAGAACTGAAACCGATCACCGATCCGGATGCCGGCAACAATGGCGGCAGTGGTTCCGAAGACCGTCCTGAAATCGAATAGGCATGGATAAGCAAGCATTCTTCAAACAGTTCCTTCCGGCTGCCCAGGCGGCCGGGGAACATTTCAAGCTGAATCCGGATATCATTCTGGCACAGGCCGCCATCGAAAGCGGTTGGGGTGAAAGCGTTCTTTGCCGAACGTTCCACAATTACTTCGGCCTTACCGGATACGGACAACCTACCCTCTACTGGAAAGGGGCAAAAACCCTCCGGATAGAGGACGGAGGACTCTCTCACCTGCAATTCAGGATCTATGAATCGGATCAGCAAAGTTTTTTCGATTTTGCCCGGTTGATCCGCACAGTCTATCCGACGGCAGCTGCTGTCAGTAACTATCCGGAAGCGTATGCCAAGGAAATCGCCTACAGCCGCTACATCAGCGAACAGAACGGCGACAACCGCGAAGCCTACCGGCAACTGCTGATTACGATCTGCAATTATATGAAATAAATAACCGCTCATTGGCATATTGGCATATTAGCACATTGACACATTAAAATTATTCCTATGAAATATCTTGAAGCTATCCTCGGTTTCCTGACTACGATCGCCCGATTGATTTTTCGGGGCAAAGGGAAACATAAACCCGGTCAACCTGTGGTTGACGATACTGGCCATCCTGGCTGTCCGCCATCAGAATACGGAAGTGGCGCTGCCAGCGATCGGGGCGATACTCTCAATATCAGGGAAACCTTCCCTGCACCCGAAAAAATAATGGGTACGGCACTGATTCTCTGTGCAACGGGAGGGTATTTGCTGAAATTGCTGGCATAATCCTTTCCCTTTAGCAAGAAGGTGTCGGAAGTCACTATCCTGTCATCCCGGGCTTGTCCCGGGATCGCATACTAAGTTGATATACATTGTTATTGTATATTACATATATCCACGATCCGGCGACAAACAGATAACGATTCCGGACGATGGGAAATAACCAGTAACGTCAATCCCGGACATTCCTCAGAAAGCCGGATGATAGAGTCGTTGATCGCATGTTCCGTTGTCTCGTCCAGAGAAGAAGTCGCTTCGTCGAACATCAGAATCTCTGCTTCCTTGTATAAAGCCCGGGCAATCCCCAACCGTTGGCGCTGACCTCCCGACAACAGGCTTCCGCCTTCACCCACCGGCGTATAAACACCTTTGGGCAGAGAACCGACAAAATGATTCAGCGAAGCCAGACGGAGAACCCGGTCGATCCGCTCCATATCCGGGTGTTCACTATTATACCCCATTACAATATTATCGAGTAACGTACCTTCCACCATAAACAATTGCTGCGACACATAGCCGATGCGGCTCCGCCAGGAGACCAGTTTATCGGCTGACAAAAGAACATCATCCACATAAATTCCTCCGGAATCCGGTTGCAAAAAACCCAGTATCAAATGAAACAATGTGGATTTACCCGAACCGGATTCTCCCCGGAAACCGACAAAATCACCTTTATGTATTTCCAGAGAATAATGAGCGAATACGGGAACTTTGCCATCATAAGAAAAACAAATATCCCGGATTGTTATCGAATGGCTGAACTCAATCGGAACCTGTTCCGTTACAACCTGGGTTACATGTCCGGATTCAAGATCGGACAAAATGTCCAAGGCAAACGAATTACCCCTCATTTGAAAAATATATCCCGTCGTTTTTATAATGCCCGGTAACACTCGGTAAACAGCGATGGCGAATACACCGACTATCAGTCCTATAGCAGGCAATGTTAACAACTGTGTTGCAACAATCAGAACCACCACCGAAGAGACAATAGCCACTTCCAGTACTTTTTGCAGTGAATTATTCAAAATAAAATTACGGACGGTTAAACTGTTTTGCTTATTCAACAGAGTAGAAAAAAGCGAAAAACTGTTTGAGAAAGTACTATTCATTTCCATATCTGTAAACCCGATAAATGTCTGTTGCAATAATTTACCCCTCTGAGGATTCAACAGATATAACTGTTCCCCGTATTCCTTTATTTTAGAACGCGAAAAACGATAATAGCTCCATGTTATAGGTACAAATGTCAAAAGGACCAATAAAAAAACATATACATTAAAGAGTATCAATCCAACCAGAATGGAAGTTGTAACAAAAATCTCACAAAGCAATTGGGTATACGGCACAAAATAACCTTGTATTAAATTACCGGCTACGCTATTAATCTGATTAATCAATTTATGACTGTTATTCTGCTTGATAAATAAATACCCTTTGGAATAATAATACTTATAAAGCTGCAAGGACAAATAACTGGAAATAGCAAATAACCGTTTATTTTGCTTATACTGTAACCAGGCAAACAGACAAACACGTATAATTGAAAAAAGCAATACTGCCATACAGATAAAAAACACAAACGACCGGATGCTGTCAAATCCCATCCAATTGTAGAACACGGCCATATACCGATTTTCAAGGATGATATTTTCATTAAGCACCAGTAATAAAACAGGCAATAAAATACCGGTCCCCACCAAATCCAAAACAGCCATGACAAAAACAGAAATACCGACTTTCCATAAATGCAACCTGTATAAACGAGGTAATACTTTATATAAACGTTTCAACTCCGAAGGTATGATTTGTATCATATCAAAAAACTATTTTACATTAATTACTTTATTACACTCCGACAACAGCAACCACAGGAAAAAACATAAATAAGCCCCCGAAGACACTATATATCCTTCAAAAAACAGGTGAAAAAAGAACAAAAACAACAGAGAACCCAGAAAATAGCCGTTTATACCGACCGATTCTCTTTGGAACATCCGGTACATTAAAGACAGATACGGAATAAAAAAAGCCAGGAACCCCGTTATCCCCATTGAAGAAAGGAGAAATAACCAACTGCTCCCCGGTTCAACGGTTCCAGTCTCCAGATTTACTTTGTTTGTCTTCGCGTAGTCAGGCCTCACCGTAGCAAATCCAACACCAAAGACGGGGAATCCCTTAAATTCAGTCATACGGGCTTCCCATAAATCATCCCGTGAACCGGTCAAACTACCTGCTATTTTACCACCTTCCATTTTAGAACGTATTCTTTCCGTATAGGGCCACCAAATACCAGCAGTCAATACTGCCAATATGGCTAGCATAAAAACGAGCCGTGCCAACCGTTCCACACGATGACGATAAATCCGGCTATAAAAAAAAGCTGCTGCCATAACAGAACTCGCCAATGCGGAACGGGAACCGGCCAGTAATAATACGACCAATGAAATAACCGCTATTCCAATTTCCTTATATCGTCCACAAATTCCGGAAGACAAATAAAAACGGTACAAACTATATACCATCGAAATCCCTGCTAACGGACCGACCAGCATGGATTGATTTGTCAATCCGCGGAAACCGCTGTACCCATGTACAAAAGGCAATCTGAATACCCACCCAAAAAATGAAATGACCACAATCCACCGGATAGCCGCTAACGCATATATAAAAAGCAAACGCCTCCATGTAACCATATACGGATTTACAAAGAAAGGACCGACCGCAAAGACTACAGACAAAAAGGCCAGAACCCGGAACCATACTTTAAAATAAGCAGGGATCTCATTCACCCAAATAGAGATAAACAGGGCAACCAGAAAAGGTATGTAAGTATATGATATTTTTAAGCCTCCCCGTAAAACAAGCCAGATAAAAATAGCTAAAAATACAGCATAATATACATTATCCGGAATAGGATGAAAATAAGGTATAACCTTCGTCAGTGTCAATAAAAGGACACCGGGTAATGCAATGCGGGAAAGAATATCCGTCGTGGCAACCATCATTTCAATACGGTTAAAATACAATCGGCTACTTTCGACGGTGTAATCCTCTCTGACAGTTCCCTGCTTCTCCGTCCCATTTGTATCCACTGCAACTCCGGCAAACGGATAAAACGTTCAATCGCTTTTCTGATAGAACGTTTGTTTGCCGGTTTAAACAAAAAGCCATTTTCCCCGTCTTTCACAAAACAACTCACGGCACCGCAACAATCGGATGCCAGTATCGGCAAACCAGCACAAGCGGCTTCATGTATCACCAACGCCCAGGGTTCGGTAACAGAGGGTAAAATAAACGCTCCGGCCTTTTCCAACTCTTCCGCCAGTTCTTCCTGCGGCATAAAATCTTTTATTTCGACATCCGGGTATCCTTTCAGCTTAGCATAATCAGGCCCATTCCCTATCAGCACCAATTTCCAATTTTGACGATCCGGTATTGTTTTCCAGGCCTCCAAAAGGTATAACAAACCTTTTTCTTTCGAGAATCTGCCTATGAATACTAAACGACGCGGATATTCATTTTCCGCTTTTTTCAAATTGATGCCAGAGAACAAATCCACATCGGCCGACAAATTATGCATCAGAATCTGTTCCTGATGAAATCCCAGTTTACGTGCGTAAGTAACCTGCGGTTCGCCAGATACAAACAGATGGCTGAACCACCTACGGTGACGAAAACGGGATATCAGGACATTGAACCATTGCATTCCCCCTCTCCATTGAGTATCGCTGCTGGCTACTACGGGTATATGTAGTTTCTTACGAACTTTGCCTGCCACTTCGTTATATAAGGGATCTATCCAACCGGCAGTCCAGAGCAGGTCCGGTTCCAACCTTTTTACCAAGCGGAACAAATGGTCGGGGTCCCAAAACGAAGAACGGTTGTAATACGTGACTCCTTCCAACTGGGGAGGCAAATAAGGCGTTTTCTTGTTTGAATCCGACAATACAACATGTACATGGCATCCCCTCTCGACCAAAGCCTTTATAACTATTACATTATAAGGCATTAACTCTGTATACAAAATTACAATGGTAATCATATGTTATTTAGATATAAGTCGTCTGAACATACGGTAAACACCATCAAAATGATACCGCATATAGAATAAAATCCGATAATAGCTGTCTGTTATTCCGCGAGTCGTTTTAAACAGAAAGAAATAAAACATTCTTTGCTGGAAACCGGCAGGACGTGACAATATGAGGTCCCGTTTTAATAAGCTGTTTTGCTTAAATTCCTTTTCCAGACATTCGATACGTTCCCTGCGCGTAAGAGGACAATTCTTTTTATAAAGACCTGCCGCATACGCAGAATAATCGGTAATTCTTTTGGACCTCAGATAGAATTCCATATCACAGCTATTCCAGTCATGTATTTTGAAAAATTGACGGAACGCATCTTCCGTCAGTTGACAAGCCAGCAAATGGTCTGGTGAAAAAGAACCGGCTGCACTCATCCCATCCCGGCATAAATAATGATAAGGACTGCTATCCGGAATAAAACCGATTCTTTCGGCAAACGAAAATGCACGCAGGTTGAATACCAAATCTTCATGGGGTAACATTTCCATAAACCGGACTTTTTGTTTTTTCAGTAATCCGGAACGGTATAATTTATTATAGGCTACCGCAAACATTCTTTTTTCTTTCAAGAATAGAAAAGCATCCAGCGGTGTTACCGCCGGCCATTCTGTAATCGATTCTACAATCCGGTTTTCTTTTTTCCGGTTATCACGCAGCCATTCTGTTGTTACTCCTGTAACGACAATATCCAGGTTATCCGCTTCCGCCTTCGCATAAAGAGAAGCAAACATCTCCGGTTCAATCCAATCGTCCGAATCGACAAATCCGACATATTCACCGGTGGCCAGCTCTAACCCTACATTGCGTGTCGCACCCGGATTTCCGTTTCTTTGATGCACCACTCTGATACGTTTATCCTGCAAGGCATACTGTTCTGCAATACGCCCGCTGTTATCGGTCGAGCCATCATCTACCAGTATAATTTCCAGTTCTTTCAATGTTTGATGGCAAATACTGTCCAGGCAAGCCGGCAGATATTTCTCCACATTATAAATCGGTACAATGATCGATATCACTTTCTTTTCCATATTTTCAATGATTTACTCAACAGGATACCGAGCAGCAGGTCGACTATCAATATGATAGTTATATTACATACGTCTGTCAGCCAATTATTCAATGCCAATAATACGATTGTAAATGCCAGAATAAGTTCTGTTGTCTGTAAATGGGTCATACCCGCAGCCAAACATTTATGATGCAAATGATTCTTATCGGCAATAAATAAGGGACGGTGGTGCATAGCGCGTACCAGCATAACACGAAGGACGTCGAACATCGGAATGAATAATAAGGTAAACGGAATTACCAGATTCTTTACATCCGGTTCCGTTTCCGATACATACACAGCATATTTAATGACCAGAAAAGACAACAGATATCCCAACGACAACGCTCCGGCATCTCCCATAAACATCTTGGTTCCTTTGGCAGTACGGCCCCATACATTAAAATATAGAAAGGGTATCAGGCAACCCAACGCCGAAAAAGCCAACATCGAATATAGCCATAGCCCTTTATAAAAAAACATCAGTCCAATCACCAGGAAAGAGAAAGCACTCCCTCCCGCTGCCAATCCGTCGATACCATCGATCAGATTGACCGCATTTGTTATAAAAACGATCAACAAGACTGTAAACGGAATCGCGATATATTCCGGCAATATGTACACCCCAAACAATCCGTATAAATTATCCAGATAAAAGCCGGATACCGGAAGTAAAGAAGCCACAGCAAATTGTATAAAAAATTTCTTACGATAACGAACCCCTATCAAATCATCTTCTACTCCGGTCATATACAGGAACAAACATCCTGCCGACAAAAACAAAAACTCCAACAATATATTGCCATTTAATTGGTGATTCATCGGAAAACCAATCAAATAACGGTAACCGACTACTAATGACATAGACAAAACAATGGAAGGAAAAAATGCCAGACCACCTAAACGGGGTATTTTTTCATGATGACACTTCCGCCTATTCGGCGTATCATATAATTGTTTGCGTCGCGATATATTCAAAATTTGAGGAAGAAACATCAGAGAAAAGAAAAAGGACAAAATCAAACAGAGAAATAAAGATATCTTGCTTTTCAATGGTTCTCCGGTAACAACATCCAAAACAACTAAAAATGAATTAGTTAACATGCATTTATTATTTGAGGGTTGATATAACAAAGGTCGTCAGTCCCATTCCTGAGGGTGACATACTAGTGCTTTTTATTTTGACCCTTATTTATAGAATAAGGGTCATTGAGTTTAAATCACTATATATCAACACAGTAACAGCACGATTTATATAGAGAGTAAGTAAAAAATCACTAACGATGTCTATTTACATTCTATATATAACCCGGAAATAATCAGTTGTCTGAAAAAGGAAAGGACAAGAAACTGGAAATGGAAAAATGATAGTGTTTATTTAGTAAAATAATATTACAAAACTCAGGATTCCTTAAATAAATGTCAATCTATTTGTTTCTGATAGTTGGAGTGTTCTGCTAAGATCAGTTAATGGTTTTATAGCGGTTAATCTTGAATTTCATAATGGTTTCATTTTTAGGTCTTTCCGTATCGTTTTTTCATGAATTTCAGTAAGATTATCTTAATATTAATCTTTTTTAAGACACAAATTTTCTTCTTACTACAATTTTATCAATAGTAATTTTTTACTTTTGCACTGTCAAAGATTTTCAAGCTATCTGGTAGTATGGGGTATAGATTTCGTAATTATAATCCTACCAGTTTATAGACAATGACCCTTATTCTATAAATAAGCGTCAATTCTTATAACTTCTTTTACTTACCCATTTTTCCACAAAGTCAATGATTTTCAAATTAACCCTGTCAATGATATTTTGATCCAATTCTTTTAAATAAAAGAGTGTTGTTCTTTCGGAAGTATGCCCCAAGGCCTGACTGATCACAGCAACCGGAACAGAGTTTTCTTTTGCCTGCATAGCCCAGGAATGACGGGCCACATAGGAGGTCAGTTTTACCGGACAATCTATCATATCCCCTATCGTAGCCAACCGCCGGTTGTATGTTCTTAAAGCGACTTTATATCTCTCATAAGAAACATTTTCCGATTGTAATACCGGAAATAGCAGGTTGGAATTATCCCTGGCATATTTTTCCAATAAACGACGCATACCCGAAGTAATCGTCACGCGGATTTCTGTTTTTGTCTTCACACGGTAATAGACAAGTACATTGCCACGTACATTATTTTGTGTCAGATGCGCCAAGTCAACAAACGCCATTCCGCATGCCATAAAACTGAACAAGAACAGATCGCGGGCAAAATCAAGACGCTTCTTCCCTTTTAAATCCAATTCCGTCATATCCTTAATGACCTGTATCCCCACTGAACGCTTATAAGTGGATATGGGGCGAAGATGTATTTTTTGAAAAGGATTTGTTTCAGGTGTAACCAGATTTTCAGATACAGCACTGTTGAATACGGTTCGGAATATACTGGTGTAGTTGGTTACCGAATTAGGACTTAAATTGAGGGATTGCAGATAAGATACAAAATCTTTCACCAACAGGGGGTTCACTTGCTTCATTTTTAAAATATCCGTACCTACGAACCGCTCCAAATGCCCCTGGGTTACCTTATAGAGGGAAGCTGTACTTTGAGCTGATCCACTTTTCTCTTTTTCAAGAAAACTCATATAATTCAATAAGTTTCCCCGAAAACTTCTTTTTACTTCTTTTACATACGATGTTTCCATAAAGTTGTTTTTTTAATTAGATTATATAGAACAAATGTAAAAGATAATTTGATAATGAACTTCTGCTAAAACCAAACTTGATTCAGTCTTGTTTTTATCGAGCTTATGAAGGTAAACTGGAGGATATTAAAACTGAAACTAGTGGATGCCAGGCTCTATTTCGTGAGCCTCATTGTAGGGTTGCTGACCGGGTTGGTGGCAGTTCCCTATCACTATTTATTACAGTTATTCTACAATTACCGGAAGGATTTCTTTGAATCGTCGCCACCCTGGTATCTTCATATTATTGCTTTCCTTACCTTCTGGGGGGTCCTCCTGTTTGTCGCCTGGATGGTGAGGCGATGGCCTTATATATCGGGCGGCGGTATTTCACAAACACGCGGGGCGATCAACGGAAGGATTGTATATAAGCATTCTTTACGGCAACTGCTGGCTAAATTTGCCGGTGGAGTACTGACATTAAGCAGCGGCCTTTCCATGGGGCGCGAAGGGCCGTCCGTCCAGATGGGATCGTATATCGGTGACCTGGTCGGTAAATGGGGACATATCCTGAGCGGTGAACGGAAACAGTTGCTGGCAGCCGGTGCCGGAGCCGGACTGGCGGCTGCCTTTGCCGCTCCATTGGCGGCTGCTACGCTGGTTATCGAATCGATCGAGCGGTTTGATGCGCCCAAGACGGCTATCACAACCATACTGGCCGGGGTGGTTGCCGGAACCATTGCCAATATGATCTTTCCCATAAATCCTTATCATGAGATAAATGCCGTAGCACCGGATTTGTCATTCTCGTTACAGATCAAACTATTCCTCTTGTTCGCCGTCATCGTCTCCGTTTTCGGAAAGTTCTATTCGCTGCTGATGCTTTACGTGAAAAGGTTATATCCGGCCATAAAGCAACCGGAATACATCAAGTTGCTGGGATTACTGATCATGGCCTATACCATCTCACTGACGTTAACAGACCTGACCGGAGGCGGCGAACAGTTCCTGATGGAACAGGCTTTAGGCGGAAAAGAGAGCATCCTGTGGATAACCGGGATGATGTTGCTGCATATGGTGTTCACCGTCTATTCCTTTTCATCCGGACTGCCGGGTGGCAGTTTTATTCCGACACTGGTAACAGGGGGATTATTAGGAAAAATCTGTGCCTTATTGCTGGTGCAGCAGGGTATCATCGCACCGGAAAATATAAGTTACGTCATGTTGATCGGGATGGCTGCATTCCTGGTTGCCGTGGTACGTACTCCCATCACCGCCATTCTCCTGATAACAGAGATCACCGGCCATTTCGAAGTGTTCTATCCTTCGATCGTTGTCGGAGGACTGACGTATTATTTTACCGAGTTACTGGAAATAAAGCCTTTCAACGTCATGTTTTATGAAGAGATGATCAAGAAACCGATCTTTCAGGAAGAAAAACGGCTGATACTCGATGTTGAAGTCATGGCAGGTTCTTATTTCGACGGGAAGCTGGTCGATACGCTTCACCTGCCCAACAACTGCATCATCATCAATATCCACCGCGACCGCAAAGACTTCCCTCCTGCCGGACAAACGATCCTGCCCGGCGACCAACTGACCCTTGAAATTGATGCCCAGGACATCGAGAAGCTGTATGAGCCGCTGGTTAGTATGGCAAATATCTATTAATCATACAGATAGACCTCTCCTATTGTCCATTTTTTAGACAACAGTGTCTATTTACTTTACATTACCAAACAGGGACGTATCAAGACAAACAACTACATATCAACGCATTATACCAGTTGGCATATTTTTTGTACTATTCAGACTGAAAACTAATACTTTATACAGATGAGTAAAATGCTAAATGAATCACTAAAGAATTTATCACGTTTTAGAGCCTCGACTATTTTAAATATTATTGGGCTAACTGTTGCCTTCAGTTCCTTTATCATCATTATGATACAGGTAAGGCATGATCTGTCATTCGACAAACATTATCCGGACGTTGAAAGGATTTTCGAGTTACAGGTCAGTGATTTCCCGGGAAAGGAATTCAGTCCTTTTGCTTCACGGCTGTTTGCCGACGAAAGCATAGGAATATCTCCCGAAGTTGAAAAAGGAGCCTACCTGCTATACCTCGGAGAACTTCCTTTTTCCTTATCCGAAAACGCGGAGAAAGAACAGATATCTGAAATGGCTGCAATAACATCTACGGATATTTATGATATTTTCGGCTTCAAATGTCTGATGGGGAATTTTTCCGATTATGAGACACCTAACAGCATCATGATATCCCTGGATGCAGCGCGTCATTTCTTCGGCAACGACAATCCTGTCGGTCAACGGTTAAAAATCGACCTGCCCGACAAGACGGAAGAACTGATACCCAAAGAGATGATGATAGTTGCCGTCTACGATAATTTGCTCAAAAACTCAAGTATTCCTAACGGAGTGCTGATAAACATAGGTGATCTCCTGCTCGGAGACAAAGCGTCTACCAACTTTCGGACTTTCCTGAAAACGACTACTACCCATACAACAGATGTGGAGACGCTGATCGAGGCGGCTGCCCCCGGTATGCTCTATCATCCGGTCGATGATCCTAACCATCGGTTTGTCCGCTTAACCAATATCCATGACAGTTATTTTCTGGGAACAAGCGTGAGACTGCCGAAAGGAAATAAAGTGACTGTCTTTTCACTTCTGGCCGTCGGCATACTGATAATACTTATCGCAATAGTCAATTTCATCAACTTCTCCATGTCGTTGATTCCCATGAAGATGCGGTCGATAAACACCCGAAAGGTACTGGGCAGTAAAAACGGTATCCTGTGGTTACAGCAACTCCTGGATGCCACCGTATTAACGACTGTCGCTTTCTTACTGGCTATACTAACGATATACTTACTGTCCCACTCATCTTTTACCGTATTGCTGAGTGTGGATATGTCTTTATCAAATAATATGATATTAATAGCCATTACTTTCTTTATAGCCATTTTTACCGGTATTATCTCAGCGTTATACCCGGCTTTATACAGCACGTCGTTTCCACCCGCCCTGGTACTAAAAGGTTCTTTCGGCTTGTCTGTAAAAGGAAGAAAACTAAGGACATCGCTTATCGGATTACAGTATCTGATATCCATTACTCTCATCATCGTCGCCTTATTTATACGGGTACAATACGAATGGATGCGCAATCATGATACGGGAGTCAATAAAGAAAGCATCCTCAAAGTCGAATTACCCGAAGGACTGGCAAACAAAAGGAAGGTTATAGAGGCCGAAATGAAGAATATACCGGGAGTCAGCGATATCGCTTTTCTCTGGGGCGACATTTTCAATTACAGGACGATTAACTGGAACAGGGATATTCACGGAGAAACAAAAAACTTTACCGCTCAAATCGTAACACCGAATTTCCTTTCCATGATGGACATACAGGTAACGGAAGGAAGAAATTTCCTTGAATCGGACAATTCAGACAACGGTGTACTGATATTCAATGAAACAGGCCGGAAAATGTTCGACTTATCCGTTGGAGAGAAGATCTGGACGGTTACCGGAGAAAGTGCCATAGTCGGTTTCTGCAAGGATTTCAACTTCCTGCCGCTTGTGCACCCCATCACTCCGATAGCACTCTACGTTTATGGTAAAGAAGAAGCCATAGGCCCCTTGTCGATGGCTTATATTAAAACAAATCCGACCGACATCTCTATAACGATCAGTCAGATACGGGAAACTCTTTTCAGGCTGGACCCCACTTTCAATGCATCGCAGGAGATCGAATTTCTGGATAAGAGTTTTGGTAATCTTTACCAGAAAGAAAAGAATCTTTCCAATCTGGTCACCTTGTTCAGTTTGCTGGCAGTACTTATATCTACCATAGGAGTACTGGGATTAGTCATGTTTGAAACCCAATACCGCAGAAAAGAGATAGGAATACGCAAAGTCTTCGGAGCAAGCGTCATTGAAATTCTCGGAATATTCAATAAGCGGTATGTTAAGATCGTCACCGTATGCTTTGTCCTGGCAACCCCGTTGGCCTACTACATTATAGTAAACTGGCAATCGAACTTCGCTTACCAAGCTCCGGTCGTTGCCTGGATATTCGGGGCGGCATTGTTGATTACATTACTTATAACAATGCTGGCAGTGACTATCCAAAGTTACCACTTTGCCATCGAGAATCCGGTCCGTTCCATAGAGACGATATAAAGAAAAAGGTGTCTGAAATAGCTTCAAATATTTCAGACACCTTTTCTATTATTTATGAAACGATTCCTTATGCAAAGAATAAGATCAGCAACTGGGCTGTCAGCACTCGCAGGAACATCGTCAACGGATAAACAGTTGCGTATCCGACAGACGGTGCATCGTTACCTGCCGTTGCGTTTGAATAGGCCAGTGCAGGCGGGTCGGTCGTACTACCGGCAATCAGACCCATCAGCGTGAAATAATTCACTTTGCAGAAATAGCGACCGATACAACCGATAATCAGCAAAGGTACGGTAGTGATGATAAAGCCGTAACCGATCCAGGCAAAACCGCCATTGTTCACGATCGTGTCGACAAAACCGTCACCCGCACTGATACCGACACAGGCCAGGAACAACGTTATACCGATCTCACGCAACATCAGGTTGGCACTCTGAGTCGTATAAGTCACCAACTTATATTTATAACCGAAACGGCTGATCAGGATAGCCACGATAAGCGGACCACCGGCCAATCCCAATTTTACCGGCTGGGGAATACCCGGGAAAGTAATAGGAATACTACCCAATATAATACCTAAAGCAATACCGATAAAGATAGTGATAAGGTTCGGCTCGTTCAAACGTTTCATCGAGTTACCCAATACCTTCTCTACATTCGTTACGGCAGTTTCAGTACCTACTACATTTACACGGTCACCCACCTGAAGGGTCAGATGCGGCGTGGCAACCAGGTCGACACCGGCACGGTTGATACGGGTTATATTGATACCATACAGTTTACGCAGTTTCAACTGGCCCAGGCGCTTACCGTTCAGTTCCGGTTTTGTGATCAGGATACGGCGGTTGATAAACTGGCTTTCCATACGGATCCACTGTTTACGCTCCATATCGATCTCGTCACCGATGAAAGTTTTAATCGTTTGGGCATCCTGCTCCGTAGTAATGACAAAAACCTTGTCGTTCTCCATCAATGCTGTATTAGCGGATGCGATCTCGATCTGCTTGTCGCTATCGTGCCAGATACGTGAAATAACGAAATCACGGTGTTCGAGGAGATTCGATAACTCACTGACAGTCTTACCAAAGACAGCCGGGTTCTTCACGATCAATGAAATAGGTTTAGCTTCGCTGGTATGGGAAGCATCTTCCTTGTTCAACTGTTCGTTTTCCTTGTCAAAGTTAACCCGGAATACGTAACGGATAAATATAATCGACAGAATAATACCGATAACACCCAACGGATAAGCAACTGCATATCCTAACGCTATCGTATTGTCCGTTGATCCGTACATATCGGAGAATGCCTGTTGTGCAGCACCCAGACCCGGGGTATTCGTTACAGCTCCTGACAGGATACCAACCATCGTCGGCATCGGAATGCCGGTTGCATAATGCAGGATAATAGCTGTTACCACCCCCAGGAATACAATCCCGCAAGCCAGCATATTCAACGTAATACCACCTTTCTTAAAAGAGGAGAAAAATCCAGGTCCCACCTGCATACCTACCGAGTAGACGAACAATATAAGACCAAATTCTTTAAAAAAGTGAATAACATTGTGATTGATCGTAAAGCCGAAATGCCCTAAAATGATCCCCACAAACAGTACCAGTGTGATCCCTAACGAGACACCAAATACTTTAATTTTTCCCAATTGAATACCTGCCGCAATAACGAAAGAGAGCAACAGGATGGAGTGGCCAATGCCTTCGCCCCATAATAAATCATTGATCCAATTCATACTATTATATTAAAAAATCTTTTTGCCATTAAATAAAGTTCGCAAAGGTATACATTTAGTTTGTGTTTAACAACATAAACAGTATCTTTACCCGGGAAAAATAAAAAGATCATGAAGAAAATATATAGTATAACACTCGCTTTGTTATTTGCCGCGACAGGGCTTAATGCTCAAAGCCCTGAAAAGACAGTGACTATCACGACGAATGTAGGGACCATGAAAGCCCGGCTGTATGACGATGTCCCGAATCATGTCCGTACATTTATCGCCCGGGCCAGACAAGGCGATTTCAACGGGACACTTTTTACCCGTGTCATCCAGGAATTTATGATCCAGGGAGGAGCGCCCGACTCAAAGAATGCACCAGCCGGAGCCCGTTGTGGTTTCGGTGATTCGTCGGCGGAGATCATGCCGGAGTTGAACGATAAATATTTTCACAAGAGAGGTGCGCTGGCTGCCCCGCGTCAGAACGATGATGTCAATCCGGAAAAGAAATCGGATATGTCGCAGTTCTTTATCGTACAGGGGAAAGTCTATCGCAACGGGGAACTGGATACGTTGGAACTGATTGCCAACCAGGACATACGAAAAAAAGCGCTGGATAAGTTCTACCGTCCTATTGCCGTCGACTTAAAAATGCTGAAACAAAGCAACAAGCGGGAATACAACAAACGGGTAACAGCCGTCAACGCCCAGATAGATTCCATGATCCTGGCAACACCGGGACACCTGATCTTTACAGACGAGCAACGGAAGGCATACACCACAGACGGCGGATGCCACCACCTGGACGGTATTTATACCATCTTCGGCGAACTGACCGAAGGGTTCGATGTGCTGGATGTCATTGCCAACCAGCCGAAAGATCAATATGACCGTCCTAAAAAAGATATCAGAATCATAAATGTAACTGTAGAATAAAATTCATCCAATATGTTAAAAAGAGATTTAATCATGGTACAGATAGAAGAACTGGGCAAAATGGTTGCCCAAGTGATCTTCAACCGTAATAACAATGCGGCCGGTAAGAATCCGGAGCTGATACAGACCGTTTTCGAGAACCTGAAACTGGATCAGGATTTCCTGATGACAACAGCACCCGACGATATCCTCCGCTTCCTCGACAGTGAAGAGAAAAGCGGTATATTACGTCTTGAAATAGCAATCAAGACCCTAATCGAAAGCAGTTATCTTCAACCCAAAAACCAACCGGAAATACTCCTGCGGGCTAAAGAATTGCTGGAATACCTGCAAGCACATGATAGTACGTTCTCGCTGGAAAGGGTTAATTTGCTGAACGAGATCGAGGAACGGCTGAAAGAATAATTCTATTTACTGGAATTTTTTATTTTCTTCTATTAATTCTTCGCTATATTGTTCTGGAGCTAAGGGTGAAAAAAGTTCTATTAAATTATCTTCGGGATCACGCAGATGTACTGTGCGCGCTCCCCAATCAGCCATATCGGTTGGTTTATTAATGAATATCACACCCTTATCTTTCAGAGCCATATAAGTGTTATCGACATTATCCACACTGAATGAAACAAGTGATTTCTCTCGAAATCCTACAGGTAATTCTTTATCCGCATTACCTACTGACGGAGCCATCCAGTCGGATACAAAAAGAGCAAATCCTTCTATTCCATCTGCTACTTTAAAACTTGCATAACCACTGTTTTCATCTCCCCAAGCAGGCTCTAAACCAAGCTGCCCGGCATAAAAATTAAAACATTTTTTGTAGTCTTTGACTAATAATCTTACATTATTAAACCTCATAATTGTTCTTTCTAAAATTTATCAAATAGTATTTCTTTATCCAGTTGGCGACTGAGTTCCAATAAATTATAACATGAGGCACTTCCTTTCTTTTCGTTGACCGCCTGGAAGGGATGGTATCCTTCGGGTAACCATTTCGGGTCCCGGTGATAGATATATTCCAGAAGGGAATCCACAATGTATGACTTACCCTGGGTATGCAATGTATCGTAGTACGAACGGATATAACCGTTAATTGCCCCCAGTTCTTTCAGTTTATTATAAACTTCCGAACCATAACGCCCTAGCCGTTCGGCCGTGCTTTCCACACAATAAATAATAAATTCCAATTGCTTATCTTCGGTAGTCATATGCTTTATTCTCTATAATTTCGCTCATAATAAACACCTCGCACAATAGCTTGGTATCACAAAGATAAGAATGTTTTCCGTTATTTCAGCAGTGCAAATTAGATACATCACCGATGAGGTAACTTTACAGCCCTGTTTTATCGCGGACAGTCCGCGATCCCTATCGCGCGAAGTCCGTGATGGCTATCGCGGAAGGACCACGATTACTATCACGGGCTATCCAGCTTTAATCGACGACCTATCCACCGTAACAGTTACAGCCGGATCATTCACCCTGGTTTGCACCGTTCCTTCCAACTCGAGTTGCGCTTTCAGAGTCAGCGGCAAGGCCACAAAAAGCATTAAAACGAAGCGCATCACCTTATTTATAAGGGACATACAGGGTATCTCACCGGTAGAAATCCGGTCACTTTTAAGGGGTAAAAACACATTTTCAGCACAAGATTCAATGTTTTTGTCAGAAGTTATCTGGAAGAACTGTAAGCTTTTATATTTCATAAGCAGCATTGACTTTGTTTCTGTAGAACTACAGAGACTATGTCGCTAATGTCGCCACTCCTTCCGCGCAACGTTCCCCATCGATCGCAGCCGACACAATACCACCTGCATAACCAGCTCCTTCTCCGCAAGGGAAAAGTCCTTTTATCGTAACATGCTGATAGGTGTCACGGTCCCGAAGAATACGGACGGGAGAAGAAGTTCGTGTCTCCACACCGATCATCAATGCTTCATTGGTGAGGAAACCTTTCGACGTCTTTCCGAAATAACGAAAGCCTTCACGCAAACGGCTGGTTACAAATTCCGGCATCCAGAAATGAAGCGGAGAAGCCAGCAAACCGGGAGTATAAGAGGATACAGGTAGATCGAAGGAGTTTTTCTTGTTTACAAAATCGTTCATACGCTGTGCCGGCGCCGTCTGTTTCATGCCTCCGTTCAACCAACAGACTTCTTCCAGCCGTTCCTGAAAGGCCATCAAAGCCAGTGGCGAATCGGCCGGGACCGTCACTTCTTCATGTTTCATCAGTTCGGTATAATCTTCCGGACGGATTTCGACCACCATTCCGGAGTTGGCCCAACGGGAACCACGGTTGGAGGGAGACATCCCATTCACGACGACCTGCTTCGGACCGCTCGCCGCCGGAACGACAAACCCACCGGGACACATACAAAAAGAATAAACTCCCCTCCCGTTCGACTGAGTAACGAAACTGTACTCGGCAGCCGGAAGATAGTTGCCTCTTCCCTCTCTGCGATGATACTGTATCTGGTCGATCAGTTCCTGCGGATGCTCCAGGCGGACGCCTACTGCAATACCCTTCGCCTCTATCGGAATCTGCTGCTGATAAAGGTATCTGTAAACGTCACGTGCCGAATGTCCGGTTGCCAGGATTACCGGACCGTAAAAAGTCTTTCCGGTATTCGTCTCCACGCCGATCACTTCGTTCTCTTTCAGGATCAAAGCATCCATACGGGTTTCAAAATGCACTTCGCCGCCACAACGGATAATCTGCTCACGGATATTTTCTATCACCCGGGGGAGCTTGTCCGTACCGATATGCGGATGGGCATCGGCCAGAATAGAGGTACTCGCTCCATGCTGGCAAAAGACATTTAATATCTTGTCTACCGAACCACGTTTCTTGCTGCGGGTATATAATTTGCCATCGGAATAGGCTCCGGCACCACCTTCACCGAAACTGTAATTCGATTCACTGTTTACCGTATGTTCGCGACTGATCAGGGCAATGTCTTTCTTCCGTTCACGAACGTTTTTCCCCCGCTCGATAATCACCGGACGCAGTCCCAATTCAATCAGGCGAAGGGCAGCAAACAAACCACCCGGCCCGGCACCGACAACAACAACCTGTTTTCCTCCGGATACATCTTTATATTCTACCGACTGATATTCCGGCTCTTCCGGTTGTTCATTAATAAATGCACGTAGCTTGACATTCACATAGATCGTACGCTGACGGGCATCGATAGAGCGTTTCAATACACGCACGGCCTGAATATCTTTTGGCTGAGCGCCGGTTTCACGCGCCACCACCTGTTTTAATGATTGCTCATTCACAGCCTCCTCCGGCAGGATGCGGAGTTGTAATTCTTGTATCATATCTGTTTATTTGCTTGTTAATGGGATATAATAGATAATACCTCCCTGAAGGCGCAAACCACTCCAATCAGGAGCTATCGTAAGCGACTGGCCCTCATATTTGAATTTCTTACTTATGTCAAATTCATAACCTACATTTACATTCAATGCAAATCTTTTATGTACCCGTATCTTTGCACCGACAGCCGGTTCGATAAAAAAATTCGCACCATCCAATGATTGAGATGCTTTGTCGTCCAAACCGTTGGAGAACTCGACTCCCTCACTGAATTTTCCGTCGTTAAACACTACACCTGTAGATAATTGCAAATAAGGTCTCACCAAACTCTCCGAAAAATCAGGAAGGGCGAAACGATAAAAGCCTCCCAGGCGGAGTCCTTTGACACGAAAAGTTATATTATAGGATGCGGAATAATCGGAAACTCCTTTATTACTTACCGTATTCATATAATCCAGCAAAAGACCGGCCTGGTGCAACTTTTTCCATTCCACCCCCAGTTTCGCCTGATGGGTGATAAAACCAGGAAAATTGTCTGTTACCTTCACATTATTCACCTGCAACTGTGGAGTGGTATTCTCCATAAACTCTTTCAGATTGCCCATTTTATAGGTTCCGAACCCTACATTATATTCTACGGTCAATTCCTGTGCCAATGCCGAAAGAGCCGTAAGCTGGCAAAAGAGAAATAAGATCAAATATCGTTTCATTGCGGTAAATACTTTTCAATGTTAAACACAAACCCATCAAAAGAGACCAGTGTATTCCCCAACAGATGAACCCACGGGAAAGTAGCTGCGTCCATCGCCAGTAATTCCTGTCCGGATTGACTGTCTACAATCTTCAACCTCTTGCTATTATAAAACAACAGGTTACCAGTAGACGGATCAATATCTTCAAGCGTCATTTCATCCTCCCGCTTTATCTCTTTCAACAACGTAAAATCAGGGCTATGGTAGATATTTAACCTGTCACCGAACTGTACCAGTATCTGATCGGGAAAAGCCGGATTAAAACGGTAAGAACTATAATCCGCATAAGATAACGGAAGGATTTTGCGACCGGTCTCCTGATAGTCTTTCAGACTCAGCAAGCATACATCGAACGAATCCTGATACAGGAGATATTTACCATCCTGCGACATTTGCAGATTAGTTCCTTTAAAAGAAATTTCTCCTATTTTGGTCCCGTCCAGATCGTAAACCGAAACAGTGCAGGTAATTCCGTCAGGTGCATAAGAATAGCATAGCAACTTATCATCATTGGTTATTCCCAGTATCCGGGAATATCTTTCATAGCGAATACTATTTACAGGAGAAAGCGTATTGCCATCCAATACCAATGCCTGTTCTCCAAAAACAACGACTTTATTTGAAACAGGAGAGGCGATAACGTTATCCCAGTTTGTATCCTGCCGATAAGTTTTTTGCAGGCGGACGTCTTGCGGTGAATAACTATTCAGGGTCATATTATTTGTCGCATACAACAAACCGGTTACCGGACTGTAGGCCCATGCTCCTCCCCGCTCATCAGGCAATTCAATGCCCGGTGAACCGACCTCAAACTCCCTGCGCAACATAACCTGCGAAGGATTGTCAACCGGTGAAAAAGAAACAACCAGTTTACTCAAATCCCACCAGGCAGAGGAACCGAAGCGAGTGACCGGTATCTCGAGTGTTCCCTCCAAGCCATCGGGTGTAAAAGGAATATCTTCATCTATCCGGAAAGACAGGTAAGATTTATAAGGAGCCTTCCAATAAACTGTTACCGTCTTTATATCCGACTCGACAATACGAAACTCAAAATCATTGGAAACATCCAGATTGCCGAGCGGCCAGACCAACTCTTCTTTTCCTTCGTAATCCAACAAGGCTTCCACATAATAGTTCGCTGTTCCTCCCAGCATCTCCTTATCCACAAAATAGTTTTTATCGGCTGCTACGATAATTCGGTCATAATTTCCTTGATAATTACGATAAACAGCATACGATTTCAATTTCAAATGTGTGGGAGCAAGCTGCGGCCAGGTTAATTCAAAAAAGCCTTCTTCATTGGTACGCGACGTAAACATTCCGGGAACTTCCAGTCCGTAATCGACAACAACCGGCCAGCTCTTCTTTCCGACAGCCCCTTCCGCACCTATCTGGTCGGCAATGCTCCCACTGCCGGCACGGACAAACATTTCACAATCGAGCGTATAAGTGCCGGATGGAAAATCGACCGAATTGATATAGATAGCACCATTCGGTTTTATATCGTCACCCGACCAGACTTTATTTCCCATCTTAAAACGCACGTCCTTAATCTCCTTACCGAAAGCCGACAAGGAGTAATTCAAGGCAGTTTCCTTATTCAACAAGATAGTCTGACCATCCGTCAGCGCATTCAGGTCAATGCTTACGTAAAGTGAATCCTGTGGTTTTTCTACTTCTATAAAATTTTCATGTATCTTATACTCGCAACTGCACAGCAACCAGATACAACAAAAAGCACACAACAGTCTTTTCATATCAATTCATATATGTTTAACCGAACAAATGCCGGAAAGCCTCTTCCACTTTCTTCACCTGTATGATTTGTATCTTACATTTATCAGTATCAAACCCTTTCAGGTTATTGTGAGGGATGATGATGCGGGAAAAGCCCAGCTTCTCTGCTTCCAGAATACGTTGTTCGATGCGGTTGACCGGACGGATTTCGCCTGACAAGCCGACCTCGCCACACATACAAATGCCTTGTTCGATACTAATATCGAGGCTCGACGAAAGGATAGCGCTGATAACAGCCAGGTCGATAGCCGGGTCATTGACCTTCAGTCCTCCGGCAATGTTCAGGAATACGTCTTTCTGTATCAGCTTGAATCCGGCACGTTTCTCCAACACAGCCAGCAGCATATTCATTCTTCTCAGATCAAATCCCGTCGCACTGCGTTGCGGAGTTCCATAGACAGCCGAACTTACCAGCGCCTGTGTTTCAATCAGGAAAGGACGTATGCCTTCGATGGCGGCAGCAATTGCCACACCACTCAATCCTTCATGGTTCTGCGTCAGCAACAATTCGGACGGGTTGCTGACTTCACGCAAACCGTTCTGGCGCATCTCATAGATACCCAGTTCCGCCGTGCTGCCGAAACGGTTTTTGATACTCCGGAGAATACGGTACATATAATGCTGGTCTCCTTCAAACTGAAGAACCGTATCGACAATATGTTCCAGAACTTTCGGTCCGGCAATACTCCCCTCCTTATTAATATGTCCTATCAACAGAACAGGGACACCGCTCTCTTTGGCATATTTAAGGATTGCAGCACTACACTCACGGACCTGCGACACGCTGCCGGGAGAAGATTCTACAATCTCCGTATAGATTGTCTGGATAGAGTCTATAATCAATAAATCAGGCTGTACGTTACGGGCCTGGACAAATATCTGTTCCAGATTCGTTTCACTCAGGATGAAACATTCCGGATTTTCGTGGGCAATACGGTCGGCACGCAGTTTCAGCTGGCGACTGCTTTCCTCACCCGATACATATAATGTCTTGAGATTGTTCAATCCCAGAACTGTTTGCAGGACTAAAGTCGACTTACCGATTCCCGGCTCACCGCCAATCAGTACCAACGAACCTTTCACCAAACCACCTCCCAGGACACGGTTCAGTTCTTCATCTTTCAAATCAATCCGGGATTCTTCTTCGGAAGTAATATCACGTAACAGGACGGGACGTACTTTACCCGTTTCTGTTATACCGGGAATAATACGTTTTGCAGAAGGTTCTTTGGTTGCAACGATTTCTTCCACATAGGTGTTCCATTCGCCGCAATTAGGACATTTACCGACCCACTTAGGAGAGTCTGCTCCGCAATTGGAGCAGACATATACTGTTTTTGTCTTAGCCATACATCTTTAAGATTTGGCGTAAAGATAGGAAAAGTTAGCCAAATAAGTCGAGTGTAAGTTGTTTCTTCTCCGCCTCCAGCTTACGCAGATGGCGCTTGCCTTGCGGAGTAACGATTTCCAGTTTGTCGAAACGGGTACGGATTACAGTCGTTACGGTATAGCTGATGTTAATCGTCTCGCCCAATTCACTTAGCTTACGAGCGATTTCCAGCACACAGTCGATACACATGCCGCTGGTGAAAGAAATCTTCTCGTCGAACATCTGTTTCTTGAAATCTTCATCGCACATGTAGAAGTCGATTGTCTCTCCGCCTTTATTATAGATACCTTTCCAACGGTAACGGCTGTCTTTCAATACCGGCGAGATAATTTCGATGGTCGCTTTATTGTCCTTGATGGTCGGCAGGTCGTCCGAACGAAGGATGAAATAATCGAACTGTTCACGTTTCACCTCCAAGGAACCGGAACGGCTACGGTTATTTTCATTCAGTTCGCGTACATTAATCTTTGTCACTTTCGGATACCCGCGCAACGCTTCGTAGAAATTGGATTTATATTTACAGAACTTCGGCCAGGAAGCCAGCAGTTCCACCAACTCACGGGGTATCAGGGCACCGGCCTGTTTCAGTTTAAGCGAACGCTTCAAAAGCGAGATTTCCTTCTGCATATTCTCTTCATCCGCATTGGTCCGGTCAACCAAAGGCTGCCCTCCGACAGACAAAGTAGGCCGGGTCAGTACCTGCATCAGAATATTTAATACGACGGAGATAGAACGCGTACTTTCGCCTGCTATCGGCCATACGACGCGGTATCCACCTTCTTGTGAAAAGGGTTCGCAATGAGCAGTCATCTTCACATCCAGCAAATCGGCTAGGACACGCAGCATGGAGAGTATCTCTTTTTCACACCGGTGCTTAATCCAGGCATCCATATAAGCGGATTTATCGTTAAATGAATAACGTATCTCAAGTTTGTTGTCAAACTTTATCATAGAGTCATCGAATTATTTGTCCAAATTCCAGCTAATTATTTCACAGGTTGTTCTTTGGGTTTGCGGTCAAAGAACGGGTTCTTCGAAGAAGCACTGACAGGGATAGCCATTACGCTCTTGCTTTCGCCCAGCCATCCCAGACGTTGGGCAGCCATCCCGGCACTAAACATCACACGGGTATCCAGGCGCAAATCGGAAGCTGTCGCACAGGCAGAACCGATGGCGATTCCCAAATCGACCGAGTTGATTGCACAAGGTACTTCTGCCGGCTTCTCCACACACGTTTCAAAACCGCAATGAGCACAGTTCAGTCCCTGCACCTGCTGGCGTGTACCCAATATCACGATAGCCTCCGCACTCAAAATATTATCCGCATCACGCAAAATAAACTTAAATCCGGTTTCTGCTGCCAGTTTCAGCATCTCGTCAGACAAACGTTGTATATCTTCACCGGTAACCATTGCAATCTCTATAATGTCAATCCCCTTACCTTTGGGAGCCGTACGAGCAGCCGTCATCATCTGACGGACAGCCTCTAACACATGTTCGTGCCGTATTTCTCTTTCGTTTTGTATCATTTCTTTATTGGTTTAGCAGGAACAAAGATACACTTTTACTCGTTTTCGAGTTCAAGATTAGTCATCTTTTCTGTGATGGCGAACGGATAATCCGGATATTCGTACAGACTGAAACGCGGTTCGGTCACACCTTCGCAATAATTCCAGATACTACGATATTCTTTTACATCCTCTCCCATTTCTTCCAATTGACGCAAATAAGCGGCCACCGACTTGTTCTCTACGATATATACTTCTCCCATCTTATTGATGATAGGGCTATGCCGGCGTCCGGTATCATGGTCAAACTTCAGGATTCGTTTTCCTTCAGCGGTGAGGCCTACTGTTTTAAAAGTCATACTTTTGCCTATAGCCGGCAGATTCAATACACTACGGTCTGTTGCAGCAAACAACAAATGATTCTCTCTCAAGAAATTATACAATTTTCTTCCTAACGGGCGTTTATTGGTGACAATATCATCCAATTCGGCGAGCTTATCTTCGGGAACCAGGCCAAAAATCTTTTCTTCATATTGTTCCTGAAGCGAACGGCTGTTCGGGGTAAACACGGCATAGTTTTCATTAAACCCTTTTACCGAGAACGTATAATAGCAAATCACACCGACGGAATTAAGCGTCTGCCGCAGCTTGGCAGTATGTCCGCGCCGGGAAGCTGCAACCGTATAAACCAATTGGTTCGTTATCACCCATCCGGCATCCAATATCGCTTTTATAGCACGTTGGGCTTCGGGAGTTACTTCCAAAGGAGATTGGAAGTGGGTTTGAATAATAAACTGGGAGACTCCGATAGCAGAAGCCTTCTCTTTAAATTCTTTCAAAATCCCCACAAGTTCATCTGTAATGCGCAACGGCAGATAAGCCAGCAAACGCGAACCTAAGCGAACCCGCTGCAACTCGGCATATTTTTTACCCTCAGGACGTTCTTCATTCGCTTTACGTTTACGAACAGCCATTTTATAGACAGCTTCCAATATCTTACGCAAAGTAGCATTCTGGCTCATCAGGGCGTCACCTCCGGTAATCAGAATATCCCGCAACTGGGCATCTTCTTCAAAGTAATGCATCAAACGACGGAGTTTCTTATCCCAGGTTTCCTTGGGTTTCAATGCTTCAAAATCGAAATTAAGGCGTTCGCTCTGGAAATCATACATGCGCTGACAAGAAGCACATAAGCCTCCGCAAGCTCTTCCCATCGAATCAGGAATAAGAATGGCCACTTCCGGATAACGGCGGTGGATATTATGGCCTTCAGGCAAAAGCCATCCGGCGGCATTCGGTTTACCGGTTTTCACGATATCCTCTTTTTCCCAGGCTTTTATATGACCGTATGTGTCAACCAGCTCATCAGAATAAAGGACATACGAACGAATCGTGTTGTCATCATAACCTTCCGTTCCCGGATTCAACAAGGACAAGTAATAAGGCGTAACAAAAAACGGCATACCTTTCTTTCTGGCACGGGCCAACAGCTGCATCATCTCTTCCGAGAGGGATTCACCCAGAAAATAATTCAGTTCCGTCGGACTCTTGATAGCCAATGCCAGATGGAAACGGGCAGTGTTCCACCATTCCTGTACCTGATTATATTTTTCTTCGTAAGTCATCTCCGGTGAAAACTGATAACGGGACGACGGTGCATTCCTGCGCTCTATCTTCCGTATAAGCCGTTTTATAATACGGTCTTTATTTGCTTCACGGATTGCCACTACTTCTTCATCCAAACCAGTCGGCCAACGGTTCATTTGACGCTTAACCAGGGAACGGTCCGGTTCGATGCTCTCGGGATACTCCAATAACTTGAACTGATGATAAAGGTCTATAAACAGGTCGGGGGAAACTTCGTCTGCCAGCTTTCCCGTCAGTAATTGCCAGAAATAAGTGATTGTTTGCACAGACAACTCCTCACCCGTTGAAAGTTCATCAATAGGAGACCCGTCATATTCAATTAAAAGTAAAATACGCTTCGCCACGGCATTTCCCATATTACTGCCACCTCCGTTGATTTCAATCCGGGAAGAAACGAATGAGCGTAGAGCCTCCCTGAACAATTTTATGTTCTGACTCTCTTCCGCCATTGTCACCAACTGAGGAAAGTCCCTGTTAAACACTTTTAGTAAATAAGAATTGTCGTACGTTAGTTCTTTTCTTTTAATCATAAACATCGCTGCTTTTTATATTGATTAGAGTAATATTACAATCATGCCACTCACATAGGGAGAGATCATATCCGGGGATATACAGTTACACTTGTCCACAAATATAATATTTTTAATCGGAAAACTATGAATATTCACTTTTAAAACATTCTAATAAGAGAAAAATTTAAAGCAAAATGATATTTATGTGGCTATTTTACTACATTTTGATTTCATTTTTAGCATTCCACAAGAAACCGGCTATTTAGCACCTCATAGAAACCTTGAAAAATATGAGTTATCATTTGCTTTTCTCAAAAACTATTCATATCTTTGTGAAAAGTAATATTAGAGGCTTAAGCCTCACATTTTTAGGTAAAGGTATTGGTCATTATAAGTATTAAAAAAAGTCTACTTGTGAAAGTAGACTTTTTTATTTTGCCTTCTTTTTGAGAAGCCATACGGCGAACAGGTTTATTATATCCATTGAAAAAGGCTTATTACAAAGATATTAAATGAAACACACCGATCATATTTACATCAGTTCGTCATCACTTTACACCAACCCATCTCCCGCATTGAAAAATAAAGAATACAGAAATTACAAAAAAAGTTTCACAGGTAATATTTTTCACTAATTTTGCACCAGTATTAATCATTTAAATAAAATACCTATGAACAAAGCAGAACTTATTGTAGAGTTGGCAGAAAAAGCCGGTTTAAAAAAACAAAAGGCTAAAAAGGTCCTGGAGGCTTACATGGAGATCGTAACAGAAAAAATGTCCCAGAACGAAGAAATATCGATCGTTGGTTTTGGTACATTATTACCCAGACCGCAAAACAGTCGTTTGGCTCGTAATCCCAAAACGGGTACTCCGGTACAGATCCCGGCTAGAACAACAGTAAAGTTCAAACCTGGTAAATTCCTGCTGGAAGCTATGAACGGTAGCAAATAAAACCAAACCGCTCCATATGGTAAAATGAACGTCCGGACTATTCCTATAGCACGGACGTTGTTCTTTTCCTCCCCAGACAAAAACGGCCGATGTAACAGAATCGTAACATATATTTCATTCAACCGAAATACCAAATGCCTTCCTTTGCAGAAAATAATTAATTTTGTAAACAAAGGAATGAATTATTCATTTTAAATAAAAAAGACTATGGATATGCCCCGAATTCTTGTTGTGGATGACGAAGAGGACTTGTGCGAAATCCTCAAATTCAATCTTGAAATAGAAGGTTATGAAGTGGATACGGCTTTTAGTGCGGAAGAAGCATTAAAAAAGGACCTGTCTGTCTATCAGTTGCTTTTGCTCGATGTTATGATGGGAGAAATCTCCGGATTCAAGATGGCGAGTATATTAAGGAAAGAAGAAAGCACGGCTGATATGCCGATCATATTTCTGACAGCCAAAGATACTGAAAACGATATGCTGACAGGCTTTAACCTGGGAGCGGACGATTATATTTCAAAACCTTTTTCAATCCGCCAGGTTGTCGCACGTGTTAAGGCTGTATTACGGAGAACGACCGATAAAGAGAAAAACGAGACGAACGAACTTCTCGAATATGAAACATTGGCACTCGATCCCAAACGCATTAAAGCATCGGTAGACGGCAAGGAAGTCCCACTGACCAAAAAAGAATTCGAGATTCTGAAATTACTGCTGGAGAATAAAGGAAATGTTTTCTCACGTGAAGAGATCCTGTCCCGTATCTGGAAAGATGAAGTATATGTGCTGGATCGAACAATCGACGTAAACATTACCCGTCTGCGTAAAAAGATAGGCCCTTACGGAAAAAACATCGTTACCCGACTCGGCTTCGGTTATTGTTTTGAGTACTAATCCTGTTATTTAATCATGGTAAGAGTAGAAAAGATGAAAAACCGGATACCTTTCAGCCAGCGGTTATTCTGGTCGATTTTTGTGATGTTCCTTGGATTTACAATTTGCTTCCTGTTGTTTCAATACCAACGGGAACGGGAATTTTCGCAGGAGAAGTTGAATAATGTATTGAGTAACTATAATTACCAATTATTTAGCCGTACCCAACAGGATACCGATATTAATAAGACGGTAAGGCAATTTATCGAAGATATTCCGCAAAAAGAATTGCGTGTCACCATTATCGATCCCAACGGAAAGGTATTGTTCGATAATAGCGGGACAGAAGAATTCAACAACCATAACGATCGTAGCGAAGTGCGCAAAGCCCGTTTGTATAATGAAGGCTTTGCCATCCGCACCTCGGGATCGACGGGCAGACGGTATTTTTATTCGGCCAGCAATATAGGCAGTTATATCTACCGTTCGGCGCTCCCTTATGATCCTTATGTGCAAAGTGCCTTATCCACGGATAAGGACTTCATCTATTTTATGATACTGATGACATTGATCTTTTTCTTTGTCCTCTCCCGCTTTACATTCAGTATCGGACGGACCATATCCAAACTACGGGACTTTGCCCTGAACATAGAAAAGGACCGGATACCGGAAAACGATTATATCTTCCCCAATGACGAACTGGGAGATATCTCAAAGAACATTGTCACACTGTATCACCAGCAACAAAAGGCCAAAGACGAGCTTTCCATGGAACGTGAAAAGCTGATAAAGCATTTCCAGTACGCCAAAGAAGGATTCGCCATGTTTACCGCCGAAGGGAAAGAAATTTTGTCGAATATCCTTTTCATACAGTTCCTGAACGTTATTTCCGACAATCAGATCCGTCAGGCTGAAGATGCCCAGGATATCCGGGAACTTGAACCCATTAAGGCTTTCCTGAATAAAAATATCCCTAATATGAACCGGAAACGGAAAGTATTACGCGAATCCGTAACGATCGATAAAAACGGGAAAATATTTCTGATCGAATGTATCCTGTTCCTGGATAACAGTTACGAAATATCCATCAATGATATTTCACGTCAGGAAGAAGAGAGCCGGATGAAACGCCAGCTTACCCAGAATGTCGCCCACGAACTGAAAACACCCGTCAGCAGCATTCAGGGATATCTGGAAACGATTATCAGCAATCCGGAACTTACTCCCGACAAGCGCCAGTTCTTCCTGGAACGTTGCTACTCGCAGAGTACACGCCTGACCGGATTATTACGTGACATCTCTGTACTGAACCGTTTGGACGAGGCGTCCGAAATGTTCGACTTGTCCGACATAAATATTCCGAAACTGATCGTCGAGATCCAGAAGGAATGTTCGAAAGAGATGGAAGAAAAACAGATCACATCTGAAGTTATTCTGCCGGGCGATCCTACGATACATGGCAATTACTCCCTATTGTATTCCATTTTCCGTAACCTCTACGACAATGCGATCGCATATGCCGGGGAAGGAAGCCAAATAACCGTGAACTGTTATAAAGAAGATCCGAAATTCTATTATTTCAGTTTCGCAGATAACGGTGTGGGTATTTCGGAAGAACATATCAACCGCATATTCGAACGGTTCTACCGCGTGGATAAAGGACGTAGCCGCAAAGTCGGCGGAACAGGACTGGGATTGTCTATCGTCAAGAATGGGGTTAATTTCCATAAAGGACAGATTTCGGCAAAGAGTAGTCCGGGCAAAGGAGTGACCTTCTTCTTTACCCTGAAGAAAAAATTATAAACATAAATTACAGGTATATATAGTATAAAAATGTCTCGTATTTTATATCTTCGCGCCCTATTTTCCTATAAAAAACAAGGCAAAGATGAATATAAACGAGTTGACATGCGGTCTGGACTTCGGAACATCAAATTCCATTATATCGCTGACAGACAAAGCAACACGGAAAGAAGTATTTTCGTATAGCGAAAGTTCCATCCTGTATTTTCCGGACACAAATGAGATGAAATACTATGTGGGTAAAGAGGCCCACGATAAATATATTGAAGAAGAGATGACCGGGCGTCTGCTGAAATCCGTCAAGACGCTGCTCCGCCAGGACAAGTTTCTTTCTACCTGGATATTCGGTAAAAGAATGACGCCCGATCAACTCGTGACCTGTATCATCCGCCATTTGAAAGAGAAAGCGGAAGCCTTCGCCGGAGCGGAAATCACGGATGTGATACTTGGAAGACCGGCCGTTTTTTCGGAAGATCCCAAGCAAGAGACTTTGGCAGTCAACCGCCTGACGCTTGCCGCCCGTAATGCCGGTTTCAGAAACATCAAATTGCAATTGGAACCGATTGCCGCTGCCCTCTCCTATGAGCAACGGCTCGATCATAGCGAAAACGTACTGGTTGCCGACCTCGGTGGCGGTACTTCCGACTTTACCATCATGAACCTTTCTCCCGACAAAATCCGCAAGGAAGACCGCAAAGACGATATCATCGCTCACGGTGGTGTCTATATCGGTGGCGACTTGTTCGATTCGGAAATCATGTGGTACAAAGTGACTCCCCATCTGGGCCGGGGCGTAAAATACCAATCGTACGATAAAGAGATTGAAATACCTTCCATTCTCTACCGCGAACTGAAAAACTGGGAAAGGACATTTATGTTGAAGGAGAGCAAACTGCGCCGTTCGATGGATAACTACTACCATCTCTCAGGCAACAATCCTAAGATAGATAATGTAAGAGTTTTGATTGATAATAACTATGTCTTCTCCCTGTTCAAAGGAATCGAGCAATCCAAAATAAACCTCTCGACCGGAGAAGATACAACAATCGACTTTGAAAAAGAGACAATCCATATACATGAGCCTTTCACGCCCGGCGAGTTTGCTACGATCATTGAACGACATACTACCGAGATCGAACGATATATCCTGAAACTATTGGACACAGCGCAATATAACGCAGCAGATATAGACTCCGTCTTTATCACAGGAGGTAGCAGCCTTGTCATTCCGGTAAGGGAGATACTTTACCGCATCTTCGGAAAAGATAAGATACGTACAGGGAATACTTTTAATAGTGTAGCTTACGGGTTATCCTTGAGCTATTAACTTCCGCAGCCGGAGACCGTCTGGTTTCCTAAGCAGGAAACGCGAGTTTCTTCAGGAGGAAACTGGAGTTCCCTGCCCAGGAAATTGCAGTTCCCTCCGCAGGAAACTGGAGTTTCCAAAGTAAGAAACTACGAGGAAACTGTAATCAACTGACCAATAACTAAGTAGCTATAAAATAAGAAAAGGCATTGTAAAAGCTACAAATGACATGCAAATGAAACTTTTACAACACCTTCTTATTTTATAGATCAGCGTTCCTTGATCGGAACATAGGTAGTATCTTCGAGCACATTCTTATAAGCCGGACGGATAATACGCTTACCATCGAAATGTAATTCTTCAATGCGATGGGCAGTCCAACCTACGATACGGGCCATAGCAAACAGCGGTGTATAGATTTCCTGCGGCAAACCGATCATTTCATACACAAAGCCTGAATAGAAGTCCACGTTTGAAGAAACACGTTTCTTCGTTCCTTTATGTTTGGCGAAACATTCGATGGCACGTTCTTCCAGCAGTTCGAGGAAGGCAAATTCTTCTTCACGTCCTTTTTCCTTGGCCAGGTCACGAGCCAGTTCTTTCAAAACAACGGCACGCGGATCGGAAATTGTATAGACGGCATGACCGATACCGTAAATCAGGCCGGTCTTGTTATAAGCCTCTTTGTTCAGCATGCGCATGAAATAAGTATCGATTTCATCCACATTCTTCCAGTCGCCAATGTTCTCTTTCAAATGATGGAACATATCGACAACCTGGATATTGGCGCCACCGTGCAACGGGCCTTTCAATGAACCGATGCCGGCTGCAATAGAAGAATAGGTATCCGTTCCGGTCGAACTGGTTACACGAACTGTAAAGGTCGAGTTATTACCGCCACCGTGCTCAGCCTGCAAGACAAGCAACAGGTCAAGTGTACGGGCATCCAGTTCCGTAAAGTCTTTTTTCAGCATATGCAGGAAGTTTTCCGCAAGCGAAAGGTTTTCGTGCGGATGACGGATATGCAGGGAACGACCGTGTGTACTATGACGATAAATATTATAAGCATACGCTATAATGGTAGGGAAACGCGAGATCAGTTCGATAGACTGGCGCATCAGGTTGTCACGGGAAGTATCGTCCGGATTCGGATCGAACGTATACATTTCCAAAACACTACGGGCAAGGATATTCATGATATTCTGCCCTTCCAGATCGAGGATATTCATCTTGGTTTTCTGCTCCAACGGCATATTATCGCAGATCAAGCCTTTGAAAGAGGCTAACTCTTCTTTATCGGGCAATTTTCCGGAAAGCAACAGGTAAGCCACTTCCTCAAAACCGAAACGTTTTTCTTTGATCAGGGCATGAGCCAGGTCCTCCACATCGTAACCTCTGTAAAACAGTTTACCGGGAATAGCTTTCAGGCCACCATTATCCGGCAGGCGTTCGTAACCAACTACATTACCGATCTTAGTCAGGCCGACCAACACCCCGCTGCCGTCTTCGTTACGCAGACCGCGTTTCACGTTGTACATCGGGAACAGTTCGTTATCAATCTTGCAGGCATCTTTTGACGCATCCGACAGTTTGTAAATAAGATATTCTTTTTTCATCACGAGTTATTTTTACGAGGTTACAATAAAGATATGATACAATCACCAAATTCTTTGGTGCCAAGAGATTTTCCTTCCGGCATAAAACGTGCCAGGTCATTCGTTGCTTCTCCCTTCGAGAAAGCCTTTTCCATGGCGGCCGTGATCAGGTTGGCAGCTTCGTTCCACCCCATATATTCAAGCATCATCACGGAGGAGAGTAAAAGGGAAGACGGGTTCACGATATTCTTTCCGGCAATATTAGGCGCCGTGCCATGCGTCGCTTCAAAAATAGCATAACCGCTGTTGTAGTTGATATTGGCACCCGGTGCGATTCCGATGCCACCTACCATGGCGGCCAATTGGTCGGAGATATAATCGCCGTTCAGGTTGAGCGTCGCAATAACGGAGTATTCTTCCGGGATCAATAAGGTATTTTGCAGGAAAGCGTCGGCAATCACATCTTTGATGATGACCTTTCCGGTAGCCGATGCTTCTGCCAGCGCTTTGGCGGCTTCGGCTTCCCCCTTTTCCTTTTTGATCTTTTCGTATTGCGGCCAAGTGAATGTCTTGTTGCCAAACTCGCGTTCCGCCAGGGCATATCCCCAGAGTTTGAAACCGCCTTCGGTGAACTTCATGATATTTCCTTTGTGCACCAGCGTTACACTCGGCAACTGATTGGTCAGGGCAAACTCGATGGCGGCACGCACCAGCCGTTCGGTTCCTTCTACCGATACAGGTTTCACACCGAATGAAGATGTTTCCGGGAAACGTACTTTCGTCACTCCCATTTCTTCCGTCAGGAACCGAAGGAATTTTGCTGCTTCAGGTGTTCCTTGCTGCCATTCGATACCGGCATAGATGTCTTCCGTATTCTCACGGAAGACATACATATCGACCTTCTGCGGTTCACGTACCGGAGAGACGACACCTTTAAACCAACGGACAGGACGCAGGCAAACATACAGGTCGAGTGTCTGCCGTAAAGCCACGTTCAGGGAACGGATACCGCCGCCGATAGGAGTAGTCAGCGGACCTTTGATACCGACTATATATTCGCGGAAAGCATCCATTGTTTCGTCGGGCAGCCAGCTGCCTGTTTGATTGAAAGCCTTTTCACCAGCCAGTACTTCTTTCCATTCGATAGAGCGCCGGCTGCCATATGCTTTTTCGATGGCAGCGTTTACAATCTTCTGGCTAACCGGGGTGATCTCCGCTCCCACTCCGTCACCTTCGATAAAAGGGATGGTTACTTTGTCCGGGACGATCAAATGGTCGTTTTGTTTTGTTATTTTATTCATGATGATAGTTTATTAATTTTGTTCAGTCTTTGTCAAAAGTGAATGAATGTGGCATCGTTGGTAGGGGCGGTTCGCGAACCGCCCGTACAGACGCCGTCATAATGGAACAGGCCGGTTTGATTGAAGGGGCGGGGCTTCCCGATCCTGCAAAACCTGTTATTGGGGTTCATTATTTCCTATACATGTGCCATATTCAATGCTGATCCGGACTTGAACCATCGGATCTGCAAATCATTGTACGTGTGATTTACAGGGAATGATTCCTGTGTGCCATCCGCATGCAATACGATAGCAGTTAATGGCTTGCCCGGTGTAAACTCTTTCAGACCGATGATGGAGATGTGATCGTTTTCACGAATCTTATCGTAATCGTCCTTGTCGGCAAAAGTCAGGGCAAGCATTCCCTGCTTTTTCAGGTTCGTTTCATGGATGCGGGCAAAACTCTTGGCAAGGATCACTTTCACATTCAGGAAACGGGGTTCCATTGCGGCGTGTTCACGGGAGGAGCCTTCACCGTAGTTCTCTTCGGCAACCACGATGGATGAAATGCCTTTCGCCTTATACTGTTTGGCAACGGCGGAGACTGCTTCATATGTATTATTCAACTGGTTCAATACGGCATTCGTCTGACCGTTGAAAGCGTTCACCGCCCCCATCAGCATATTGTCGGATATATTTTCCAGATGACCACGGAAGCGGAGCCACGGACCGGCCATTGAAATATGGTCTGTCGTACATTTACCCGAAGCCTTGATCAAAAGAGGCATTTCCAGCAAATCGTTTTCATCCCACGGAGCAAAAGGATGCAGTACCTGCAAACGGTTTGAATCGGGACTGATCTTTACTTCCGCATCTTTTCCGGTCGGAGCCAGATAACCGTTATCTTTTACATCAAAACCTTTGGGCGGGAAATCAGTTCCCTGCGGCTCACGGAGTTTTACTTCGCGACCGTCTTCGGTCTTCAATGTATCCGTCAACGGATTGAAACAAAGGTCACCGGCAATAGTCAATGCAAGCGTCAGTTCCGGGGAAGCGACAAAAGCATGTGTATTCGGATTGCCGTCTGCACGTTTGGCGAAATTACGGTTAAAGGAGGTTACGATTGAGTTCTTGCGGGTGTTATCGTCGGTGTGACGTTTCCACTGGCCGATACACGGACCGCAGGCGTTTGCCATAATGGTCGCGCCTAGTTTTTCAAAGTCACCGATGATACCGTCACGTTCGGCTGTATAACGGATCTGTTCCGATCCCGGGTTGATGATCAACGGGGAAGCAACAGGTATTTTATCTTCAAAAGCCTGCCGGGCGATAGAGGCGGCACGGCTTAAATCCTGATAAGAGGAGTTCGTACATGAACCGATCAGGCCGACTTCCATCTTACGGGGATAGCCGTTTGCTTTTACCTTCGCGGCAAACTCAGAGATAGGCGTTGCCGCATCCGGAGTGAAGGGGCCATTGATATGCGGTTCCAGTTCGGACAGGTTGATGACGATCACGCGGTCATAATATTCATCCGGCTGTGCCCTTACTTCCATATCGGCTTCCAGATAATCCTGGATAGCATCGGCCCAGGCTGCAACGGTATCGCGGCCAGTGGCACGCAGATAAGTTGCCATATTCAGATCGTACGGGAACAATGAAGTAGTGGCACCCACTTCGGCACCCATGTTACAGATTGTCGCTTTTCCCGTAGCGGAAATAGAGGAAGCACCTTCTCCGAAATATTCGATAATGGCATTCGTCCCGCCCTTTACGGTCAGGATACCGGCCAGTTTCAGGATGACATCTTTCGGTGAAGCCCAGCCGCTCAGACGTCCGGTCAGCTTGACACCGATCAGCTTCGGCATCTTCAGTTCCCATTCCATCCCGGTCATTACATCGACGGCATCGGCACCTCCGACACCGATAGCTACCATTCCCAATCCGCCGGCATTCGGCGTGTGTGAGTCTGTTCCGACCATCATTCCGCCGGGGAAGGCATAGTTTTCCAATACTACCTGATGGATAATTCCTGCTCCGGGTTTCCAGAAACCGATACCGAACTTATCGGATACGGATTTCAGGAAATCATACACTTCGCTGTTCCCTTTTGTTGCCGTTTCAATATCTGCTTTCGCACCGATATTCGCCTGGATCAAGTGATCGCAATGGACGGTTGCCGGGACAGCGGATTTCTTTTTTCCTGCATTCATGAATTGCAACAATGCCATCTGGGCCGTTGCATCCTGCATCGCCACACGATCGGGACGGAAGTTCACATAATCGTCTCCACGCCTGAACAGGCGTAATGCCTTTTCGTCATATAAATGAGCATATAAGATTTTCTCGGCCAGAGTCATCGGACGACCGATCTTTTCGCGGGCCACATCTACCCTTTTCGGGAAATTGGAATAAAAGCTTCTCAGCATTTCAATGTCGTACACCATATTATAATCTTATTAGTTGTTTGTTTATCAGAATGCTTGTATATGCAAATAAAAAAATTTCATGTCGTAAAGAATGTAATATATAAGACATCATATCGTTTTGCATTTCTATTTTGTCATTAACAAATGTATATATAAATAAAACACCTTTTATTCAATAATGTCTATGACCCGATAGAGGTTGTCTATACAAATAAGAAAGTTCGCCTCACGTTCATTTATAAAACGCGTGGCGAACTTATTTTGTTCAACGATATATAAACTATTCTTAACTTATTTATCTTTTGTCGATTCTTGCCATTTCGCGGCATAACTATGAAGGATGGAAGCGATCCCCTCGCCGATCCGGACATAGTCTTCCGTTTTCAGATTAGCAAGCGAAGCACGGATAGACCATTCGGGAGCATCGAAACCTCCGCCGTTTAACAGGACAAGCGATGTTTCCTGTGCCAGGCGGAACACGACATCGACCGGTTCGTAGTTGGCTTTCAGATATTCGAAGAAATCGTCTCCATAGAATTTCTTTGCCCATACTTCCATATCTATTTCACTGTAATAACCGGCACGGAGAGGATCATCCAGCAAGGTAAATCCTGAACTTTTCCAAAGAGTGTGCAGACGTTCGTGAATGATGTCGATCATGCGGGACTGATACAGGTTCTCGGAATCCAGTAAGGAGAAAGAGGCAAACAAAGACATCTGTGTCTGCTGTGGCAGGGAAAGTCCGGATGTATGATTAAGTGCGACCTGGCGGCTGTCGGCTACCATGCGGTCGATAAACTTCATCTTCGACGGGTCGAGCATGATACTGCTGTAACGCTTTGCCAATGCCGCTTTCTTATCCTCCGGCAGTTGGGAAATCATACGATCATATATATTATCTTCATGCAAAGAGATGACCGCCAGACGCCAGCCTGTCGCACCGAAATACTTGGAGAAAGAATAAACGCACAATGTATTATCAGGAAGTTCTGCCATCAGGGAACGGAAACCATGCACATAAGTGGCATATACATCGTCGGTAATAATCATCAGGTTGGGATTATAATTGGTAACGATGTCGACAATACGCTCCATCAATCCGGGTGTCAAAGCATAAGAAGGCGGATTACTCGGATTGACAATAAAGACAGCCTTGACAGACGGATCCTTCAATACATCCAGGTCTTTTTCCTGATATTGCCAGGTATGATATCCGTCACCCGTCATTTTCAGCGCATGTATTTCCGTTACATCAAACAGATAACGGGCCTGTTCGGGTATTTCTATATAAGGGGTAAAGACCGGAGCAAACAGGACGATCTTGTCTCCTTTATTCAACAGGAAGTTCTGTTGAAGGGAGTCGAAGATGTAACACATGGCAGCCGTACCACCCTCGGTGGCAAACAAATCGAATTTACCTTTGGGCGGCCGGTTGTTACATAATGCCTGGTTCAGGTAATCACGCACCAACACTTCCGTATATTTCAAAATACGGTCGGGAACAGGATACTGGTCACCGATCACACCTTCTGCCCACTCATGTACCAGGTCGTTTTCATCAACATCCTTTACACGTACCATATAATTATAGGTATCACGTAAAAGTTCGGAACCCGGTGCCCCCTCATGTTTGTCAAGAAACTCCCTGAACCGATAGGCGATACTTGGTTTCTGGGGAACGCCGGCAAGACCGACCATGCCGTCTTCCAGTTTAACCCCGCGGCGGCATTCTTCCAAAGCAAACTGGCCGAGCAGGAAAAAGGCTTCGCGTGGCGTGGTAGCAATCCAGTTCGGGTTGCCACGACCGGCATTCAACATGATGTGGGTACTTTTGCGGGCACTCTCGTCGGCTAACCGGATCAGTATGTCCTTTAATTCGAACGGACTGATCTCCGACATTTTCTTTTCGTATTCACGGGTGACTACGATTTTATTGTTTTCTTCCATATTATATATAATGTATAAGTAATTATTTGGATTTTATCCTGTTTACATCAATAACACGATAACCACTCCCCAGATAATCAGCAAGGTGTTACCGACAGCATAAGTAACTGTATATCCTAACGCCGGCGTTTGGCTTTCCACCGCATCTTCTATCGCACCGAGGGCAGCTGTCGTTGTTCGTGCTCCTGAAGTACAACCCAGTGTAATGGCTGGATGGAATTTAAAGAGATAGCGGCCCATCAGGACACCGGCTATCAGCGGAATGGTCGTAGCCAGCGCCCCGATAATGAACAGACTCACGCCTACTTCTTTGAAGCCGGTCACAAAACTCGGTCCGGCCGTAATGCCGACCACAGCAATGAACATATTCAGTCCTACATTATTTAATACCCACAAGGAAGGCTCCGGAATGCGTCCGAATGTCGGGTGTTTGGAGCGAAGCCATCCGAATACCAGTCCTGCAATCAATGCCCCGCCACTCGTACTCAGGCTGATCGGTATATTTCCGAAATGTACCACCAACGAGCCGATCACGCCACCGATAAAGATCCCCAGGCCGACAAAGATCATATCCGTCTGGTTGGTCGGCCGGTCGGCATAACCCAAAGTCGCAGCCGCGGCATTCACCTCCATCTTGGTACCTACCAGTTCGAGCATATCGCCCGGATTAATTTTTGTCGCAGCCAGCACAGGTATATTGACACCCGCACGTTTGATACTTTTAATGCTGACGCCGTGCATCACCTTTTCACTGCGGAGACCGGCTACAGTCATTCCCGAAAACTTCTTACGGGAGATCAGCACGGGCAATGTCTCTGCTGGGAAGTCCAACAATTCAAGGTCGTTCACTTCGTCACCGATCCAGTCTTCTTCTCCGATCACAAATTCACGGCGACCGCTCAACACCACCTCGTTCCCTTTCTGAAGCATCAGGTCCGGTTTCACATCATACACTACATTACTGATACGTACGCGTTCCACAAACAGACGACGGCCCTGCCCTTCCAGAGAATCTTCCAGCTCCTGTATGGTCTTGCCCGCCCCGAACCAGTCATTGCTGATCTTATAAGCGCGGAAAGTGATGGGACGTGCTGCCGGCATAAAACCGGGTTGCTCGCTTTCGTCGTCGGTACCCATCTTTGCTTCCAGCTCTTTACAAGCCTTCTTTACCGAAGGCAGTCCACCTAGCAAACGGGGAGCCACATCGCTCATCAGCCAGGCAGAACCGGCCGTACCGAAAATATAACAGACGGCATAAGCCACAGGCATCACATTGATCATGGATGTTTTGTCCGCCGCACTCAACCCGCTCTGGTTGATCGTATCTTCCGCTACCCCCAGCACCGCAGAGATCGTCTGCGAACCAGCCAACAATCCAGCCGCCTCTCCGGCATTATAGCCCATCAGCTTGGCAAGCAAAAAAGGAACGAACAGAGAGAACAAACACATCAGTACAGCAAAAAGCATCTGCGGAAGTCCTTCCTTTTTCAGCCCGCGGAAGAACTGCGGACCGACACTATATCCCACGGCAAAAAGGAACAGAAGGAAGAATACGGATTTAATGGGTGCCCCGATATCGATATGCAATTGTCCGATTAATACACCGACCAGCAATACGCTGGTAACTGTTCCCAAAGAAAATTTACCTATCTTAAATTTACCTATCCAGAAACCGAAAGCCAGTGTCAGAAAGATAGCCAGTTCCGGATAATGTTTGAGCAAATCTGCAAACCACTCCATATATACAATTGTTTGATGTTAATAGTAAGACATATTCCATGTCCGGTTTTATTGTGGTAAATGGAACACAATCCATGAGAAAGTTGTTGCGGAAGATTCAATTAAGAGATTATAAAAGCTCCCTTATTTTAAATAAATTTCTATCTTTGTCCCGCTTTGGTGATACGCCAGCCTCCGGTTGCCGTATAAAAGGGAATCCGGTGAGAATCCGGAACAGTGCCCGCTACTGTGAAGCCCGATAATAAGGAAAGCATTCTTACACCACTGTCCGAAACAAGGATGGGAAGGTCGTTTTCCGGGCAAGTCAGGAAACCTGCCAGACAGACAAATCCGTTCTCCCGGGGCCAGGAGGGCTATTATGAACATAAAACAAATCTCTTTCAATGAAAAAGAAATGTCTGCTGACAGCCTTTCTTGTAGGTTGTTCAATGAGTATGTCTTTTGCACACGGTATGTTGCAGGAGACAGTGACCGACACCCCTGCCCAGACCGTTCCCCACGATGACGGCGAAGGAAATTTCAAATCCTCCGACCTGTTCGCATCCATGCAGGCAGGCGATAAGGCAGCGCTGCTGATGGTCCATTTTGGAACCACCTACGACGAAACACGCCAACTGACGATCGACGCCATCAATAACAAAGCGAAAGAAGCATTCAAAGGAGTCGAAGTACGCGAAGCCTATACCTCACGCATCATTATGCGCCGCCTGAAAACACGGGGTATTGATAAAGTCAACCCCGCCGAAGCACTGAAACAACTGAAAGCGGATGGTTTCACCCATATCCTGATCCAGTCCACAAATATCATTGAAGGCGTAGAAATGGAATCCCTCCGCAAAGATATCGCCTCACTGGAAAAAGAGTTCAAGGATATCCGTATCGGAAACCCGCTGCTGTACACTCCCGAAGATTATGAAAACGTCATTGCAGCTATCGTCCGGAAAGGAGCCAAGGAAGGAGCTACCGTCCTGGTGGGACACGGCACCTACACTCCTTCGACTGCACAGTATGCCATGACCGATTATATGCTGAAAGCAAAAGGCTATGACAACTTCCATGTCGGAACGATCGAAGGTTATCCCACTTTCGATACGATGCTTGCCAAGCTCAAGACCAGCGGCGTAAAGAAAGTCATGCTCATGCCTTTCATGTTCGTTGCCGGCGACCATGCCAACAATGATATAGCAGGCGACTGGAAAAAGGAGCTGGAAGACAACGGTTACAAAGTATCCGTCCTGATGGAAGGTCTGGGACAGAATCCCGACATACAGGACATCTTCATCGAACATGCCCGTTTTGCGGCCAAACACAAAATGGTCGATATCATGGATAAGAAGAAGCAATACGCTGCTGAAAAAGACTGACGGGTCAAACGTCCATTATCCGTCACAGAGTCACAAATGAAAACCGGCCTCTTTCCTCATACGGGGAAAGGCCGGTTTTTTATATCAATACATTCTTGAAATTCTAATTTACACAACCAGAACTTTTACATTATTAAAGGAGCAATAATAGTAAATATATTATCTGTTATCAACTAATTATTTACCATCTTTACTTGCATTTTTATTTATATCAAAATATGCACATAAAATGATATTTTGTATACATAACAAACTGGAACATTGTATTTTTTTTGCATATACATTCACATGGAATGTAAAACAACAACTAAATCCAAACAAAAACATGAAAAGTACGATAAATAACGCGCCTTCTGAAATACCTAACAGTCAGTCATTACATGCAGGCTTTGATCTTCTCATAAAGCCCGAAGGAATAGATTTAACTGAATCTTACCTATATAATAATATGATTTTCTTCATACTGGACGGATCTGTAAAAATATATTCTCCACATACTCAAACGAAGTCCATTGGCGAACCGCATATGCTCTTTCTTAAAGGGCATGAAAAATACACCTATGAAATTACTCCATGTTCGCAAATTATTGCGTTCACCTTCGATAGTCTGACTATCGATGAGTTATTTCGTTTCCGGGCTCAATATGACCTGTTACCCGAATCCTCGTTTGAATGGATAGAACTAAAGATAATCGAACCTCTCTACAGCTTTTTAAAACTTCTCATCCAATATCTAGAGAATAATTATTTGAATTACAACTTATATCTTGCCAAAAGAGAGGAACTGTTCTATCTTCTCAAAACAGTCTACCCCAGTAAAGATTTAGGTCATTTTTTCTATCTGCTGGCCAATCACCCGTCTGAGTTCGAAAAACAGGTAGCGGAAAATTATATGAAAGTAAAGAATGTCAAAGAACTGGCCAATCTGATGGGATATGGGATAAACTCCTTCCGGGTCAAATTCAAAGAAAACTTCGGTATTCCTGCCTACCAGTGGTTACTGAATGAAAAGGCGAAACGGATTTTAAAATGCCTGACGACGAAAGGAGAAGATTTCAAAAGTATAATCGACGATTTCGATTTCAGTTCACATTCTCATTTCTATAAGTTCTGTAAGACACAATTCGGACTTACCCCCGAAGAATTAAAGAAGAAACTGAACAGCTGAAAGAATATCAGATTATATATTTTATATGTGATTTTATATATATTCCCCTTCTGCTGCATAGGCTACCTTTGTATTGTTAAAATACAGATTCTTATTAAATTATGATAACCAAATTGTATGTGCTATTATCCCTTGGTAAGGGTGGGGATAATACTTTTGTTGAGGGGAGAATGTCAACTCCCTTAGTCAGTTATATTCTGTTAGGCGTTATTTTACTTGTTGTGTTACTACGAGTACTTTCCTGGCTGCAATTCCTGCAACTCAAGCGCAAAGCGCGAAAGCGCATTTTTAAGAACAAAACCGTCAAAAGTCTACCGGTACGAAATAAATAGATTATCTTTGTGTCTGTATGATTACAACCGAATGTATCAGAATCAATAACTCAAAGCTATAAATGAGCACAGGTAAAATAATCGTAGCCGGTATCGGACCCGGCAGTGAATCAGACATTACTCCCGCAGTGTTATCTGCCATCCGGCAATCGGACGTTATCGTGGGATACAAATATTACTTCCGGTTCATTGAAAAGATAATCCGTCCCGGAGCCATATGTATCGACTCAGGGATGAAACGGGAGAAGGCACGTGCCGAAGAAGCATATAATTATGCGGCCGAAGGCAAAGTAGTAACCGTTATCAGCTCCGGCGATGCCGGCATCTACGGGATGGCCCCGCTTATCTACGAGATGAAACGCGAAAAAGGAAGTAATATCAGCATCGAAGTGCTGCCCGGGATCAGTGCCTTCCAGAAGGCAGCCTCCCTGTTGGGTGCCCCGGTAGGACATGACTTTTGCGTGATCTCCCTCTCCGACCTGATGACACCGTGGGAACTGATAGAAAAACGCATTAAAGCTGCCGCTTCGGCAGACTTTATCACCGCCATCTATAATCCCAAAAGCGAAGGCCGCTACTGGCAGTTCTACCGCCTGATTGAAATTTTCCTACAGGAACGCGATCCGCAGACACCGGTCGGCTTTGTCCGCCAGGCAGGACGCGAAGAACAGGAAGTGACGATCACTACACTGGCAGATTTTGACCCGGAACAGGTGGATATGTTCACCGTCATCCTTATCGGCAATTCACAGACCTATCAGTTCGAAAATAAAATGATCACTCCGCGCGGTTATTATGGCGAGATCAAGATGGTTGCCAAGGAAACCGGAATCGGACAGGACATCATGATCCGCAGCTTCCGCACCATTGAGAAAGAACTGAAAAACCAGGATATTCCATTAGACAAGAAATGGGCCTTGCTGCATGCCATCCATACAACAGCCGATTTCGATATGGAAAACGTACTGCGGATAGACGATAATGCCGTTTCCATACTCTATGAAAAACTAAGCAGCGGCGCAGTCCGTACCATCATCACCGATGTCACCATGGCGGCATCCGGCATCCGCAAAGGTGCTTTGCAACGCATGGGACTCGAAGTGAAATGTTATCTGCAAGACGAGAAAACCGTTGCTCTCGCTACCGAAAAAGGGATTACCCGCACACAGGCCGGCATACGGATTGCCGTCAGCGAGCATCCGGACGCCCTGTTCGTATTCGGTAATGCCCCGACGGCACTGATGGAACTATGCGACCTGATCCGCAAGGGTAAAGCGACTCCTGCCGGAATCATCGCCGCCCCCGTCGGTTTTGTGCACGTACAGGAATCGAAACATATGGTCAAACCGTTCACCTCCATCCCCAAACTCATCGTTGAAGGACGGAAAGGCGGAAGTAACCTTGCGGCTACACTGACCAACGCTATACTTTGTTACAACGACGCTATTAATTTAAAACCAGGAAGAGACGTATGAGAACACAATTCACTGTCATCGGCATTCCCGATGACCCCAACTACATCAGCAACAACAAGACAATAGTAGATATAATCAACAGCAACACATACTTTTCAGGAGGCAAGCGCCATCATGAGATCGTCATGCCTTTCCTGCCGCCGGATGCTATATGGATCGATATTAAAGTACCGCTCGACAACGTTTTCGACGAATACGAATACCATCAGAAGATCGTTGTATTCGCTTCGGGCGACCCTTTGTTCTACGGATTTGCTTCAACGATACTTAAACGGATGCCGGAAGCGGAAATAACGCTTCTGCCCTCGTTCAATTCACTACAGATGCTTTCGCACGAACTAAAAGTATCGTATGAAGACATGACCATGGTATCCCTCACCGGACGTCCGTGGCATGAACTCGACTGCGCACTGATAGAAAACCGGGGGAAAATCGGAGTATTGACCGACCATGTGCGTACCCCGGCCTCCATCGCTATGCGCCTGCTGAAATACGGTTTCACACAATATAAAATGTATATAGGAGAACATCTGGGCAACCCGGAAAAGCAGCGCATCTCACGCTCGCTTGTCCTGTCGGAAGTGGAAGAATATCCCATCGACAGTCCGAATTGCGTGATACTGCAACGGATGTACAACGATATCACCTACCGTCCGCTGGGCATCCCCGACAAGCTGTTCGAACTGCTCGACGGCAGGGAACGTATGATCACGAAAGCGCCTGTCCGGATACTAGATATGAGCATGCTGATGCTTCCGATGTGCAACCACTTCTGGGATATCGGTTTCTGTACGGGATCGGTTTCCATCGAAGCGAAAAGGCAATATCCCCATCTCCACATCCACGCATTCGAGATCCGCAAGGAATGCTGGAAACTGATGGAAGAAAACAGTTCGAAACTGGGAGCACCGGGTATCGACGTACATATATGTGACTTCATGGAGGAAGACGTTTCCGACCTGCCCGCACCCGATGCCGTATTTATCGGCGGGCACGGAGGCAAGCTGAAAGAGATCGTAGGCAAAGTAGCCCGTTATCTCGCTCCCGACGGCCTGCTGGTATTCAACTCCGTATCCGAAGAGAGTGAAAAGTTATTTATAGAATCGGTTCACGAAGCCGGATTAAAATTAGACGAACCTTTGCATGTAAGTGTCGGCGATTATAACCCGATCACCATACTAAAGGCATTTAAAGAAGCAAAATAAAAGAACGATGAATAAACGATCAGTAGCAATCGTCGTGGTATCGGTCAGCAGTCTGCCGCTGGCACGGCAAATAAAGAAACAATATCCTGATGCTGTGATCTACAGCAAGGAATCGCAGGAAGAGACGGTAGTAATGGAATCGATCGACACCATTGTCGGAGACCTGTTCCTCCAGTCGGACGCGATCATATTTATCGGGGCAATGGGTATCTGCGTACGCTGCATCGCTCCTTATATAATGGACAAGCATACCGACCCGGCGGTCGTCTGCATCGACAGTACCGGTAAATATATCATCCCGGTCCTCTCCGGCCATATCGGAGGGGCAAACGAGTTGAGCATCGAACTGGCACAGGTACTCGGGGGCAACGCCATTGTCACCACCCAAAGCGATAATACCGGATTGTGGGCGCTCGATACGCTGGGAGAAAAATTCGGTTGGTCTGTCGTAGCCGACGACCTGACGGACAATGAAAATGCAATGAATGCCTGCATTGCCGCCTTCGTCAATAAAAAACCGACAGCCCTTATATTAAATGTACGCGAGAAGGGTACGGAATACCTCGAACACACCTGTCCGGACCATGTCCGTATATTCAATAAATTCTCGGACATTCCCCTCGACCAGTTCGAGTTGGTGATCACCGTCGGGCCGTTTATCTACGAAGCGGATATCAAGATGGTCTCCTACTTCCCGAAAGTGCTGCACCTGGGTATCGGCTGCCGGAAAGACCTCAAAGGCGATCCTGTCGAGATGCACCAGCATATCATTGCCACCCTGATCGACAACAACCTCTGTCCCGAATCCATCGCCGACATATCCTCCATCGACCTGAAAAAGGACGAAGCACTCCTGGCCCTGCTGGCCTACGGCATTATGGACTGTCCGTTCAAGACCTACCCGGCAGACGTTCTGAACAAACTCGCCGTCCCCAACCCTTCCGCTAAGGTAAAAGAAGTCACCCAGTCATCGAGCGTGGCGGAAGCCGCGGCGATACAAAGTGCCGGAGGCGGACTCCTGTTACTGGAGAAACAAAAGGGGCAGCTGGGAGAAAGCAACGATTATACATTTGCCGTGGCAATGGATAAATCCGTACAGCGGCAAGGCCATATCGAAATAGTCGGTGCCGGTCCGGGCGATCCGGAGCTGATCTCGATACGTGGCAGGAGGATGCTCGAAAAGGCAGACCTGATCCTGTATGCCGGCAGCCTCGTCCCAAAAGAACTGACCTATTGTGCGAAACCGGGAGCCACCGTACGCAGTTCGGCGGATATGAACCTGGAAGAACAGTTCATCCTGATGAAAGAGTTCTACGACAGGGGCAAGTTCGTTGTGCGCCTGCATACCGGCGACCCCTGCATCTACGGGGCGATACAGGAGCAGATGGCTTTCTTCGACCAGTTCCATATGAGTTATCATATCACCCCGGGGATATCCTCTTTCCAGGCTGCCGCTGCCGCTTTGCGCTCACAGTTCACCATCCCGGAAAAGGTACAGACCATCATCCTCACCCGTGGCGAAGGCCGCACGCCGATGCCCGAAAAAGAACAGCTACATAAACTGGCCGCCAGCCAGAGCACGATGTGCATCTACCTCAGTGCAGGTATAGCGGACAAGGTGCAGGAAGAACTTCTCGAACACTACGCCCCTACCACACCGGTAGCCGCTTGCTATAAACTGACCTGGAAGGACGAACGCATCTACCGCGGAGAGTTGAAAGACCTGGCGAAAATCGTCAAAGAGAACCATCTGACGTTGACCACCCTACTGGTGGTAGGCGACGCGATCGACAACCGCGAAGGCCTCTCACGCCTTTATGCCGACGAGTTCAAACACCTGTTCCGTAAATAACCTGTTTCAGAAAAGGCTATGATACTGATATTGGGAGGAACAACGGAGGGACGGGCCAGCGTCCGCATCGCAGACGAAGGAAGTGCACCTTATTATTATTCGACCAAAGGCGCGCTCCAGGAAATAGAGTGCGCGCATGGCATCCGCCTGACCGGAGGCATGGATACGGCAGCGATGGAAACATTTTGCCGGGAGAAAAACATCCGGTTGCTGGTCGATGCCGCCCATCCCTTCGCCTCAGCCCTGCACCGCACGGTTGCAGAAGTATCCTCCTCCCTCGGGTTGCCGGTGATCCGTTACGAACGGCGTTATCCGCCCCGCGACCCCGATCTGGTCTGGTGCGACAGTTACGACGACGCCATCCGTAAACTGGAAGAACATGGCATCCGGCACCTGCTTGCCCTCACCGGAGTAAACACCATCGCCCCGCTACGCCCCTGGTGGGAAAAGCACCCGGCATGGTTCCGCATTCTTGAACGCGAAGAGTCGCTCACAACCGCCACCCGTCAGGGATTTCCTGCGGACTATCTGTGCTTCTATCAGGATGAAGACGATGCCGGAGCACTGATGGACCGGTTGCAACCGGATGCCGTTATCACCAAGGAAAGCGGCCAGTCAGGCTATTTCAACGAGAAAGTGACGGCTGCCCGCAAACGTTCCATCCCCGTATTCGTTGTCAAACGGCCGGCATTGCCCGAAACATTCTACATCGTTTACGGAGAGGATGGATTACGCAAACAGATCGAACGCCTGCTGCCGGAGTTCTTTCCCCTGCATCACGGCTATACGACCGGAGCCTGTGCCACAGCAGCGGCTAAAGCAGCCCTGACCGCCCTATTAAGCAAAGAGGAACAAACAGCCGCATCCATCACCCTGCCCTCGAGCGAAATAATCACCTTGCCGGTTGCCGCAACCGAATGGGACGGTGACAGCGCGACCTGTTCAGTTATCAAAGACGCCGGTGATGACCCGGATGTCACCAATGGCTCTACGATCGTTGCCAACGTGGCTTTTTCGACTGCCTCCGACGATGCGCCTGTCCATTTCGTCGCAGGTCCGGGAGTAGGCACAGTCACTCTGCCCGGATTAGGGCTGGAAGTCGGAGGCCCTGCCATCAACACGACACCCCGCAAAATGATCACGGAAGAGTTGGCTGCTGTTTTACAAGCGTTCCGTCAGAACAACCCGGCAGCTAAACACCTGCCGCCGAGTCCCGGACTGACAGTCACGATCTCCGTTCCCGGCGGAGAAGAACTCGCCGCCAGGACATTCAACCCGAAGCTGGGCATCGTTGGCGGCATCTCCATCATCGGGACATCCGGCATCGTACGCCCTTTCTCCACCGACGCCTTCATCGCCTCTATCCGCAAAGAAGCCGAAGTAGCCAAAGCCATCGGCTGCCGGACACTGGTCATCAATTCAGGAGCCAAAAGTGAACGGTATCTGAAAGCCCGTTACCCGGAATTACCGCCACAGGCTTTCGTACATTACGGAAACTTTATCGGCGAGACATTGAAAATAGCCTCGGCACTCTCCTTCGACCAAGTTGTCATGGGAATCATGATCGGAAAAGCAGTCAAGCTGGCGGAAGGATTTCTGGATACCCACAGCAAGAAAGTAGTCATGAACAAAGACTTCCTGAAGGAAACCGCCCGCGAAGCCGGCTGCCCCGAAGCAACAGTCCGACACATCGAGACGATTACCCTCGCCCGCGAACTCTGGCAGTTATTCCCTTCCGGAGAACAATCACCCTTCTTTTCTCTCCTTTTGAAGAAATGCTATACACATTGTATCCCGCTCCTTCCCCCGGATAAATTACAGATCGTATTGATCACGGAGGAAGGTCAGATTCGGGAATAAATAAGATTTACCGGATCATTTCCTTTAAAGATGTTCAATCTCATCTATTGGCAAACCGGTACACTGGGCAATGATAAGAGGATCGACCCCTGATTTTTTCATATTGGCGGCAATAAGGTATTTGCTCTTCGCTTCTCCTTCAGCAAGGCCTTCGGCTTTTCCAACTGCGATCCCTTCGGCTCTACCTTCGGCTTTCCCCTCGGCAATTCCTTCAGCTTTTCCAACAGCGATGCTTTCACGTATAGCGCTGTTATAGAGTGTTCTTTCCACGCTGATGCCATCCCAGAAATGTTCGTATCCGGCCAGTTCTTCGTCGGTAAAGGCCGATTCTTCAAGAACTGTCAGAGCTTTCGTGATTTCAGGAGTCTCGAGCAATTCTTTCGGGACGACACGGGTAGATTCATTTATCTCCGTCAGGAAACGGAGCCAAAGGACGTGCATACGCTTCTCGCTATAAGTATGAGGAGTGAATTTGGGCAGTTCGACAAAGATCAACTGCAAGCCGTCGATGATATGATCCGTGTGTTCGATATGCACCATCGCATAGTGGTGGTAATATCCTTCGAGAGTAGGCTCAAACACTTCATTCACCAGATTAAGCGAATAAACCGGCTGCAACAGTTCGTAACCCTCGCCCACATTCGGCTGGCGGACATAAGCCTTGGAGGCATTGAAAAGGACACGTTCGCGAAACTCCGGAGACCAGAGCATCTGCATCTCGACCAAAAACAGACGTCCTTTCATATCACGACAACGAACGTCCACAATACTATATTTACGCAAAGGATTGTCGGGTACGATCTCGGAAGGAAGATATTCGATCTCACTGATCTCCTCACCCTCTTTTAAGGGCAACAAGGCATTAAGTAAACTGATCACCAGGTCGGGATGTTCGCCAAAAATGCGTTTGAACGTAAGGTCTGCTTTCGGATTTAAATACTTCATAGTTAATTTTTTTTATAAGTTCATCTGCAAAGATATAACTTTCTGCTGCAAATAAAAGATTCCTCTCTTTTTATTTTACTGATAATATAACAATTCATAACCCCCTCTCTTCTTGTTGTATATTTACCTCAATCAAAAGAGATAAATATGGAACAGAATGTATGTATTTACATGTCACAGCTGGCGGAAAAGATGCGGAAAGCCGGGAAAGACAGCAGGGCGGATCTGTACAGGGTGCTGTACAACCGGCTGCACAGGTTTCCCAAAGGCGGCACGCTGACTTTCGGCAGGGTGACGGCGGCGTTTGTGGACGATTTTGCCCAATCGCTGCGCGACGAAGGACTGGCGGTCAATACCGTCAACAGCTATGTCGGGGGTTTTCGCGCCCTCTACAACCGGGCAGGCAGGACGGGATTGTTTGAGATACCCGAAAAATCTCCATTCGCACACCTGCGGCTGCGCCGGGAGATCACCGTCAAACGCGCGCTTTCCTCGCAGGCGGTCTGCGAACTGGCACAGATGCAACCCTCGGCTAGCACCGGACTGCGCCGGTCGCTCGACTATTTCCTTTTCTGCTTTATGGCTTGCGGCATGCCGTTCGTCGATCTGGCACATCTCACACGCGACAATATCGTGGGAAAGGATATCGTCTACCACCGGCAGAAGACCGGGGTGCGGGTACAGGTCAGTATCACTCCGGGTATGCGGATGATCATCAAACGGTATGCCCGCAAAGACAGCCGTTACCTCTTCCCTATCCTGCCCGAAGACGGAGGCAGCCGCAGCTATTACAAGTATCAGCTGGTGCGCTACAACGCCGACCTGAAAATTATCGGCAACTATCTCAGGCATCCGGTAGCGCTCACCTCCTATGTGGTGCGCCATACCTGGGCTACCGAAGCTCTGCGGCAAAACACACCGATAGCCGTCATCAGCCAGGCCCTCGGACACACCTCAGAACAATCCACCCGTTTCTATCTCGATTCACTAGATCAATCCATCATGAAAAGAGCTAACAGGAAGATTACAAAAGTCGTGAATGATCTTGTCACTGGGAAGGCATAATACCTTATTTACGAAATAAGGTAAAACGGTGATCTTTTTATCTTTGTTTCGTAAGGAAAGTTTGTAATTCAAAGGTTCTTTTCGTGCAAAGATATAGAATAAAAAGATATAACAAAGAACTATTAACCTTTTTCTCAGACTATAAGAAAACTGGGTAGGGGCATTTATGCAGTTACATGATGCTTTTTATAACTTTTTTATGGCTTATTCTCCCTTTTTGCATAAAAAACCTTAGACCCATCCAAATTCAAACATACCTCTTCCGGGATGTCAACTATTTTAACATCCTTTGCAAATAAGAGGTCAATCCAGGACCATCCTTTTTGCCGTTTTTATGTCTTTTCCCTAGCTATCCGCCGCTGTATTTACCGTTGAAATAGCCTTTTACCACTTCATCAGAGAGGGGTTTTACCTTATTTCGTAAATAAGGTACAGGGTAAAAGAGGAAAAACATGAACAAAATATCAATCTATCTAATAATAACGATCACTTTGTTATCCGTCTTTCCAATGAAAGGACAACATGTCGCATTGAAAAGTAACCTGCTTTATTGGGGTACTACCACCCCGAATATGGGTTTTGAGTTTCGGATGGGTAAAAAACTGTCACTCGACCTTTGGGGAGCGTATAATGCCTGGGAATTTAAAGATGATATGTCACTGAAACACTACCTCGTACAACCCGAACTCCGCTACTGGCCCTGCCAGACTTACGAAGGGCACTTCTTCGGGTTACACGGACATTACGGACATTTCAATATCGGACAAATCCCCTTTATTCCCGGACTGGAAGAGAAAAACTACCGCGGCTCACTCTACGGTGGCGGACTGACCTGGGGGTATCATTGGGTGATCGGCCGTCATTGGGGACTGGAAGCGTTTGTCGGTGCCGGCTATGCCTATATGCAATACGATAAATATGTATGTTATGACTGTACGGAAGTCATAGCCAGTTACCGCCGCCATTATTTCGGTCCGACCCGTGCGGGCGTTTCCCTGATCTTTTTTATCCACTGACAACCCTCCCCGTATGAAAGATATCCTATACATTATATATATAGCATGCGCCGGATGGCTGCTCTCTCCCGTTACGACGGAAGCGCAGCAACCCGGTATCCGCCTTTCGATGGGCGGCGCTTCGGTGGGCGACGACGACAGTGTCTCGCTCTCTCTGCATATCGTGCTCGAAGATATCCGTGTCCCTTCATCGCGCAGCCTGGTCCTCGAACCCCGTCTGCAAACCGATGGGCATTCGTTGACGCTTCCGGCTATCGTGGTAAGCGGCCGCCGCCGTGCCCGTTACGATGCCCGCGCCCTGGCGGTCGACCCATCGACCCGTATCCCCGGCAGTGACTGCTACCGCCGCATCGTGTCCCCGAAAAAAGGAAGCCGCCACGAGATCGACTATACCGTCCGCGTGCCTTACACCTCCTGGATGCGCAACGCCGGATTGTCGCTCCGCCAGATCAGCCGCGACTGTTGCCGGGGAGAGGTGCTTGCC